>NZ_JAHKPW010000089.1 GCF_018860755.1 Colwellia sp. D2M02 | reverse complement strand
CTAAATCCACATTACTAAATAAAACTGAGATCACACTATGCCTACTGTTCAACCGAAAAAAAACTTTCATAAAACCGCTATTGCCTTAGCTTGTTCGGCGGCTCTTCTTTCACCTAGCGTTTTTGGTGCACCATCGTCGGTAGAAGGGCGTATTACAGATGAAAATAATACCGTTTATTTTGAAGGCGCTAAAATTCAACTGAAAGAGTTGAAACTTACGGCCGTTAGTGATCGTGATGGTACCTTCCGTTTTAATAACATTCCAGAAGGTGTTTACACGCTGAGCATTGAATATATTGGAGCATCGACCATTGAAAGAGAGGTGACCGTTGTTGATGGCAAAATAACACAGCAAAATTATGCGATTAGTTCATCAAACTCAAACATGGAAAATGTTATTGTTTATGGGCAAAGAGCCGGACAGGCTGGGGCAATAAACCGTCAGAAAAATGCGAGCAACCTTAAATCGGTTGTCAGTGCAGACGCTATTGGACAATTACCTGATCAAAATGCAGCAGAAGCACTTCAGCGTTTACCGGGTATGTTAATTAAACGTGACCAAGGTGAAGGGCGCTTTGTTAGCATTCGCGGTATAGACCCTAACTTGAACAACGTATCTATTAACGGTGTTAATGTACCTTCACCCGAGTCAGGTGTTCGTAGTGTCGCGATGGATGTTATTCCAAGTGAGCTGGTACAAAGTTTAGAAGTCAGTAAAACGGTTACACCCGATATGGACGCCAGTGCTGTTGGTGGCTCCATTGAAGTAAAAAGCTTAAGTGCATTTGATCGCGAAGGGAAAAGTTACAGTTTCACGGCGCAAGGCTCATACAACGAACAAACCGAAGATTACAGCCCTAAATTATCAGGCAGCTTCAGCGATACTTTTGCGTTGTCATCAGGTTATCAACTAGGTGTGGCTACTGCTGTTTCTTGGTTTGAGCGCACTTTTGGCTCACATAATGCTGAAACCGATGGTGGTTGGGCAAACTATGAACTTGATGACGCTAACACCGGTAATGAAGTTGAGATATTTGGCGCAGAAGAAGTTGAGCAGCGTCATTATCAAATAACAAGAGAGCGACTTGGCGCAGCACTAAACTTTGATTTACACACTTCATCGGCTGATAAATATTATTTGAGAACACTTTACAGCCAATTTTCAGATGATGAATACCGTCAACGAAATGAATACAAATTTGCTAAAGGCAATGTTGACTTAAACTCAGTTACTAACTCAAGCGCACAATTTGTTGATGCAGACATGGATCGTGACACCAAAGATCGCTACGAAGAGCAAGATATTTTGTCTTTTGTGGTTGGCGGTGAAAATCAATTAAATGATTGGTTAATCGAATACAGTGCGGGTTATTCAAAATCAACAGAGCGTGAGCCAGACCGAGTAGATGCTTCATTTGCGGCTAAAGATTTAACTCTAGGCTATATCAGTAGTGGCCCTTATCCACAGTTAACACAATCTGCAGCGGCTCATCAACTGAGCAATTTCGAGCTTGATAGCGTTGAGTATGCAAATAACCTGACAGAAGATGAAGAAATTAGCGTACGCATAGACTTATCAAAAGACTTTGTTTTTAATAATTACAATGGTGAATTTAAATTTGGAGCAAAATACCAAAATAGAGATAAATTCAGCCGTGTTAACCTTGCCGTTTACGATGGTGGATTTAATGATGTGACTGCTCAAGCGTTTGGCGCGAATAGCCCTGATTATGGCTTGGGTGATTTTGGACCAGGCCTTTCGCAATCGGCAGTGCATAGTTATGTTATGAGCAATATTAGTCAGTTTGAAAAAAATGAGCTCGACTCAAGTATTGATACAGCAGGGCAAAGTTATCAAAGTAGCGAAGATATATTGTCAGCGTATGCGATGATAACTCTTGATATTGAAAAGTGGCATATTGTTACAGGGCTTCGTTATGAAGGCACCACGTTTGAAACCCAAGGTAATAAAGTTGAATTAACCGTTGATGACGTTAATGGCGATGATACCGTCAATATTACCCCATGGTTGGTCGACAAAGATTACAACCATATTTTACCTAGCTTAAACATTCGCTATGATGCCAGCGACAAACTTGTTGCGCGTTTTGCGCTAACGCAAACTATTGCGCGTCCTTCTTTTGGCAACTCAGCCGCTTATCAAATTATTGAAACGGAAGTAGCACAAGATGACGGTGTTATTGAAACTGAACGTAAGGCAGAAGTAGGTAACCCTGAGTTAAACCCTTATGAGTCAAATAATGTAGACTTTTCAATTGAATACTACCCGGGTCATATTGGTGTTTTATCAGCAGGATTATTTTATAAAGACATTGATAATTTTATTATTCAACAAGAAGTACAAGATAATGGCGATTGGGATGGATTTGATGAAGTTATTCAACATGTTAATGGTGGCAGCGCTTCATTAACCGGCATTGAATTAGCATGGAATAAAAACTTTCAATCTGGCCTTATGTTAGGCGCAAATGGCACCTTTATTGATGCTGATGATAAATTGCCTAATCAAGCCGATACTATTGCCAATATTATTGTTGGCTTTGAAAACAATCATTTTAGTACACGTTTGAGTGCTAACTACACCAGCGAAAACTATCAGTTTGATGATGGTGATAGTGCTGTTTATGAAGATACACACATGCAAATAGACTTTAGTGCCAAATACTATATTTCACAAAACATGCAAGTGTATTTCAATGCGGTTAACCTAACCAATGAACCGTACTATCTTTACCATGGTCAGCAAAACTTCAATTATCAATATGAAGAATACGGTAGCTCATTTGAACTAGGTTTCACAATCACCTCGTTATAAGTGTTGTAACGACACTTTCATAGCACCAAAATCAGTTGGCTAGTTTAATCAATACTCATTAAGCTAGCCTTTCAGTGCTTTTAATTTTTTACTTTTAAACTTAACAATATTCACTATGACCAAATCTATATTCAATATATCAAAACAGAGCACTACAACGTTGAACACTTCAAAATACCATATCGTTAACACGACACGCTTTCCCAAGTTAATGAGCTTTTACGCTGTTTTATTAACGACTAACTTGCTTGCTTGTAGTACTGAGCAAACAATAAGTAGTGTAGAGGATCCGACTAGTAATACCCCTAAAAACATCACCTTTATTGCTTTTGGTGATGGCGGCTATCATGTCGACTACCCTAAATTAAAGGACGTTGAAAAACGCCTTAGCAAACAGCAGTACATAAATAATGAGCGCCAAGAATGGCTTGAGGAGCATAGACCTATTGAGGAATTTGAAACGCCACCGTTATACATAATACCAGAAACCAATAGTACTATTGAACAAGGTGGCTCTTATGCGGTAGGTCAAGCTATGGCAAGTTTATGTCAACGTAAAGCATGTGATTTTGCGATACAGTTGGGAGATAATATTTACCCTGATGGCGCTGATGCTAATGATGGTAAAGACGATCAAAAACGCATGGACGATTTACTGTTAGCGCCACTTAAACCGTTATTATCACAGAGCCCTGAGCTAGTTATTTATTCAGCCTTAGGAAATCATGATTGGAAGTCATCGCGCAAAGGTGTTGCTTTACAAACCCAGTGGATGGCTGAGCAGGCTAATTTTCATTTAGATGCCAAAGGGTATTACAGTTATACTCAAGGTGAACCTGGTAATGATGTTGAGTTTTTTGTACTTGATACCAACATGTTACTGTCAGGACAAACTTTTTATGAAGTGCCATTAAACCCTGACGGTAGTGAACAGAATATAGCGCTTGCTGTAAAAGAAGGTAAAGCTGAACTAGAGCATCATAGCTCCCACGAATTACCGCTTAATGGTGAAGATATAACGCAACTAAAGTGGCTTGAGCAAGGGCTTAAAAACTCAACCGCAAAGTGGAAAATTGTTTATGGTCATCATATTTTGTGGTCAATTGGAGGCACTAAATATGATGAAGGGCATGTATTAAGAAAGCTTATTTTACCTAACCTTTGTCAGTATGCTGATGCTTATATTGCGGGTCATGAACATGATTTGGAACTACTGAGCGATGATTGTTCACTGTATGACAGCGAAACAGAAAATTCACCTTTACCGCTTATTATCAGTGGTGCAGCATCAAAAATGCGTGGCAAACATACACCATTTGCAGAGCAACAAGCGAAGCGCTATCCACAATATCAGCTACTGTGGTCTAAAAGTTTTACTTGGGGTTTTTCTAGTGTCACCTTAAATAATAAAAATGATACCTTACAGGTCACGTTTTATTCAACGCCACAAAACGGCAGTGGCGAGCTTATCACTGAATCAGCATTTAGTTTTGAGCACCGCAGTTTCTAAGGCGAACATGATATAAGTTCAGGTCTAAGCTGGCAGTTACCCAGTTACTTAGTTAGTTATTAGGTACCTTGTCAGTTTAGGTTTGAGCTAAATTTTTCGCCCCGAATCGTTTTTCAACCTTGTAAAGTTTTCAATATAGTCAGTCCAGTTTTACCTCGAAGAGCTTTATTAGCTTTATCAATAATATAGATACTTTTTACTGCAAAGCAGTTAATACTAAGCTAAAGTTTGATCATACTCTTTAAATAATAGCTTAATGAGCTAATCTAACTTACCTGATATGGCAAAAACGCAACAATTACAACAACAAGTAAAAAAGCAAATATGGATTGCGACTACCTTAGTCGCTCTCTTAGTGAGTGGCTCATTTTATGGAGTAATTACCTTATCTGAGCAACAGCGTAAAGTCGCTCAGATTATTGATATTGCGGGTAGTCAACGCATGCTCTCACAAAAAATTGCGCTTAATGCTGTACGCCACTATCAAGCGATTAAAGATGGCGTACAAAATAACGAGGTGCGAAAAACTTTAGTTTATGCCGCAGATAAACTTGCCGCTAATCAGTTGTTTTTGGCTGACTATGCCAAAAAAAATCAAAGCACAATATCAGAAAAACTGACTCTGCTATATTTTGATAATCCAGAAAATCTTGATAACAAAGTACAGTTCTATGTTGATGCGGCACAGCGGCTCTCTGAAGAAAACAAGCCACAGCGAGCCTATTTAATCATAAAAAAACAGTTTGACGAAAAATTGGTAGAACAATTGCTGATTAACCTTGATCATGCTGTTCAACTATTGAAGCAAGAGGCTAACGCCAACCAGGATACCTTGAAAAATACTCAAGTAGTAATATGGTTTAGTGTCTTGGTAGTGTTGCTGCTGATTTATCGGCTGGTGTTTTTACCTATGCAGCGCCATATTGCCAGTAACTATCAAGAGTTATTAATCAGTAAAAATCTTAATGAAGAGTTTAAGTTTGCGATCAATAAACATGCAATAGTTTATCGCGTTAATATGAAAGGGAATATTACTTATGCTAATCAACGTTTTGCTGAGTTTTATCAGTATCAACCGCAAGAAATTATTGGTAAAAGCGTATTTTTAGTGTGTGGCGACATTTATCGACAACAAGATTACGAAGATATTTTCAGAGTGTGTGTTAAGCAAGAATATTGGCGTGGAGAGTCACTCAATAAGATTAAAGGTGGTCGACAACTGTGGCTAGATACAACTATTGTGCCATTAAAAGAGCTTAATAAGCGCATCGCTTCTTTTATTGTTATTCAAAATGATATTAGTGGCATTAAGCAAACGGAATTTGCACTTAACCAACTACATCGAATAACCTCTTCAGTTGCACTAAATATTGACGAAAAAGTGACAAAGTTATTGGCATTGGGCCGTGAAATTTTTAACCTCCCTTTGGCTATTGTTAGTGAAATTACCGATAAAGAATATAAAGTAGTCTATTGTCAGTCTCCTAATGATGAATTGAAGACAGGAATGACCTTCGAACTTGGTAATACCTATTGCGTACATACATTATCAGCCGATCAACCTACAGCGTTTCATCATGCGGGTAATAGCCATATAAATACTCATCCGTGTTATCAAAATTTCGGACTAGAAAGTTATATTGGTGTGCCGTTAATTGTTGAAGGTAAACGTTTTGGTACATTAAATTTTTCATCGCCAGAGCCTTTGGGCCGGCCGTTTAGTGAGCGTGAATTAGAGTTTATTCAACTCTTTTCAAACTGGCTTAATTCAGAATTATCTTCAGAGAGAAATAAGCAAGCTCTACTACAAGCAAAAGAAATGGCTGAATTGGCTGTGAAAGCTAAAAATGAGTTTTTAGCTAGTATGAGTCATGAAATTCGTACGCCAATGAATGGTGTTATTGGAATGTTGTCGTTGTTAAAAGGTACCACCTTAACGAAAGAGCAAAGTCATCGAATTGAAATCGCCAAAGATAGTGCCGAATCATTACTTAGCTTAATCAATGATGTGCTCGATTTCTCTAAAATTGATGCAAATCGGTTAAACTTAGAGCAGCGAGAATTTGATTTAATCGACTTGCTTGGTGGCTTTGCCGATTCAATGGCGCAAACAGCGCAAGATAAAGGCTTAGAACTTATCCTTGATATGGTTGACGTTAAACAACGTCTCATTATTGGCGATGCCTACCGCATTCGACAAATACTGACTAACTTAGTCAGTAATGCGATTAAGTTTACCGCCAAAGGCGAGGTGATGTTGCGAGTCTTGCAACAAGAACATACCTCATCAAAGTATAAGTTAACCATAACGGTTTCTGATAGTGGTATTGGCATTCCCCAGGAAAAACATCATTTATTATTTTCAGCGTTTAGCCAAGTAGACGCTTCAACAACTCGGCAGTTTGGTGGTACAGGTTTAGGTTTAGCCATTGTAAAAAAACTGTGTGAAAAAATGTCGGGAAGTATTACGCTGAGTAGTGTTGCTGATCAAGGTTCAACCTTTACCTGTGTCTTAGTCGTTGATAAACCAGAGCAAGATCAGGGGAGTCAACCGCAGTTTGACTATCAAAAACGAGCTACGTTAGTTGTTGATGCTAATAAACATAATGCCGATATTATTACCAAGCAATTACAGCAGTGGCAAATGCCAGCACAAGCCGCTTATGACGAACAAAGTGTAATGGATCTTTGTCAAAAGCAAGTTGAGCAAAAACAACCCATTGAATTGATATTGATCAGTTATGATTTGTTTGCTGTTAGCGGTGAAAATGTTATTAGCAAACTGCGCGCTAACTTATCTATCCCTAGTTTTAAGGTTGCTTTGATGACGCCTATGTCGGCATTGGTTACGCCTAAACACTTAAGTGACTTAGGTGTTGATTATTATTTCCCTAAACCAGTAACCATTAAAGATTTACATAGTGTCATTGAACGATTTTTTACAGACAAAATACCCGCTGAGCCAGATAATGAGCAACAAACGAACGAGATTATCGAGTACCAAAAGCCAACCGATCTAGCACTAGCTTATGATTGGCCTGATAATACCCGGATCTTGCTGGTAGAAGATAACCGAGTGAATCAAATGGTCGCTAAAGGTGTACTGCAAAAGATCGGTCTTGAATGTGAAATTGCTGTCAATGGTATTGATGCGATCAATACACTTAATGGGTCAAGCCAAGATACCCCATTTACCTTTATTTTTATGGACTGCCAAATGCCTGAGATGGACGGTTATCAAGCAACTGGAGCTATACGACAAGGTGATGCCGGCGAGCGATATCAACAAATTCCAATTACAGCAATGACTGCTAATGCGATGTTGGGCGATCAAGAAAAATGTCTAGAAGCGGGAATGAATGATTATATTAGCAAACCCATTAATAAAGACGTAATAGTGCAAGTATTGCAACGCTACTTACACTAGGGCTGATTTGCTCTCACATTAACAAACTTAATACCTAAGAAGACATTAGTAAGAAGGCTAAGTGATCAAAACGATTAATTAAATTCGTTTAATTCTTGATATAGGTCATTAACATCAAAAGACAATAATAAACATAAAGATAGGCTGTTTGATAATATTTTAGTGGTAGTTAGGTTAGTGGTAGTTAGGCATAAAAAAAGACGCCCTAGGACGTCTTAATTCATTAATATGGTCGGAGTAGCAAGATTCGAACTTGCGACCTCACGTCCCCCAGACGCACGCGCTACCAAGCTGCGCTATACCCCGAAATACAAATACTACAGTAAGCTGGGGAGAAAAACTGTCGCTGCATTTGTGAGAGGTATCATAATGATTTACATCGGTAATGCAATGAAAAATATCACCTTAACTTACTTTTTGTTTGCTTTTTATTCGTATTGCTCGTTTTTATTGTTGCGCGCTAAATTGCTTAATAAAATGTACACCATCAATCATTAACGGAAAGTCTGCATTAATCGTAATTGGTGCAGATAATTGCGTAGAGTAACTTTGAAAATTACCCAATTGATCTATAAATGCTGACTTATCCTTATCAAAAACAATAATACCTTGCGCAGTAGTATTGGCAATAATGCGATCTTTATTTAACGTTATTAAATCGCTGCCATTAGCAAATGCTGGTACGGGTAAATCACAGCCTAACCAATTTTTCATTAAGGTTGGTTGTAAATCCATAAGACTTGTATTATGGCTAAGCTTTTTATGCTGTGTTGAGGTGTTTAAAGGGCTTTGTTGAATAAGTAAAGCGGGCTTAGTCGCTAAGCGCATTTCATCACGAGCATTACCAATAGCGCTGATCCATACCGTATCTTTATCAGTTTTTTGCTTCTGCGCCAGTAACAATGCTTCAATAAATAATTCAAACTGGTACTGGTTATTATTCGGTGAATTTTTAAAGTAAAAAACGTGTAAACCAGCGGGTTTATTATTCAGTTTTTTGGCAAATAATAAGCTTGAAACATCCGTTAATTTTGATACGTCTGTAAATAGGGCATTAAACCATAACGGTTCATTGGTGGTATTAGCACTATCTCGAGTACTTTCATAAGTATCTTTATTGATAATTGTTAAGCTCGTTGCTAATTTTTGCTGCGCAATTTGTTGAAACAGTAACGGCTGCTCGCCTTGTTTGAGAATATCTTGCTGATAAATACTCGGTAAGGAGTAGAGCAAATTAAACCAAGACTCTTCAGTTAAACCGGTATCTATATTTTGGCTTAGCTCCAAGGTGTTAGCCGTTGCTCGTTGAGTAAAGTGCTGAATTTGTTCTGCTGAAATTTGCGCGTCAGTTAAAATAAGAAAAACTGAATGCTGGGTATCAACCGCGCTGCATTGGCTTGAGGCTAACGTAGGGTAATTAGGTATTGTTTTTGTAAACGATAACGGGCTGTTTTTTCGCTCGTTATAATCATCAATATTAAATAAGTCGTACTTGGTTAATAAGGTTTTAGCGGTAGCTGGGTACGATAAGGGTAATACCGTATCTTGACGTAAAATATCATATTCTAAATTAGCATCGGCCCAAACATGGGTTAAGTGGCTAAAAAAGAAAGAGGCAACAAAACCAAAAATTACAAAATGTGTAAAGGTGGTTTTCTGTAATTGTTTTAAGTGTTTCCACGCATAATTACTGGCCGTGAACTGAAAGCTTAAAATAATAATGGCGAGAGCACCACTAATGGCATAAAACATAACACTTTGTTGCGCTATATCTTTAATTAATCCAATAATTTGTTCACTTGATGAGGCATTCAAATGATAACCTAAGCGGCTATAAATAAAGGCATCAAGTATTAGCAGTAATAAACCAATGGTAAATATAATGGAGCCGCTTGTTCGTATAAAGCGTGTATGAGGAAAAATTAATATAAGCGGAAACAGTATTAACACAAAGCTCATAAAGGTTAAAAATGCGATATGACTGACCCAAGTGGTTAATACATACAAATAACCTAAAATCGTTGTTGGTGCCGTTTCATTGAAAACATAATAAGAAGAAAGGGCAATTGCGGCGATAATATTGAAAAAAGTGAACCAATGGCTCCAACTGATTAATTGTAATAGTTTTTTGCTATAGCTTTTTGTGTCAAAAGAAACCATTGAACTGTATTTTCTCTGTGTTAGGTAAGTGAAATAGGTACGCTAATTAAACGTTACAAAATAAAGCTTATTAAATAACGAGGTTTAAATAGATTGCTTTAATGCTCGAGTAAAATTGTCAACAACCGCAGCTCTTTTGGCTTCAGGTACGTTAGCAAGCACGTTAGTAATAGTATTACCTAAACACATAAGGGCTAAATCGGGTGTCGCTTCTTCGTTTACTAACACGTCTAATAACTCTTGGATAATTTTTTCTACACGTTCATTCGAATATTTCGATACAATAGGCATAATAAGTAGTTCGCTAATGATAAATTTAATTATCCTAGTTTATCAAATGCCTGCACAATTTAATATAAACATTAGCGTCGACATCAACACATACTTTCTAAAATTGAAGATAAAATATAACTATGAGCTTAATTATTTCAAATATTGCACTACATTTTCTCACTAAAAAAGAAGAAACCGGTGAAGTGGTACTGCGCTTAGGTCCTAAAAGTTTGCATAATGGGGACGGTGAGTTAAATCAATACAATCAGAAAATTAGTAATTTTGTTGACGGTTTACATGCCATTTATAATGCAAAGGGCAGTAAAGCTTATGGTAGCTTTAACGCTATGCCGAGCGAAGGTGATGCCGCACGTTTTGTCGATTTAATGGAAAGTTACTTAGGTGAGCAACAAGACTTTTACACTTTCAGTACGCAAGCGGCAAATGTCTTAAAAAATGAAATTGAGAAATACGATTTAGCAGAAACAGGCTATTTAGTAGTTTGTCATTATGAATATATGGGAGGGCGCTATTTACTGGTTGCCGTTATTCCTATTTCTGAGCATTACAGCGTTGATGGTGAACTTAATATTTCAGCAGCGCAGCATTTAGATACCAATAAACTGCAATTAGCAGCACGTATTGATTTGTTTGACTACCAACAAAATAGTACGGGTAATCGTTATATTTCATTTATTAAAGGTCGTGCAGGGCGTAAAGTTTCAGACTTTTTCTTAGATTTTTTAGGTTGTGAAGAAGGCTTAAATGCTAAAGAGCAAACCCAAACATTAGTACAAGCGGTTGAAGATTATGTGGCGGTTAATCAATTAGACGCAGGTGAAAAACAAAAAACCCGTAAAGATTTACTTAACTACTGTAAAGAGCAAAAAGCGAGCTCGCAAGATGTATCAATACAAGAGTTAGGTAAAGTGATTGAATCAGGAGAGGGCGAGCAAGACTTTTATCAATTCTGTCAAGCGCAGTCATATCCTATTGAAGAGTCGTTTCCGCACGAGCAAGCTGTGGTCAATAAAATCACTAAGTATTCAGGTTATGGTAATGGCATCAGTTTGAGCTTTGAGCGTAGTCACTTTGGCGAAGATGTAGTGTATAATCCGCATAATGATTCATTAACCATTTATAAAGTGCCGCCAAATTTAAAAGAGCAGTTACTGGCATTATTAGAAAGTAATAAATCACCTGAAAATAATGAAGACTTTTAAGCACATTTATTGTGCATAGTAACACTTTTTATACCACCAACAAGTTACGCGTTACTTTTTATTGCCTTTTAAATCAATTGATTATTATTTTTCGTTAACGGGTAAGTAAATTATTAACAATGTCGGTGAAGTGGTGCGTTAAACTATTATATACCCTTGAAGTAGTAAAAAATATTCGTTAAACATTCATTACAAAATACATTCTTTGGCTTTGCATTCATTTACTGCTAAAGAATTGAATATAGATAAGTGGAGCAAAAAATGACAAGTACAACAACTTTAACTATTACACGTCCTGATGATTGGCATGTACATTTACGTGATGGCGAAGTACTAAATAATACCGTTACCGATATTAGCCGTTACTTTGGACGTGCTATCGTTATGCCTAATTTAGTGCCTCCAGTAACGGAAGTGAAAGCAGCAACCGCTTATTATGAACGCATTATGGCGCAAAATCCTAGCGCCCATTTTAAGCCGCTAATGGTACTTTATTTAACTGACCAAACCAGTGCTCAAGATATTATCGAAGCCAAAGAGTCAGGTTTAGTTTTTGCTGCTAAATTATATCCCGCAGGTGCTACAACTAACTCATCATCAGGGGTAACTGATGTTGCTAAGTTAGCCGATGTTTTTGCGGCGATGCAATCGGTAGGAATGCCATTACTTATTCATGGCGAAGTAACCAGCTGTGAAATTGATATTTTCGATCGTGAACAAGTTTTTATTGATACAATTTTAAAGCCTTTAGTCGCAAAATACCCATTACTACGTATCGTGTTAGAGCATATTACAACAAAAAATGCTGTCGATTTTGTTGAAAGTGCCGGTGACAATATTGCCGCAACAATTACTGTGCACCATTTACTTTATAACCGTAACGATATGTTAGTTGGCGGTATTCGCCCACATTATTTTTGTTTACCTATTTTAAAGCGTAACATTCATCAACATGCTTTAATTAAAGCGGCTACCAGTGGTAGCAATAAATTTTTCTTAGGCACAGATTCTGCGCCACATGCTCAGCACGCTAAAGAATCAGCTTGTGGCTGTGCTGGTGTTTATTCTGCTCACGCTGCAATTGAGTTATATGCTGAAGTATTTGAGCAAGAGAACGCGCTCGATCAATTAGAAGCATTTGCCAGCTTAAATGGACCAAACTTTTATCAATTACCTGTAAATAACGATAAAATAACCCTCGTTAAAAAGTCATGGTCAGTGCCTGAAACTATGAGCTTTGGTAGTGATGTTGTTGTACCTGTGCGTGCTAACGAAGAAATATTATGGCAAGTACAAGACTAACTTTGGTCGAGTAAATAGTTAAGTGACGTTTGCGATAACAATTTAACGTTATCGTTAACCACTGTTTGTGCAAAAATATTTAAGTAGAGAGCCAAACGTAAATTAAGGAAAAAAATGCAATTATTTGTAGATGATCTTACCGTTATTGATTTTTCATATTTGTGTGTAGAGCGCGGTATTGTAGGTGAAAGTTGGATAGTTGATGTATTACTTGACGGCTCACTTAATGAAATGAGCATGGTGCTTGATTTTGCCGTTGTTAAAAAGCAAATAAAAGCCATTATTGATGATGCCGTAGATCATAAACTTTTATTACCGATGCAAGAAAAATCTGTAATATTGGCCGAGTCACCACATAATGAAAACCATCAAGTGATTGACTTTACCAGTGCTGTTGGTAGCTATCATTTACAATCACCTCAGTGTGCATTTGCGCCAGTTGATAGTTTAACCATTAATATTACTGATGTAACTCGCCATTTAACTGCCATTATTAAAGCGCAATTACCAACCAATGTTGAAGGCTTAACTTTAACGTTGCGACCAGAGGTAATGCATAATGACTATTACCATTACACTCATGGTTTAAAGCTTCATGATGGTAATTGTCAGCGTATTGCTCATGGTCATCGCTCAAAAATACAAATTTTTGTTGATGGTATTAAAGACACCGCGCTTGAAAAGCTATGGTGTCAACGCTGGCAAGATATCTATATTGCTAGTGAGGCTGATCGTATTGATGCTGCTGATATTCAGTTATCTACTCAGGCACAAAATGATTTAACACCCGATCACCAATACTTTAGTTATCATGCACCGCAAGGTCGTTTTGATATTGCCGTACCAAGTAATATTTTAGATGTGGTTGATTGTGATTCAACGGTCGAGCTACTTGCTGACTTTATTGTTCGACAATTAAAAGCAATGCCTGAATTAGCTAATAAAGCAGTTAAGGTAATTGCTTATGAAGGGGTAGCAAAAGGAGCAATTGTTAATGGCTAAATTTAACGGTTTAACAAAAGTCGCTAAAAACATCGCTTTTTCTGCTTATATTGCAACGTTTAGTATTAGTACATTATCTATCAGTACGAGTGCTTTTGCATTAGATAATAATAAGCCGAGTATTAAGCTCGCAGGTGTTGTTGAGCAAGGTGGCTTACTTGTAGGTAAAACATCGGTTGGTAATACCGTCACTTTAAACGATAAGAAATTACCTCTATCAGCAGATGGAGATTATACCTTTGGTTTTTCTCGTGATGATGTTGATAGTTATACCTTAGCTATTAGTAATGTTAATGGTGATCGGGTAGAAAAAATACTTACGCCGAAAAAACGCGAATATAACATTCAGCGTATTGAAGGTATTAAAAAAAGTATTATGAAGCCGAACCCTCAAGCGGTAAAGCGCTCAGCCAAAGATAGTAAGCAAGTAAAAGCAGCGCGTACTATTAGTACCGATTTAACTAGCTTTGCCGGTGGTTTTATTGCGCCAATTGATGGCACCATAACTGGCGTGTATGGCAGTCAACGCGTTTTTAACGGCGTGAAGAAAAGACCACACTTTGGTTTAGATTATGCTGGTAAAATTGGCGATCCGGTAAAAGCACCTGCGGCTGGTAAAGTACTACTTTGGGTGCCCGATATGTTTTACTCGGGTGGTACTATGATTATTGAACATGGTCATGGCATCAGCTCAACATTTTTACATTTAAGTAAATCTTATGTAAAACAAGGGGATATGGTTGAACAAGGGCAAGTTATTGCTGCCGTCGGTAACAGCGGACGCACCACAGGACCTCATTTAGATTGGCGAATTAATTGGTTCGACGTAAAAATAGACCCTGCACTGGTATTAAAAATTAAGCCAATTAACACCTCGGTTAACTAACATTAGCTAGATTAACTGATCAAATCACTTAAAAAGGTAGCGCTTTTGCTGCCTTTGTTTTCGCTTTTTCATCACGTCTATCATAATTTTTTGTTGTTTCCACCGACGAATGTCCCATCAAATCTTGTACCAGAAAAACATCTTCGCCATTCTCTAATAGCTTAGTGGCAAAGGTTCTACGCAAATCATGGGGAGTTAACCGTTTTAGTCCAGCTTCTTTATAACGACGAATAATAATATCGTAAATAGTCTGCCCAGAAATAGGCTCATTAACTAAACGATTACCTTTTCGGGCTCGTAAAAATAATGGCCCAGGCTCTAAACCTCGCTCATCTAACCAAGTATGAATAATATCTAAATTACGGTTATGTAAGGCATTAACTCGTTCTTTGTTACCTTTACCGAGTACTTTAATAGTGCCTTGATCAACATCTAAGTCTGACAACATTAGACCAGCAGCCTCATGTCGTCGCAAACCTGCACCATATACTAAAGCAATAACGGCAGCATCACGCATCGCAATAACGCCTTCTTGTGACATGCAATAATCGATTAACGTATTTAATTCATCAAGCTCAAGAGCTCGACCTTTAATACTTCGAGAGCCTTTAATACGTCTAATTTCTTTAATATGCTGATAGCTTTCAACATCAAGTTGCTTTTTACGCCAAGCTTCTTTAGCAACGCCTTTAAGGGCTGATAGGTAAACATTAATCGTAGCAGGGGACTTACCTTCATCTGACAAGTCAGATAGCAACATCAGAATTTTTTCATAGTGAAGTTTTGACCAATCAACAGATTGATGGTTCTTTTTGTTATCAAACTTATAAGCAACCACGTTTAATAAAGATGCCATAGTGACCCGACTTTGTTTTGATTGCAAAGATAACAAGTAAATGTCAGAGGCTGTTTTATTTGATAATGAAGTAAAGGTCATGGCTGTTAATATTCTTAAGTTTTAGTAGGTCAAGCAAGCTGTTTAACGCCAAAAGCTATTGAATTATACCGCTTACTTTTAAATATAGATTAACAGAAATCATTAATATATGCCCGTGCTAGTTCAAACGGGAGTTAATTCAGTAAATGCTACATCAGCATAAATAAGTTATGTTAATATAGCGTTCAAATAATTAATATGCCTTTATCAATCAAGAAGGTATATTAAAATTATGCGAGTATATATGCCGCTATATTTTGGGAAAATCACTGTAAAAACACTGAGAAAACATGAACAACATAGCACAAAATAAACAAGCCGCTACTGCCTGGTATTTGCTGTTTTCTGTATGGATTATTGCCACAGCAGCCACACTCATCAGCTTATTTTTAAGTGAAATAGTTAAGTTACCTGTTTGTGTATTATGTTGGTATCAGCGTATTGCACTTTACCCATTAGTGATTGTAATGCCACTGGCATTATTTCCTTATGATGAAAAAATTATTCGTTATATTAGTAGCTTAGTCACTTTTGGTTGGCTTGTTGCTTTATATCATGTGCTGCTAGTTGCTGGTATTATCCCTAAATCAGCCCAACCTTGCGTACAAGGAATACCTTGCTCAGAAACACATATTAATTTATTGGGTTTTTTAAATATTCCACTGATGTCTTTATTAACGTTTACGCTAATCGGCTTATTATTGTTTATTGCTTACCTTCAATCATCGAGAAACAACCATGAATAAAAAAACACTTTTTATTAGCACTATCATTATTCTTTGTACTGCTTTTATTGTCGCGGTAAGTATATTTAATAATGAGCAAAGTAAAATACAAGCGCAAACAACACAAGACGCACAATGGCTAACGCGTGATAATGCACCTTTTAAAGGCAGTGCTGATGCCAAAGTCACTATTGTTGAGTTTTTTGATCCCGCTTGTGAAACATGCCGCCAGTTTTACCCTTTAGTAAATCGCATCATGAAAAATAACCCTGGTAAAATTAAGCTAGTAAAACGTTATGCGCCATTACACCAAGGCTCAGATCAAGTGGTTAAAATACTTGAAGCCGCGCATTTACAAGGCAAGTTTTGGCCAGCTGTTGAATTATTATATAAAAACCAAAATAATTGGGTGCAACATCATGTTGCTCAGCCAGAGCTCGCGTTAATCGCTTTGCAACGATTGAAGTTAGACGCTACTCAACTAACACTTGACCAACAAAGCGAGCAAGTAAGTGAGGCGATAGCTAAAGATATTAACGATGGAAAAATGTTAAAAGTAAGAGCAACGCCACAGTTCTTTGTTAATGGTAAGCCATTGATTAACTTTGGTTATGAGCCGTTAGTGAAACTTGTCGATGAGGCAATATCTCAAGCATACAATCAATAATAACTCATTGAAAACGTTATCTAAAACCCATCATAAATTTTTATTTATAATCTTATGATGGGAATAAACCGGTAAAAGTAGGGTGGTTAAGCCATCCTTTTTTCTTTCCCCCAAGGCTTTTCTATTTCAATGTCTGTAATAACGGCTTACCCATCAAGTATTGGTAATTTTTTTACTTATTTAAAGTATGCACAATTGAATGATAATGCTGTTGTTGCGTACTTTAAGTTAGGCGCAAGTAAATCCTATCATTTTTCAACCTTTGTTGGCTTTCCACAAATTCAACAAAGCTATTTACATAGTACTATTTATTTAGGCGATTATAACAATACGCAAATACGCTTTTTAAAATCGACTCAAGCCAAAGCCTTTAGTGAAGCACTAGCAAAAAATATACAGCCTATTATATTGGCGAAACTAAAAGCCATCCAAATAACATTAAAAAAGCTCGCTTTTGATGAGTTTTTACGAGACTCGTCGCTTAATATACTTGCTGAGCAATTACTGCCATTACTCAATAATTATCGTAATAATCAAGATGTTTGGCATAAAAATATTTATAGTGAAAGTATTGACGTATTTAAAAAGCTATTAAACTTCAACACGATAGAAAAATTATCTGCTGCATTACGTCATAATTATGAGCAAGCGACATTACAAGCTCGAAAACAATTTTATGATGTAATCGAATCAAACCCATTAACCATCGAGCAACGATTAGCTGTAATACGAGATAACGATAAAAATTTAATTTTAGCCGCTGCAGGCACCGGAAAAACCTCGGTTATGGTAGCAAAAGCGCTCGACTTAATTGACAGAAAAACAACCTCAGCCGACAAAATTTTAATTTTGGCTTATAACAAAGCGGCGGCAAGTGAACTAACGGCACGTTTTAATAAAAATACTCATAAGCTTGCTAATAATAACTCACCGCTAACGCCTCACATTATGACTTTTCATGGTTTAGCGCGTTTTATTTTAACCCAGTGTAATTTACCAACTGCGCTATCGATTTTTGCCAATGATGCAAATAAACAGACAAGCTGGTTGACGCTTTGGTTAAACCAAGCAATAAAGCAGGACATAAACTTTTTCTATCAGTTACTTAGCACATTATATATGCCTGATAATACTTCATTAGCGCCTATTTATCTTACCTTGTCGGGGGATAAAATGAGAACGTACCAGGAGTTTTTAATTTCTAACCTTTTGTTTATTAATGAAATTGATTTCAAATATGAGTTACTACAACAACATGGCTCTTTTCATTTAACCTCAGAAAATATCAAGGTAGCATTTGACAATAATAAAGGGTTAGGGCGCATCATAGTCTTAGATTATCCAAATAAGAAAATGATAAACCGCTTTAATCAAAATAAAGGTTTCGATCAAAAAAGTATTGAACAGCAACTTAAAATAATTATTCCTCACTTAAAAAATACGGATGAGCTAGTTAATCAATATCAACAAAATAGTCGTTACAAAAATACGCTTATTAAGCACTTTACTGATTGTGGTTTAATGAAACTGGCTGTTGAACGCTACCAACCGTGCTTACAAGCACAGCGTACTGAACGACTTTCACCCCGTGAAATAAAGACACGTTTTGTTCATGCTAATATTGTAAACAGTGAAATCCATACTGATATATTAGTAAAAATAACAAAAGCTTATAGCGAAGAGTTACACCAACAAAAGACGATTGATTTTGATGACATGATCAATAATGCCTATGATGTCGTCACTCAAAAAATGTTAATACCGCAGTGGTCTCATATATTAGTTGATGAATTTCAAGATATTTCTAATGCGCGATATCAACTATTGGATGCGTTAATAACACAAGGACACCAAGTAAAATTAACGGCCGTTGGTGATGATTGGCAATCTATCTATCGTTTTTCTGGTGGAGACTTAACACTAACAACTCAATTTGAAAAATTAGTGGGCAGATATTCATTGTCAAAATTACAAAAAACGTTTCGTTATAATAATAGTATTGCAGAAGTCGCTGGGCAGTTTGTCATGAAAAACCCTGAACAATATAAAAAGCATATAGTTACTCATGAACAAGTCAGTCAGCCACAAGTTTTTCTACACGATGATTATACTGAGCATCACAATAAAAAAAGCTATTACGATAAAGCGCTTAACTTAATTAAAAATATTTTGAAGAGATCACCACAAGCAAGTATTGCGGTAATTGCTCGTTATCGATTTCAATTAACGAGTTTACACGAAAAAATTAAACAACAAAGTTCAAACAGTCATAGCTTTTTAGAAAGCCAAATATTTTTTTGGACTTATCATAATGCTAAAGGACTTGAAGCAGACTATGTTATTTTATTAAGTTTTGATAATAGTGATTTCGGTTTTCCCGCAAAGAATAAAAATGATGTACTTGTTGAAGCTTTATTACCAAGCGCTGACGATTTTCCTAACTCTGAAGAACGTCGTTTACTTTATGTTGGTTTAACACGAGCAAAATACCAAGCACATATTATTGCCAGTCAAGAAAACACATCCGAGTTTATTAACGAGTTGCTTAGCGGTAATTACAATATTCAAGTAGCATCAACATACTTTAATGAACAACGTTCAAGCATAGAGCTAATGTAAAAGTAAAGTTACCATAAAGAAAAACACTAGCGCGTAATTCTAAACACCATTTGAAAGAACGTAAAACAAGTATCAGATTAAAATGGAGTAATTTTAAGGTGACGCTACGTAAAAAATAACGCAGTAGGAGTCACAAAAAACTATTTTAGCCACGTAGCGTCACCAAAAAAGTATAATAATCATCCAATAAAAAACGATAAAGCGCATAAACAAAAGTACTTATCCTGCTAAGTGCCTAAATTATAAGTAGCCACTTATAAGCAGTAATTTATAAGTTAATAGACCAATTACTGGAATAACATTAAATACATCAAAGTAATGTTAATCCAAGTTAAGAAGTAGATCTTGTGCTTTTTAGATTCAATAACTTACGAGGATTCTGCAAAGATCTTTTTCTACTCTTTGCAAGCTAACAGTTAGATCTTCATAGCGTTTGCAAGTTAACGACTAGATCTTCAATGTCAGACTACGAAATCCATACATAGCAAGGGCTGCGAGAAATCGCAGGTATATAAATACAATATATACAAATGCTAATAATGTCTAGGTTTAAGGCCCAAGAAATATGTTTATAATTTCAAATTACTTATTAAATGCTGCATTTAACCTACTAAGCATTGTGAGCTTGACCAAGTCTTCTTATTCATCAATTTATTAAATGGCTCAATTGCAGCTTGAATATCAAAACTTTGTAAATAATTTATGGAAATAGAGTTTTCTTCTATCATCGTTGATATAGCAAAAGATATTTCTTCATTTAGATTTTTGTTATCGTTTAGCCAGTCCTTTAACACAGATAACATCGTTGTTGTTTCTTTAAGAATAAATATGGTTGTGTTGATTCGCGAAGTTAAATGTCCGATGAATGATTTGGGGGAGTTGCGATTATCTGTTTTATATTCAACTATTGAATAACCAATAATGTCTCCAATAAGTTTTTTATAGTCATGAGAATCAAAAGACTCCTCTCTTTGATGAGATAAAAATGAAGGAACGTTAAACAAATTGAAGCCTAAAAAGTGAGCTTCTGATGCCATCAACATATCACCTCTACGACTCGTTATTCCCAAGCAAGAAATAGAGTCGTTCTTACATAGCAAAACATCAGAATTGAATATTAATGTAGAGCCGCCTCTTTCTCGGCCTGTTGCTGGTTTAATTTCATCGGGTAACTCCATCAATCTGGTAGTTATTTTGCCATGAGCTAAATTAATTATGAATTCTGACCAATCTAGTTTTTCAATGAGGACTTGTTGTGCATTAAATTTCTCAGGTTTAAAAGAATAATAATCATGATGTCTATTTGTAGTTACATTGCTACGGTCCTGTAAGCTAACCGAAGCAACATAATTCTCTATATTCTTCGTCTTTTTGTAATAGCAATTATTATTGATGGCTATTATAACATCCAATAAAGGACTTGCTCTCGTATACTCTTTAGGAATTGGTGCATCACCAGATAAAGCGCCAAAAGCCATGTCACATTTTAAGTGCTTTAATTCTTCAACAAGAGGAGTAAAACTTTCTTCAGACATCGTCCATATTAAATCATCATCTAGAACTAGGCCTATACCACTTTTTTCATTCATCTGAATACGTAGATATGATTGGCAAATATTTCTGCTCTCAGAGATTGAAGGGTAATATGAGAGATGATCAATAACATTAACACTAGCATTTAAAGGAGCTTGCTCTAATCTTTCGGCTTTTCCGATAAGTAATAACGAAGATATAACTCTATAGTTTGGCAGATGCTTCTTCATACTCTCTATTAAACGTAATGCTCGTTGTGGCTCAGCAGTCGCTAATACTACATAAACTAATTTGTCACTCCACATCTGTAGCCTCTGCAAATAAGGTAATGAATTTCTTGAACTGATTTTTATGCTGTAATAGTTTTGATTTAGCTAAAGATTCATTATCTTGATGTATGTTGTGTAATTTATCATTTGGACCAAATCCAATATAAATGGAATTTTGAGGAAGATTAGATAAAAGGGGACATGCTTCTATCCCATTTAGTTTATTCAAATGTCTGAATTCAATTCTAGGTTGGTTTAGCGAGTTATTGAGCAAGGAGTGCCACTTATATAACTGTTTTTCTGGAACAGAACGTGACCACAAGAAAGCGATTTGCTCATTCGTTACTAAATCGTTAAAGCCAGTTTCTTCAATGTATAGATTAGCACCAAAAGAAGGGATTTCATTCTTGAATACCTTATGCGCCACTCTTTCGCCTTCAATTATTTCTTCTTCCCCTTGAATTAACCATAATATTTGAGGTACAGGCTTATCAGACTTTATAAGTTCAGTAATAGCTTGTATACGAGAAAGTAGAGGCCCTTTATTGTCAGCAATTCCTCTACCGTAAACTCTGCCTTCGACTTCTTCCAAAGTAAACGGATCATCAGAAACCCAGTTTTTTGAATCTTTTACTAAAGCAACGTCATAATGGCCATAAATAACCACTTTTCGATTACTTTTATGTCCTAAATATTTTGCAACAATAGTTGGTTGCTCAGACAATTCATCCCCTCTAATTTGAATTTTAAAGCCTATGCTTTCAAGGTGACTAGTAATGAAGTTTATTGCTTCAATATTACCTGTCGGATGTTTAACGTAAGAGGGTATATGTATAAACTTTCTAAAAATTGATAATTCGGAATTCAAAATTGCAGCCATATTTGGGTTATATACATTGGGCATTAATGCCATTTCATTTAGGGAACTGTTTTTATACTTATAAATTAATTGTAAGTTAGTTCATATTTACGTTTTCTATTGTCAATCATCTTATCAAATGCAGGGTAATGTGAAAAATATGGGTGATATTTCAATGGTGTATCACCAAATACTTCACTAAAAACTATTTCTAGTGCATCTCGCTCAGAACTAGATATATTACTTAATTCGTCAATTACAAGTTTTTGAATTCCAGCGGTGATATCAAATGGCTCTTTAGGTGCATGAACTATAGAGTCAGGTAAAAGACCAGTGAATTCGTTTCGCAGTTTAATTTTACCTGTACTCTCTGTTACACAACATAAATCTTTAGCATTCAAGCAAAGAGCAAATTGAGTCACTCTTTTATCCAAAAACGGGCAGCGAACCTCAACACTACAACTAGCACTAATTAAATCTAGTCGACGTAATTCAGTAAAATATAAATTTTTAACCAGTGATGAACGCATCTTTTCAGGGTTGTTGCTACCGTTATACATCCCTTGATAGCCACAAAAGAATTCATCAGCTCCTTCACCTGAAAGTAGAATCCTAAAGCCATCATTTTTAATAGCTTGGCAAAGCAGAAGAGTTGATAATCCATTTGAGACTATAGAAGGGTTAAAACTCTTTGTTATTTTACATGTTTGAAATAAGAGTTCTTTAAAGTTGCTTTGAGTTGGTGGTGGAACTAGTACTAACCGATTGTTAGGAATGTTTAAATGTTTAGCTAACTCTATAACTTTGTCTGGAAACGAAGATCCTACGACATAATATTGGGGCTTTAAATGTAATTTTGTTTCTACAATAGCGGCAATTATAGAACTATCTAACCCTCCACTCAGAGCAATAGCAAAAGGTTTTTTCGTATTTGTTCTTAATGATATAGATGACTCTAGTAGTTTAGATAAACTAGCATGTGCGTCCAATGAATTTTCGTTTTTATATCGAAACTTTGACGTTAAGTTTCCGTTTTCACAATGAAATTCATAACTACCTGGTGACAAAACTCGCAAGTTATTCGTTTCTTCCTTGAATAGGTTTGAATCTATACCTGTACCAATATGCCAACCGTACAGACTGTTCCAAATGATGAGAGGTTTTTTTCCTAAATGGTCGGTGAATAAATCGAATTGACCTGTCTCATTATTTATTAATACACCAGAAAACATCCCGTTAGCCACGGTAAGTGCTTT
The DNA here is from genome assembly GCF_018860755.1 of Colwellia sp. D2M02. Taxonomy (GTDB): domain Bacteria; phylum Pseudomonadota; class Gammaproteobacteria; order Enterobacterales; family Alteromonadaceae; genus Colwellia; species Colwellia asteriadis. Next base: position 42,209 of record NZ_JAHKPW010000089.1, on the reverse strand, counting down.
CTTTAAACCAAACTTATTAATATACTGAAAAAAGACATCGGAATCATTGGTTAAACTAGCGTCAAGACCTAGCAACTCTGCCATTTCATGGTAATTATATATTTCTCCATTAATCACTAATGTTTTCTTTAAATTCTGAATAGGTTGAACAACACTTGGTGTTGTAATAAATAAGTGAGCAAACTCTATTTTGATATAAAAGCCACCGACAGAAGTTATCGTTGATGTGACAGAGTCTTCACCACGCAATAATATATCTTGACCAATACACCTATCGGGCGTATTGATACATTTAGTTTTAGTTATTGATACAACGAAACCGCACATTATTGGAATCTCTCTAAATACAAACTTAAATCAGAAACTAGTTCTGGAAAGAAGTTGTTTACGTGTTTGACTATATCAGTAGAGCTTAAATTAACTCGTTTAGTCTCTTTATTAGATTCAAAAACCCTCAAGGTACTACCAGTAATCCGATGAAATTTCTGCTGTTCTAGCCAACAAAACCTTAATTCATTGTCATAAGGTAGTGGCTGTAAATAACGTCTTTTGTACTTTGCTATGATAACAGCTTCTTGCTGAGGGATAATGGAGATCCTGTTCATCTCACGCCAAGAAACCTCATCATAACGCTCTATCAAAAGGTTGTTTGACTTTTTGGTAATGCGAAATTGAATACTGGCAACTTGAGATATATATTGCTTTTGTCGGCTATGCGCTTGATAAAGAGTTGGCCATCCAGAGCCCGCATCCAGAAAACTAATGTTCTTGCTGTTTTCAACTTTAACTAGACGATGAGATTTATCTCCAGTTAAGCAAACTATAGCTTCATGTATTGAAGCTTCGTAACCCAACTTTATTAAATCATGTTTTAATTTTAATGCTTGGTCAAAGCAAGTGCCTCCAATACAAGTTTCTTTTGCGAGAAGTTGCCCTAAGTTATGAAAAGGAAAGGTTTCAAATTGACGCCTAAGTGTGCATAGCAAAGTCTTATCAGGTTCTAACATTTTCGTGTTCTTTAATATGGATTCTTGGAAGTACAGGAGTGCAAAAGCTGCCACCTTCAACACCTAATAATAGGTTTGTATGCTTTAAAGATAACGCAACAACTTCAATGTCATGCTTACCATGAGGAAAACAAATAGACTTTGGATAAATATTTGTGAGATTTAAAATCCAATTGACACTATCAGTAATTTCATTCATCAGTGAGCTTTTTGGTAATTGTGTGAAAACTCTATGGCTACTTCCATGAATTCCCACCTCAACTCCTAACTTACTGTAGTGTAAAAGTAATTCTTCAGTCATAAATAAAAAAGGATTCATAGCATCTTGCTCTATTCCAAACCATTTATTTCTTAAATATCGGTATCTTGGTGCAGAGATTGCCCTAAGTATTTTTTTTAAGCGACCATTTAATAGCGATTCACCTATTTCTTTTGAGATAACTGGCTCAGCCATTAAATGGTGAGCCATATCATCAATGGGAGAAAATCTATTTTTTACAAAATCCCTAGCAGGATAAACTGTAGCGAGCATACCTCTTCTAAGTATTTCGTCTAATGCTTCTCTGTTATCACTATACCCATCATCAAAAGTAATAAAGATATCTCTGCTAGTGTAGCCTGAGGAAATATAAGATATTGGTCGAGTGGTCCATCCGTTTCCTTGGATTTCATCTAACAGATTTAAGAACCTTTCCCAACTGATGGCAGTATTGCGATGAAAATAGTAATTATTGGGGTCGTAAGATTTCAAAACCCTATGAAGCATATATATTCTTGGTTGACTAGGCATGTTGATTCAAAATTATGGAAAACAACCGCGAACCGTCTTCGTGGCTAAAATCAAAAAAGTGTTTAATTTCTAAGGTCGTTAAGTCGATTTGATAGATACCTGATTTGGTATTATCGATGGAACAGTCTAACCAGTTTGTTCTGTCGCTGCTTTCGTAAACAGCGGTAATAGCAATAAACATGTCATTGCCTTCAATTAACAACCCTCGGCACCATCCTTTAAACTTCGCGTGTTTAAAAAGGTTATAAAATGGAACAAATTCAAAAGGTATCGAATTTCGAGAACGATAAACCTGACCAGAAACCGTAGTAACCCATATAAATTCGTTATAAATAACCCCATCATGAGGTGCTGTTGGAAGCTCGTTACTTACAACTTCGAGTGTTTGTGCATTTAAAAGTACTTTTCTTTTAAAACTTGTCGCAATAACTTGGTTGTTTAGTAGCTTACTATCTTGCATTACATGATTAACGTGATATTTGTCAGGTACTTTACGTTGATTAAAAGGTTTATGTGATATATCGCTATCATAATAGTCGCCAGTTAATTTATAATTTCCATTTAAACGAGTATCTACTTCCTCAGCAGATAACAAGTCGATATTGTCGATATGGCGAAGCTGATTATCTAAAATTTCGAGACGATCTCTACCTGTATTAGCAACGACAATGCTTTGAAAATTAACACGTAAATGATGTAAGTCATTAAAGTCAGCAGCTTGGCTAACTTTAATAACTTTTTTTAAGGTCCAATCTACCAGAAAAACACTATTAAAATCACAACCTACAAGTGTTTCTGAATCAAGCCATGATAGACAAGTAATGCCTTTACCTTTTACCGGCAGGGGATTATTAGGTAATTTAAACTCTAGCGTTTTTGTCTTAGTTTCTGTATCTAGTTGCCAAATTTCGCTACGAGGCTGATTAAAAAAATAACTAACTGGGATCAGGAGTTTCATCTATTATGACCACTATCAATACTGCCTGATTTAACTTCTTTCTGAGAAAGTTCTACTAGCGTTGTGCGAAGCTGTTGTAAATTAGTTATATGGTACAATTTAGAGTTTTGACGGTGATCCAAATACTCTTCTGTTAGCTTGTCCGCCCAACCACCTGAACCTTTCATAAGTAAAATATGCTTACCTATTTGTGAAGCTAATGCTATTTCACTTAGTGTTCCTGAACCACCACCGATAACAACAACAGCAAACCCACTCGCTACAACAAGCTGATTCCTTCCAATATCTAACCCAGATGGAATCACTATATCAATATAGGGATTAGCTGTTCTTTCATCATAGGATGGGAGTACTCCTATACATTTGTTATTATTTGAAACAGAATGGTGACCAAAGCATGCAGCTTCCATTACTCCACCTAATCCACCACAAACAAGATTGAAACCGAGTTCGCTGATTATTTGTCCAACTTGTTCGGATAAAATTTTTATATTGTCAGAAGTGATTCTAGCGTTGCCTACAACTGCAACTTGAGGGAATAGCAAATTAAACTCCGTTAATATATTTAAGTAATTCCTTCTTGATATTCATCATATTTTACTTGATTAAATCTTGTAAAAAAAGTCCAAAACTACTTATCCACTACACAAGAATATACTTTCGTAACCATTAGTGGATTAAAAGAAGAGCACCAGAAAGCGCACCCGTTTGCTCAAAACGATTAAGATGATTTAAATCATTGGAATTTATAAATCAAAATAACGAGCTTTATGATTTATAAAATATGGACTATTAAATCAGAATTAGAGGTATTAGTGGCTATTACCGTTGATAAAATCCATGTTTAATGAAAAGATTAACTTCTATAGAAATACAGTGTTCATGGAAGAGTAGTAAATGGTAGTTTCTTCTGCCCAGTACGCCTATGCGAATGATTGCTCAGGTATGTTGACCCACATATCAAATGTTATAAAGCATAACTCATACACTTGTCCTGGTTGTCGTGAAGAAATGGTCGCGGTCCAAGGTAAATTTAACGTTCATCATTTTCGTCATAATAATGCGACTTGTAGTTACGAAAGCTACCTTCACAATGCCGCTAAAAATGCCTTTTATAATAGGTTTAATGATTTTAAAGACCCTATAGCCCTTATTCTGAAACGAGCTATAACTTGCCAGAGTAAAAAGAAATCATTTTTACAGGATGACAGTATTAGTTGTACTAATTTAGTTGAAGCCAAATACAATCTAAGAAGTTTATTTAATGAAGCGATTTTAGAGCTATACGATAAAAGCACAGGTTTCACCCCAGATGTCATGTTGGTTAATACTGATAATGACAGCAAATGTTATATCGAAATTTTTGTTACGCATGAATGCACGGAAGAAAAGATTGCTTCTGGTATTCCAATCATTGAAATATCAGTGAATGATGAAAATGATATTAAGTATATTCAAGAGTCTGACTTCTCTATCAACGATATTAACATCTCCTTATATAACTTCAGCGCAAAAGAAAAATCAGTTAAAGAGTGCCATCAAAACTGTAATTTAACCTCTCACAAGTTTGAAACTTGGACTCTGAGTGCCAGTGGTCGTTTAAACAAACTCGAAAAACCGTTTAACCATCTATCAGAAGACGATCTTTCGCTTAACAATTGTTGGCCGGTTGCTCTAGATAAGCGTATTAAGACGGAAAGCATAATCAATTTAGTAAAAGAAATGGATCCAGGAAACATCTATTCCAATTGTTTAAAATGTACTAATGCTTCAGGTTGGGACGATGGACAAGTTAGTTGCACAATAAAACACAGTAGCGTTCCTTACACAGAGGCCAAAGTCTGTAAGTATTATAAAGTAGTAGAAGTATGAGTAAGAAATTAACAAAAGAACAAAGAAAGATAGCAGAGCATATCCATGGTCATGCACTAGTTAAAGCCGTACCTGGTAGTGGTAAAACAACTACATTGATAATGCGTGTTACTAACTTGCTTACGAAAGGCATTCCCCCTCAAAGCATACTTATCCTAATGTACAACAAGGCTGCACAAGTAAGTTTTCAAGATAAACTAAACGTTGCGATTAGCAAATATAACTTAGCCTATTCTCCAGAAGTAAGAACATTCAACAGCTATGCTCTTAAGTTAATTCAAGAAGCGCAAAAATCAAAATTAATAAAGCGAAAAACACTCCTCAGGCCGGAAGATTATAAATACCAAGGTTTATTAAGAGAGTGCTACTTATTCGGAAATCAAATCGAAGGTAGTTACGTTGATAATAATGATATCGAGAAGTTAGAGTTAAACATTTCAAACTGGCGCTTAGAAGAATTGACGCCTGATGATTTAGAAAATGACCCTAACTACAAAGATGTGGATACAAACAATAAACGCTCATACCGAAAGTATTGTGAGTTATTGGAGCAATATAACCTTAGAACCTTTGATGATTCATTGATTGAGGCGGTTCAATTACTTCGTTCTAATCAATTCCCAACTCCAATTTTTAGCCAAGTAATTGTTGATGAATATCAAGATGTTAATTACATACAGAATGAATTAATAAAAGGAATAACTCAGCAAAGTACAAGCGTAATGGTTGTCGGAGATGTTAACCAGTGCATATATGAGTGGCGAGGCAGTCGTCCTGATTTTATTGAGGGAATATTCGAAAGAGACTTTAAAGAAAGCAAAGTTTACAACCTATCATATACCTTTAGATATGGGCACCAATTGGCGTATGTCGCTAACTCTGTTATTAGTAAAAACAAGGTTGATAATAACTATTCAGATGATAGTTTTTGTATAAGTCATCCTAACAATGCTGATACAGAAGTTTCAATTCACCAAGGAGGGAATCTCCTAAAAATTATCCAGTATTGTGAAAAAAACTCGACAACTGACTCTACTGCTATTATTGCAAGGTCTAATGCGGACCTTATAGAGCCGGAGATTGTTCTTCAACTACTAAACTTGCCTTATAGCGTAAAGACATCTAAACAAAAACTTGTTTCCCGACCTGAAATTACACTATTTGCGTTATTAATGTGTTTAGCCATAGATGGTGACTTTAATAGAGTAAGTCCAATTAAAAGCTTTAAACCGTTAATAAAGAATTTCCTCAAACAGCTTGGATTCAGGTTGCCAAAAGGTATGCTCAATGAGTTAACTGAGGCCATTACAAAGGATAAAACGCAATTTTATAAAGTCATTAAAGATTCTGTCGATTTAAAACATAGACTTAACCACAAGATATTTAATTCACTTAAAGATATACAGAATTCATTTAAAGCTGAAGATGATGCCTCAGAAGTGTACAAATTCATCAATGAAAAGGACCTATTTTCAAATATTAGTGAATCATCAATTCTGCGTAGAGAATCAAACGATCAACTACGCGGTATTAGCTTTATGCTGCAACTTTTGAATACCTTCCAAATTACGATTGCTGATTTATTAACTATCCTAATTACGCCAAAAGAATATCAAGAAGATAATGTGAAATACCATTTAACTACTATGCATGGCTCTAAAGGCTTAGAGTGGGATAACGTTATCATCATCGGCTTAGAAGATAACGCTTATCCAGGGATAAGCAATGAACCATCAGTACCCAAAGAATTAGCGTCTTTGCAAACGAAGGTTCATGATGAACTTAAAGAAGAAAGGCGGCTATTTTATGTTGCAATAACCAGAGCAATTAAGCATTTACACCTAATTGTCCCTAAAGATAAACTCTTGGATGATTGGAACCGAAAAGGTTGGTCTTCAACGCCAAAAAAGGAAATTGAAGCTACACGATTTGTCTTTGAGATGGATACGGTTATCGCTAATGAATTGATAACTAAAATAAAAGAGCCTAAAGCTCAACTAAACCTTTCTCCTCGCTCTAGGCTATATCTAGCAAAACTATCTAGTGCCTCTTAGGTTTTTAGTGCTGTATATATTTACAGTTCACGTGGTTTGACCTATGATTAATTAACACCAATTAATCATAGGCGGCTTCATGAAAAACAAACTGACAAGCCAAGTCAAAGAGATTGAAGGAAAGTTGCTCCTAGAGTTGCCATCACAAGTGATTGAAAAGTTGTCAGTTTCTCAAGGCGATAACGTAGAGTTTGGTATAGGCAAGCAGGTTAATTTATGGAAAAGTCATAACACTGATGTGCCCGATGATATTTATGAACGTGTATTGGACATAGTTAAAACAGATGAATTAGCTTCTAAATGGTTGAGCACTAAGAGAGCATTTTTTCTGGGGAAAGCGGCAATTGAGCTGATTTCAACTGACGAAGGAAAAGATAAAGTATTTGAGCTATTGGATAGATTGGCTATGGGAGATATCTCATAAATGATTACAAATACTGCAAACAAATATTCACCAAGTATCAATCATAGCGCTGCTTTTAAGCTGGGTCTGAATATTCTTGAAAAGTGGGGTTGCTCTGAGTCACAAAAGCAAGCTGTTATAGGTGTTTCAAAAGACACTTTTACTCAGACTTACACTGACCCTGTTAATGTTGAGCTGACTAACGACCAACTTGAACGCATTAGTTATCTTGCTAACATTCATGGCTCGCTTCGAACGATGTTCTCAAACCCTAAAAACGTATATGGTTTTATGAGCATGGTAAATAATAATCCATATTTTAATGGTAGAAGCCCATTGTCTTTAATATGCAGTGGAAATTTCGGTATTTTGTATGAGGTTTATAAACGAATTGATAGCATGAAGAGTGAGATGTAAAACCAGTGTTCGTTTCCACCAGTTATTTTAAAAACTGAAGCTTTTCATGTGTATCAAGTGTTTTAACCAAGTCAGGTTGCATGTATTGATAAACATCCTCGATAGTTAAATTCTCAACTTTGTCTAGATAATATTTGCCGGCATACTCTTCAATCCTTTGTAAATGCATAGTCCCCATTGCGAACACCATATCAGCCCAATCTAACAGCTCTGTAGTACAAACTGTTGTTCCGTGCTGCTTGCAATACTTTTCACTAAGCCCAGCTGATTTATAGCTGTGCTCTGGGTAATTTTCACGAAAGTGGTCCTCAGCAGTTCTAGAGCGCTGGATGTTAGCAGTGCATAGGAATAAAATTTTCAAAAGGTAATTGCATAAAAGCGTAAGGTTTATATCAATGATACTACCAAGTTCGAAAATTAAAACCTATAACACCAAACAGTTTCCGTGCTGTATTTACAGCAATAGAATTTATCCTTAAAATGACTAACAAATAGAAGCAGTTATCTTTTTTAAGCAAACGAGAACAGCCAATGGAAGAGCTTAACAATAACATCTCGTTTTATAGTGATAATGCAACAGCATTATTTGACCAATACCAGTCACTTTCATTTGATGTCGTTCATCAATCTTGGCTCAGTTCTATAAACTTATCAAAATACAAAACAGCGTTAGATATCGGGGCTGGAAGTGGACGAGATGCTCTCGCATTACATGATTTCGGGTTATGCGTTACCGCAATCGAGCCAGCACAACCCCTCATGGATAAAGGGATAGCTCTAACTGGCGATAAAGTCAGCTGGAAAAGTGATACTTTGCCTGAGTTACCTTCTTTAAATGAAAATACCTACGATGTAATTCTAATAAGTGCTGTTTGGATGCACTTATCTAAAGAACAACAGCGCCAAAGTTTAAAGCGATTAAGTTCATTATTAAATGATGAAGGCATACTCGTTATTACCTTAAGACACGGTGAGTTCAATGATGGAAGAAAGGCATTTGATGTAAATAGCACACGTTTAATCGAAGGAGCAAAAGCGTTCAATTTAACCGTGCTACACACAGATAACGACACAGACCAACTTAATCGTCCTGATGTTTGTTGGGAAACTGTAGTTTTTACACGTAAGTCTTAGATTTTATTATTGTTCCTTGGTACTATTTCATCATTGAAGATGAAACAAGGATTGTGATGTACCGAGGTCAGTTAACAAAGTGGGACAATGCCAAAGGATTTGGCTTTATAAAGTGTTCTGAATTAAAGCAAGACACCTTCATTCATATCTCTGCGCTCAAGCATATGAGCAGAAAGCCTAAGCAAGGCGACTTCATTCATTTTGATGTTGAGCAGCATAAAGGGAAGTCTAGAGCGACCAATGCTTGTATTGAAAGCGTAAAAGCTAATTCATCCTTTAAGGTTTCAAAAAATTATAAACCTCGCTCAGGCAATAAATTTATCTATGCTGCCGTCATTGTCGCTATCGCTGCATTCACGTTTCAGCGCCTTGATTTAGGTAAAAGCAACCAAGCACCGCAAACACAATTTACACCAACGTCAATACCAACAAAGATTACTCCAACACAGCACTTTACCTGTGATGGACGCCAGCATTGCAGCCAAATGACATCTCGTGCAGAAGCTGAGTTCTTCACCAAACATTGTCCTAATACAAAAATGGATGGTGACCATGATGGTATACCTTGTGAAAACGACTCAAGGTTTTAACTAATGACACTGGCATTCTATAACGACAAACTTCAAAGCATTAGGCCAGATAAATCATCTGGCAGAGCCAAGCCTCATAAGGTTTGTATGATGTTTGCTGTTATGGACTTAATCGAACAAGGTCATATCCAAGATAACCGTATTTACTATGATGAAACACTGAAGAAGCGCTTTAGCTGGCACTTCTTAAGATTAAAACAAGGCAATGACGCTGATAGCCCGTTCTTACCGTTTTATCATTTAAAGTCTTCAGGGCTTTGGCACTTAGACGTATCAAATGAAAATAAACCAGCGTTTGAATCAATAAAAAAGAAATCAGCAACAGATGCCAATATACGTAAGCTTGTTAACTTTGCTTACCTTGATGAAGCACTTTTTGATTTCCTTAAAAGTCCAAACACAGCGCCGATACTAAGAAATGCGTTAACAGCAAACCTAGATACACTCGAAGACCAATATGGTCGCTGGGCTAAATCCATTGGTAAGTCAGATAAAACCATTAAGAACTATGTGGGAGCGCTGAAAAACTCTATTCCTAATTGGTTAAACGATGCCGGTGTAACTAAACAAAGCTTACTTAGCGTTGGCTCGTTTGTGGAGTACGAAAATATCGTCAGTAAGACTTATGAAGTGCGAGAGTTTGTTGAAAAAGATAAACGTGGCAATGGCATGTATAGCGCGGCCATTAAAAGCTACAGAGCCTTTTTATCAGACATCACGCAAGCTGAAGTACAACATGACATTGATGAAATCATCCTAGATAAAACTATTCCTGATACGCAAAAGGCTGTCATGGTAAATACCCGTGTAGGGCAAGGACGATTTAGAGAAGATTTAATTAATCATTGGCAGGGCTGTGCAGTAACTAAGTTTCAAAACTACTCGTTTTTAATCGCGTCACATATTAAACCGTGGTCTAAATCAGACAATGAAGAGCGCTTAGATCCATTCAATGGATTATTGCTCCTGGCCAATATCGATAAAGCGTTTGATTTAGGTTATATCAGTTTCGATGATCGGGGGAGAATATTGATATCCGATCACCTAGAAGAATACCAAGCGCTTGGCATACATGCAGATATGAATGTTCTGCTCGCCAAGCAACACCAAGATTACTTAGCTTTTCACCGTGAAAGCAGGTTCAAACAATAGATGAAGTTGTAGTGCAGCATTATGAATAACGATTTAGAACTAATAAAAGACCAACAACAACACGCTACAAGCAAATTAGTTTACCCAACGGACTGTCTTAGAACACCTATTAATATGGGGGCAGCCGATGTAAGAAATCATTATTTTGGTGTGACTTCAGTTGAAACATTATTTAATGAAATTGAACTGTTTAAACTCGACTCTAAAGTACCCGAAGAAATAACTACACAATATGATACTGCCCGAAACCTTTATCTTTATGCCTTTCACGTTTATCGTTTTTACAATATTGCCCAACAGCAATTATATTCAGTTTTAGAGCTATCAATTAAAGAATGTATTGGTGAGGAAGAACTCAAAAGGTACATCAAAAGTAAACAACGTAATGGCCGTGGGCCAAGAGCTGGCTTAAGTATTTATATGCAATACCTAAAAGACCGTCGATTGATAGTTAATAGTGACTTTCCAATGTGGCATAACAGAAACAAACTAGAAGCAGAAAACGTCTATAGAAAGAAGATTTCTAAAATAATGGAAGATCAAAACTTACAAGAATACGAATGGGACGACAGTGAAATAGACGAATCTCAGTATGATGTAAAATGGGATTACGTTGCCATGCTTTGTAAAACCTTACCTGGCATTAGAAATAGTTTTGCGCATGGTTCAAAGTCGTTATACAACGATGTTTTATGCTATTTTCAAGATATTTCTATAATTATTAACAATATGTATCAACGTAATGCAGATAAAGGATCTAATAAGTGAAATACATAGAATTCATTAATGATGAACAGGGATATCTGAATTGGCTCCGCGATAACAAAGATGGATTTGTTTTAAACACATCTATAAGTAAACCATTAGATTATAGGGTTTTACACACAGCTAATTGCTCGTATGTTACAGCGCAACAAGGAAACGCAGAACAAGGTGGCTTTACGGAGCGTAATTATATTAAAGTTTGTTCTGTCAATATCAACGAAGTACGACAGTGGGCAAAAGACGAAGGAGATGCTAGCGGTCGTTTTTCAAAAGAGTGTGGTAGTTGCAAACCTTGGCTTAGTCTTTCTTACTCAAACACAGAACAGAGCATAGAGGGGGCATTACCAATTAAACCTAACTACAAAGAACTGACGAGTAGAAATGCAGTTATAAAAGCAATTGATGAGTTTGACTCAGTAGGAAGAAAGGAGTTTTTATCTAAGTATGGTTTTGGGAAAGCACGTCAATTTTTCCTAGTGTATGAAGGGAAACAATATGACTCTAAAGCCATATTCGGAGCCGCATTCGGTTATCAATTTAGTAACCCCCTTGAGTCTAATGACTTTAGTGGTGGAAATGATACGGTAAGACCTATCTTAGAAAAATTAAAGTTTACTGTCATTGCTAAGTCAGTAGACGATACTATTTCTCTGGCTGAAGAAACTACTGACAAAATGTGGGAAGGTGCTAAGCGCACTATCCAAGTCAATAAATATGAACGAAACAAAAAAGCGAGACTCGCCTGTATCGAACATCACGGATCTCGATGTAAGGTATGCGATATTGATTTTGGAGAGATTTATGGGAATGAGTTCTATGGCTATATTCATGTCCACCATTTAACTCCGGTTTCAGAGGTAAATAGCCGATATGAAGTTGATCCTAAGAATGATCTGATCCCTTTATGTCCTAATTGCCATGCAGTGATTCACTATGGCGGTAAAACAAGAACCGTGGAAGAGATACAACAAAAGATCTGTAAATCCTCGATTGATTCTAGTTTTGATGAAACTTAATCAGACAATATTTTTTAAACATATATCCATAATTTATACTCAAACAATAAAATCAAGGATGCATTTAAAGTGAAAACAAACCCGTATTATCTGGCTCCTTCAGAATTAACCAGCGGTAAAGGATTTGATTTTGAAGACCTTGTGGCTAGTTGGTTATCCAGTCGTATGCTCTGCGCATTGCCGCTTTCTTCGGTTTGCACGGGTGAGATAAAAAAAATCAGCTTCCAAGTCGGAAACATTGGCTGGCTACTAGATGATATTCTGTTAACACTAAAAGAACATGGCCGAGACGTTAATTGTGCAATTTCGATCAAAAGTAATAAGCAGTTTACAGCCAAAAAAGCGCCTGTCGATTTCGTAGAGGCCATTTGGCGTCATTATTTGCATTATGATGGCAATAAACTGTTTGATAGGAAATATGACTATCTAGGCATTATTACCAGCCCATTATCAGGTGCAGCAAAAAACTCCTTGAATTCACTATTAAGTAAAGTCCAGCACTCAATCGATGATGAATTATCGGTCAAGATGAAGGACGGACAATTTTCAAAAGATATAACTGACTTATATAACAGTTTTTCTTGTCCAAGTGATTTGAAAGATAACCATTCAGTTAAAGCTATCGATCATGATAATTTACTTAAAAGGCTTGTCATATTTTCATCAGATATACATGAGCAACAATCCAATGACTTCAGTCAGTCACTATTGAATTGTCAGAATGCTCTAAAGGATCCTAAGCTCGGGTTAGCGCAGAACCTTTTTGACCGATTACACCTGATGGTTAAATCGACCAGAGTGAACGAAGGCTCACTAAATAATACAGAATTTATTCATCAATTAAGTCATGAGTTTTCATTCAAAGGCTATCCTAACTACTTTAATGATATCAATATTATTGAAAAGTATAGCCAGAATGCACAAGATAATTTACCTCATTTAATCGGTGGCCGTCTTGCTGTTGACAGGTTTGTGTTACGAAACAAGTTAAAAGCTGAACTCAAACAACATCCCTTAATCGTTATGGTTGGTGAATCTGGAGCTGGTAAATCTGTATTGGCAAAATCAATTGCGCATAATGAGTTTAACGGAAAGACACTCTGGCTTGATAGCTACCTTCTTGAGAGTAAAAACCTTAACCAAGCTGCCAAAAAACTTAACATAGAGCACCAATGGTCTGATTTGGTTGAACATCTACCTTTTAATGATTATCTTGTAGTGATTGATGGTCTTGACCGTATAAGCGATAACTACTATGCAACAGCAGGGCAATTACTCAAACCACTGTTACTTCGGAAAAATTTCAAATTACTTATAACTTGCCAAGAATCTCGTTGGGAAACATTACAACGTGGTCTTATTAATCATATTGGTGAAATTACCAAAGCAAAACCGTTTACAATTGAAAATTTTACTGAAGACGAAATCAATCAAGTAATTTCTATTTTTCCACAGTTTGGTAAAATATTTCAATCAAGCAGATTACAACCATTACTTAAACGGCCCAAAATCATTGATCTATTCAGTGGTTTCGTTCAGCTTCCAGATACATCAAAATGGACAAGTGAAGCTGATTTAATCGAGTGGTATTGGCAGGCTGAGTTTACCGATAAGAGTGATGGTGCAATGCGAGAAGCTTTCTCATTAACTCTGGCTGAAAAATTAGCAGACACATTGTTATCATCAATAAAAAGTACAAAATTTCCTACCGCTGATTTAATAGTATTAGAAGGCTTAGAAAAAGATGGTATTTGCCAAAGAAATAAAGGGCGTATAAGTTTTTCCCATGACCTTTTCTTGGATTGGTTCAAGCAAAGAGTGCTATGGATGAACTTGGAAGAGGATCAGGAGTACCTTTTCAGCAAAATAAACCTGCCTAGTTGGTACAGAGCCATTACATTATTAGGGCTCCATCTTTTAGAAAAAGACCAAGACACGAGTATTTGGTTTAAGTTGATCAAAACATCACTTGCAAATAAAGAATGGTTTTTAACTACTGATCTGTTACTTGAATCTATTATTTACTCATCCCAACCTGGAGTTATCATTACAAGGCTTTGGCCTGAACTGATTAATGATAAAGCCAGTTTATTGAAAAGACTCTTAAAACGGTTTCTATTCGTTGCAACTCAACCCGATCCGTTAACTATGAAGTTAACGGAAAAGTTAGGTGCTGACTCTTTAGCTGCCATGACTTGGAATAGACGTCCAATAATGAATTATTGGTACGGTTTTTTGACTGTAATAGAATCTAAACAAAGCGAATTTATTCAGTTGGTACCGAGCCAAACTGCGCAGATTTGTCAAACATGGCTAAGGCACACTCCAAAAAGTACACTTTATCGAAAAACTCTAGCCGATATGGCTATTAAAATGGGTTGGAAAGCACTACAACACAATCAGCATCGTCGTTCGCATGATAACAATCGTTGGCTAAATTATGATGATGAAAAAGCGCCATTTTTTTATCAAACTGCTTTTACTGCATCACATGAAAATATGGATGATATTGTCAAGCTTTCCTATTGTGCCAGCGGTTTGGCCCAGCCAACAACAGCCTTACCATCAGATCCAGCACCTGAACCAATTACCGATCCCGTATGGCTAAAAAGGATTGAAGAATTAGAGGCTCAATCGTTAGAAATGAATACTATCTATGGGGAGGAAGTGTTTTTCCCATCATCAGCAGATGGGCCTGTTTTCTCTGTTGATGGGGATTTCAGGTACTTTTTTTTACATACCATGCATTCATTGCCTTTGATTGTACAAAAAGCTGATAAGGCGGCAATTATCATCTTGGCATTATGTATAAGAGAAGGTGGTAAGCGATTCTCCAGCTTCCATTCATCAAGAGACAAACAATATGGTTTGGTTGATAACCTGAATCTTTTTCCTGTTTCTTTCGATAAAGGTCCATTTTTTCATTTGTTATCCGTATCCCCAAATGAAGGTATGAGAGTAATACTAAGGCTAACCGAAATAGCGACTAATAAATGGTTAGAGGACAAAGAGCAGGAAAAATTGAATGGCCATGAGTCAATTGCCAATGAAAACCTCCTTTTGACGTTAGATATTGAGTTAAACGGGGAAACAAAAACATGGATTGGTGAACGTCGGTGGATGTATGCTTGTAGAGCTACAGTTCCGCCACCGAAACTATTGGTATGTGCGTTAATGGCCTTAGAAAAGTGGTTGTCAGATAAAGTAGATGATGACCAGGATATTAGTGATGATATTAATCATTTATTAACCCATAGTCACTCTATGGCCATAGTTGGTGTTTGTTTACAATTGGCTAAAAAATCGACTCCACTCTTTAAAGGGGTTTGCGCTGACTTTCTTAGGATCCCTGAACTATTTAACTATGACTTCTACCATATTGGAGATAGCGAAGGACATCAGATGATAGGTTTTTCTCATCGACAAACTAAAAGAGAAATCAATGCTGCTAAAGCATGGCATTTACGAGATTACCGAAAAACAGACATTGAAAGTTTAATACTGCCAATGATGATAGAAGATCAGGCGTTTAAAAAAACAGTTACTTCTAAAGTACTCCCTGCATTTAAATCCTGGTTGGATAAAACAGCAGAAGAGAACCCCTATTATCCTTTAACATTTAATTTGTTACACAAATTAGATTTGTCAAACTGGGGCTATCAAAAGGTCGAATCGCATAAATATAGCCTTATATATACTCCCCCTAAAGTTTTAGAGGATAAATGGGCTGCTGAAAGTCAGGAGAATGAAATTACGCAATCACTCTTAGTAATTCCAATGCGATGCAGAGAACTGATTGATAAGGGGACGGAGCCTAGCTCAGAAAATATGATAAGTCCTTTGGAGACATTCGCCAAACTGGAGTTTAAAGACGCTGACGTTGATAGAAAATTACAACTGGTGAGAACAAAATGCGCTTTGGCAGCAGTATTATATACATATAAAAATCAACTTAATGATATATGGGGAGAATATGAAGAATGGTGTTATCAGACTATATTAGGCTGTGTTTTTGAGCAGCCAGAAATGGATCTGCGTATTGCTGAATCATCTATGGATTTTGAATGGGATAGATTTTGCGCAGATGTGATCCCCTTCATGTGGATAGAGTATCGGGACGATAAAGATATTAGAGCTGCAATAGGTCACTTGTGTATTAGCTTTCACTATGAGACGACTGAGAGACTCTTTAATGTAGTGTCTGATCAGCGAGCTGAATTTGGAGACGATTTTTATCGATTAATTCACCTAGCGACAGTTTGGGCTGTTTATAGAGAAAGGATCTTAATAGCCTCAAATGAGATACATGGAGAAGAAAAGCTATCTGTTGCACAGCTCTATTCAGAATTTAATAACTATTTTCATAAATTCATTGATGGAACTTTAGCTTTTGAAATACCTGCTTGGAAGTCACTAGATCACACTTTTTCTAATGAGATCTATATAAGCGAAGAATATGGCCAGAGGAAAGCACATCTTCGGTCAACAGGTATTGACTTTGCCGTTATAAAGCGTGTCTATGATTGGTTACCAACATTAGATAGGGCCATCAATTCCACCGAAAAATCATATTGGTTGAGCTTTTGGAAACAGTGTAGTCAAACTATTTTATGGCAAATGGATTATGGTGTTCAGAAAGTTGATGAAGTTGATGGGATGCCTTATGAGTTTGATAAATGGTTACTAGGAAAATTACCAGGCATCATCTTAAGTTGTGACAGCACTGAAGAGGCTAGAAGCTTGTGGCAACCTCTACTTGAGTTGGGGTCGTCAGCACACCTTTGGATTGATGATTTCTTTTATGAATGGTTCTCTGCGTTGAATGATGAAAAAACAGACAGTTCAGTGTTTTTATTACATTGGAACGAGATGATTCAATTTGCACTGAGCAATAAAAATTGGCAACAAATTGATCGAAGCAAAAGGTATTTAGAGGATATTTGGGATGCTATTTTTGGCTTGAATCAGATAATAATTGATTTTATTTGGAATGAACAGCATGCTGATATTGTTAAAGGAATGAGTAACCATCTTGATGTACATGCGTCAAAAAGATTATCACTAGACTCATTAGTTAAGTTACTACGTTTTCTAAGAACCCGTAGTGCATTTGAAATAAGACATCAAGGGCTGACATGGATTGATACCTGTTTGGAAGAGCTAACGTGGTATTCAAATGAAACCGATAAAAACGCTGAAGAACAGCTCGTTTTACTGGTTAAATTGGTTTTGGATGATATTGGCGAGTTGAATAAACTTCCGCCTGTAACACAAAGAGCACTGTTACGAATAATAAGACTCATGGCTGAACGTCAAAATAAAATGGCAATGGCTATTTTAAATGAATATTTTGAAAATAATGAGATGTAATCTCTCAGATCTTACATAACACTCACTCAAAATGTCTGACTAAGGCTAGCATACAAGATTTGGTTTGAATAACATGCTCCTTAGTATATGTCCAAGCCTGTTTTTAAGCACATCAAAAAAGATCATTAACTATAAAATTAATCATTTAACATATAGAAGTAAAAGCTTATTTCTTAAAAATTCGGAGTATAAGAGATAAGCTGCATATATATTTATCTAATTTTTCTGGCACTGAATATTATGATACTTTGAAATAACGGTTAACTGCCAATACATCAATACGTTGAGTTTATTCATCTTATATTCCGGGTATTTTGAGTGCTTCAATGCTTATCTTTATATAAAGGGCTTTGAGCCATCGTGACTGTCATCTGTAAAATTTGACGCTTCAGTATTATCCATCTGCAATTCCTCATGTATTGGAGCCTAGCGCTTGTTGTTTGTATCGCTCTAACAAAGGATAGAAGTCTTGAACCTTTGCGAGTGGCATATCCACTAAAAACTCCGGAAAGCCTGTTTTATCGTAGCCAAGTATTTGGATTTCTAAAAATTCATCACCAATCAGTCTGGCTCTTAATGTATTAATGAGGGCATTGATAATAAAGATATATCTATCCTCAACCGTAATAGCATCGAGTAACCGTACGTTTAAGTAAATATCGTGAATTCTTCGCGTAAGTACCTCATGTTGTACGTTAGGTTTCATCAAGATTGTTTCGTTTGATATAACTAAGAAAACTATCACCTTCGATAAACTCCCCACGGCGCTGATGTTTTCCCCAGCGCAGCTCTCCGTCATAGACGAGTGATTTAATCGTTTCCTCGTTTGTTTGTAATGCAGAGGCAGCACTCGCAATAGTGATTGCATAGCGACATTGCTCTTCACGAAACTCAATTAACCAAGAAGAGAGCATGGCCTTATCAATATAGACTTCACTTAAATCAAACGCATCGTTGAAATAACCGTGAATCTGTTTTGATAGGACAGAGCATTAACCACATCACCGTATTGGCATAAATGGCGTACAAGCGATGCTGAATTTTCAGTTATGCATGTATAACTTGTATGAGCTTTAGGGCCTTTAGCGAAACTCTTTACCTTTTTGATAATGTCTTTGATATTAAATATCTTAGACTTCATCATTTTATGATTACCCACAAAGGATTTATTCACCATAGGAAAGGTTTTAGCTTCAAACAAAATCGTACTGTCACTTACACTCAAATTCAGGGCTTTTGCTAATAAAAAGATATCAACATGGTAGATTGGCTGGTCCTTGTCCTTATCCTTAACATACTGGACTCGTGCTTTTTGAATGAATTCAGTGCGCTCGTTAAAACCAAAAGATTGGCAACTTACGCCAGTATCAACTATTTCAACATTTTCTAAAAACAAACGAACGGGATTAATATAACCTGGGTAGTTTTTCCAGTAGCGTTGACAGGCTTTAACCCACTTACTTCGATAGTCTTCACTAGTGAGTAGGGCTAAACCATTAAGTACAAGCTGATAATGATTTCGGCTAAAAGGAATGCGGCCATAACGCTGAATCATCACATCAAAAGGGCGAGCCGCCATATACATTGCGTAGGTTAACTCTTGCAGTTGTTTTTCAGTCACATTGATATTGCCATCAATAGCTGGCCATAAATCCTTTTCCAATTGAGATAAAGGCTCAACTACTTCAGTACCAGTTATATCCCAAGACTTTTTGCACTTTGGGCAAAACTCTAAAATATTGGCATCCCACATAAGAGGCTTATCGCAATGAGGACAGCTATCAATTAAAGGCGTTAAATGTTTTGGGCATCGTGCAGCAGTGCCAATCGCCCAACGCCAATCCATGGCTTTTTCTTCATTAACACAATGTACGCAAATTCTTGGGAAATCGACAATCAGCTCAGCTAGCGTTCTGTCATAACCAAACAGCCATTTATCGGAGTCATTACGACTATGAAGCGCAATAACATCATCACAAGGTCTGCCAAGGGCTTTGGTGAGCACTTCATTAAGCGCTTTGAGATGATGCGGAGCCCATTGGCCCATTTGGGCTTGTTTAACTGGACGCATACCTAAAACACTTAAAAGCTCAGATATTTTAAAAAAGCCATTTACATAACACAGCCGTATAAGGTATTCGTTAAGGCGCTCAGTGGGTTTTGGGTAAGGTCGTAAAACCAACATATCAATCACCTTGACGAGAACCTAGTCTGTGCTGGTTATGTTCCTTTAAAGACTCCTTTCTTTGCATTTTAAGCAAACGCTCAAAAGAAGCTTTAACTGAGGTCTGTGGTTCAGTAAATAAATTAAAACCATTCATTTTATTAAAAGGCATTTGACTAAAGACTTGTTGAAACTCCTGATTTGTTATCTGTTTTTTATCATGGTATCTCAACATAACACGAGTAAATAACTGGCCAATACGCCTTGGGTTACCCAGTGTTGCTAAATATATGCGTACAAGCATATTTTTATTAGATAATGGAAATATAGTTATTCCCAATTCATTGAAGTTAACTTCAATGCTTTTAATGTACAATGCAAAATCTTTTAAATTACACGGTCCATCTTTTTTAAGAGAAAACTCATGTAGATCTACTTTTGCAAAACTCATCCTTTGTGATAATTCAGGGTGTTCTTCCAGTAATGATTGAGCTTCAGGTAGGCCTGCAAAAACAACACTTAAACCATGCTCATCCATGAGCACTTTAATGAATGCAACAGCATCGGCAGTACTTATTGTTGCGTGCTTTCTTAACAAATGTTGAAATTCATCAAAGATGATCATTTCAATGTTTAAATATTGCAACACACGAGAAACTCTCAGCATAATTGAGTCACCATCCCTAGAAGGGGGCTTATAATGTTTTTGTGTACATTTTAATATTTGCTCACAAATTCTAGAAATTGTTGGTTTTCCTGGAACTCGAATTGAAATGATTGGAATTGGCGTTACGCTTTTCGTTGGTTTGTATTCAGGTTTTGCATAAATTTCTGTAACGAAATAACGAATCAGGCGACTTTTTCCAACACCGGGGTCACCAAATAACGTACAACCCGTTGATTCAAAACCAGACATAGCGAATGTCTCTCGCAGGCCGGCTAACGCATTAGAAAAATCATTATGCAAATAAGTTCTGAACCTCAGCTCTTTTACGTTATGTGGTAGCTTCTTTAAAGCTATACGTTTAGAAATGTTAGTATTTAAATCAAATGGCAGAACCGTTGAAACATTTACCATTAGTGTCTCCTTAAGATTGTGGAAGTGGTTCAATATCATCCCAATCTATCTCGTCAACGTAGGGATCAATGTCAGTGGGCTTGTAATTCTCAATAGTCAAGGTGTCGATGTTATTTTGAATATTCTCAATAGAGGTTCTTCTCAATTTAGTTGTTTTCTTTTTACCAACCTTTTTATTCACAGCCTCATGAGCTTTAACCATTTCAGGGTTATCCTCCATCGTTCTATAATGGCTAAATCCTTTATTTTTGTATGCTGAAGGTTTTAGTGCTTGGAATTCTATTAATGACATACCTGGCTTGATATTTTCATCAATAGCAGGGACTTTAAATTCATGAAGTGTTCTTGGGCAAAGAACAGTAATTGCTGAAAGATCACAATCGGAATAATAACAAGTGACCTTCCTAGGCTGGTTAGTCTGGGCCAGCCAGTTTCCAATCTCTTTAAGCCTTCCGTCATCATCATTGTATTTAAGGCGATTAATAGTTACGCCTAGGTGAAAAGCGTCACCAGAGATAGTCGCTTCACGTTTTTTACCTTTGGGTAAACGAATTTTATATTCATCTTTTACATCTACTGGTAAAAGGCATTCTTTTCTAGCTTTTTCCCATGCTTGGTAGGGCGTTAAGCCATTTATGCCGGAATGAGGCTTATGATGATATTCATCAACAATCCATGACTCGATAGCTCTTCGTAACTCATCGACAGTGAGATGGGCTCTTTCTTCTATTTTATGTTCAAGTTTAGCTTGGTCTTTTTGTTTGCCAACATAACCTGGGAGCCTTGCCTCACAATTTGTTCTAAACGTATAAATAAATCGCTCAACAAAAGGTTTTAACCAAGGGCTGTAGGAAGCTAATGTCTCAACCAGTGTGCCAACAGTTAACTTCATATAGGATTGCGTTTCATTTGATATGAAGCCTGCACCTCCATCATAAACGGCCTTTTCAGGAGGGCCACTGCAATACCAATAATTGTTTCGTAAAGTGTGGTAAGTTCCAGGCTCTTTTTTACATACTGCATGCCTAAATGCACTAACGACAGAAGATGAAGGCTCACCAGCACCGATATGTAATTCATATCCAGCGACACTTCTGGTATGCACATCAAGAAAAAAAATAACAGTGGCTTGTCCGAGATAATTTCCTTCATCATCCCTAACACCAACACGCATACTACATGCATCAGCTTCTAAACGTTCATAAGGCCTTGTTGTTTTGAATTTTTTAATGGCATTTCGAAGCTCTCTTCGTCGCTCGGCTCTATTGAGGCCTTTCAGTCTCTTTTTAGGGCAGATTATTTGCTCTAACCATTTCCTAACGGTTTCACGAGATGGCAGAGTCTTAAATCTTTTCTCTGCTCTTGTTACAAACATATCGTAAAAATACTGGAAAGAAGTGAATTTTCCAAAAATGAACTCATCGGCAACCTCAATGGCAAACGCTTGTATTTCGTCAAACTTAGACATTCGCTTATTTTTTACGGCGGTAGAAACCTTTGCACAAACACCGCCAACATAATCTCTTTGCTCTTGCGCCCAAATAGCAAGTTGTGCCGGTGAAGGTGGGGATTCATCATTCAATCTTTTGGATGCTATTTTTATTACTTTTTCACGTAACTTGATCCCCCCAATGATGTCTTTTCGACCCCCAATCTCATAAAGCGTATCCAAATAAGCCTGTATCTTAAATAGTTTGGTTTTTTGCTTAGGTGTAAGCGTTACTGCGTGATTAGGTGTTGTTTTTTTATCGTGAACAAGGCTTAACTCTCTGCCATAAGCCTCGTCCAACTCAATGTCTGAGAGCACTGCTGGTGGAATTTCATCATTTTCAAAGTTAAGAGCAATATAGTTTGGGCCAACAGGGTGACTTCGCGCTAACAAATTATTAAATCTAACTAATGTTCCGGCTTTACGCAGGATATTGATTGCAGGGTTGAGCATTTGAATTCTCCTTAAAAGCTTAAACGAATATCAGACCAAGCTAACGTGGTATCCCATTGAAACAACATATGAGCCATCGAAATTTTCACGATTGATTCGCTCATACCTTTGCTAAAAGCTATTTCAATCATCTCTTTGATAGAATACTGTTGCGTTGGTAGATCGCTCACTAACAAATGAAATGCATCTACAGGCTTGTCGTGGTGCAGCGCAGCAAGCAAGTGAGAAAAGTTTTCTGCTTGATGGCCTTTACGTATTTCTCTTTCCGTCATTACATCAAATTGAAAACCCATTGATGCATATTTCCACTTCGCTTTGATGAGTTTTTGCCTAATATTAGGTTTGTGAATATCTTTCTCGTACTTGATTTCAATCATGATAATGCGTCCATCTGGCATCGTAATCTTCGCATCAGGTGTGTAACGTATTCTCTTGCCATCAATGATTAGCTCTATGTGCTCTGGCTGCATCTCAAGTGTGGCACCTTCGGGCAAGGTAAATTCCATCATTCGGTAGTAATCTACTTCAAGGGTGCTTTCTAGTAGTACTGCTGTTTTAAGATTGTTGTTGTAACCAGTTACGGTGCTTCTTACTGCGCTTTGTTTACCTAATACTCTTCGTTTCATACTCATAATTTATTGCTCATTAATTATTCAAATTTGTGCGAATTATAGGTACGAAAAATCAGGTGTCAAATTTATTAACCCACTGAATTTATGGGACTTATTTATTGATATACTATGTCTGCACTTTGTTTCTTAACAGTCTGAATCTATATAGATTATTAAGGTTGAACATAAAGAAAAAACACGAAAAAAAGCGAATAAAGCTACTAGGTGAGAAATCGATATATTTCTATTATTCAGTGAGTTAATAAAGTCGATATTTTTTGAAAAAATTCACTGTCAATAGAATGAAAAACTAAAAATAGAAAAATGAAATCATAATATTTCTTACGACATTTCACTTACTTATTGACATAGTAAGTACTGCTAGAAGAAAGCAGGGCAGTCATAACCTGATATAAATCAAACAAGTGTGTTTAATTATCAGACAATTAACCAATATTGACATTTTATCTATTGAGGTGTGTTTCATTATGAGACATACTGACTTTGACTATTTGAATAATAAAAAGAAATTTCTACGATATGGACAATCAATTGGAAAAGTTAAGCTACGCTCAACAGCAGCGTCTCGCCTATATTGACTTTAAGTTGTATTTTACCGGTAGCGTTACACGCTCCGAAATTGTCCAGCACTTCAAGCTTGGTGTTTCTGCCGCTACACGCGATATCAACCTCTATAAAGAGCATGCGCCAAAGAACATGGCGTATAACAATACCCAAAAGAAATACTTTCTAACTAATAGCTTCAAACCATTATTTACACATGATGCTAAGCGCACGCTAGTTAAGCTTGCACATCAAATCTCTGATGGCTTTGATGCCATAGGTGATGTCGAATTTCCGGTTGAGCAACCAAGCCAACTAAACGTACCTGATATCAACGTTATCGCTAAACTGACCCAAGCTATGATTAATTGCAAAGCAGTAAGTGTTATCTATACCTCACTTTCAAGTGGCTCTGGTGCTCGTGAATTAGTACCACACACTATTGTTGATAATGGTCTTCGTTGGCATGTTCGAGCTTATGACAGAAAGAGTAATGCGTTTAGAGACTTTGTATTAACACGCCTTGCCAAAGTAACGGTTATTAATAACGAGCCTGAAGTGAATGAAATTAAGGTTCAAGATGAACAGTGGAATACAATCATGCCACTTGAAATAGTCCCGCACCCTAAGAATGTTGAATATCCAACCGCCATTAAAATGGATTACGGAATGGAAAATGGCGTGCTCAAATTAGATGTTAGAGCTGCAATGGCAGGTTATCTATTAAGGCGTTGGAATGTGGACTGTTCTGAAAGTGCTTCACTTTCAGGCGCAGAATATCAGCTTTATTTACAAAACAATCAAACACTTCACAGTACAGAAGGTTTAGCAATAGCACCTGGTTGTTAAACAATATAAGGATATATTATGAGTAATGTAAATATTAGGCGTGCAGTCGAAAACATAAAATCAGGGATTAATGTTTACACACCATTGGTGGAGTTGGTGGTTAATGCCATTCAAGCCATTGAAATGGGTAGTGCGGTAAACGGGAAAGTTGAAGTACTCATCAAACGAGCCCCTCAGATGCAATTAGACTCAAGTAGCGTGCCTGAAGTGACCGGCTTTACTGTAAAAGATAACGGCATTGGTTTTACTGATAAAAACCGTGAGTCATTTGATACTTTATATTCTGCTCATAAAATCGATATTGGTGGTAAAGGCTTTGGTCGCTTTACCTGCTTAAAATATTTTGAAGATTTAATTATTTCCAGTAATTACATATCGGGTGATACCAAGTTCAACCGGTCGTTTAAGATGGGTAAGAAAAACGACATCATAGAAAACGAAAAAATTGCACCAACCGAATTTGAATGTTCGGGTACAACCGCAGAATTAAAGTCGATAAAAGGTTCGAAGTTTAACGATAGAAAGCATAAAACTATTGCTCGTACACTGTTTGAAAAGCTACTTCCTTATTTTTGTACTGATGGCTACCAATGCCCAATTGTTGAACTTAAAGACGAATGTGATGGCAAGACCATTACTTTAAATGAATTTTTAAAAAAAGAAGGGCGAGATTCAATCGTTGAACTACCTACGTTTAATCAAGAATTTGTATTGAGTGAAAACAATGGTGAACAACAAGCTTTTATTGCTCGTGTATTTAAGTTTTACTCACCTAAGCAGCAAAAAAGCCAAGTGAATTTAGTAGCACATAAGCGAACTGTAACCTCTACACAAATTCAGAATTATATCCCCGAATTTGCTGAAGAGTTTAGTGAGAAATCACCGTCTGGCGCAACTAGAAATTTCATATTAAAAGTATATGTTTTCTCATCCTTCTTAGATGAACACGTGTCACTTGAACGTGGTAACTTCGATTTCCATAAAGATCACGACCTGCAATACGGCATTTCACAATCTCAAATCGAAGAACAAGCAGTAAAGACTGCGCATGAGGTTGTTAGCGAAGAAGTTGATGAGCGTACAAGTAAAAAACAAAGACTGGTCGTTGATTATATTAGTGAAGAAGCGCCATGGCATACGCAAATGCTCGACACCATCGATTTATCTAACTTGCCGATGAATCCATCAGAAGAACAAATAGAATTAACCTTTCAAAAAGCTAAATTTAATGTTGAAGGTGAGTTAAAAAAAGATGTGAAGGCCATACTGGCATCAGAAGACAACCAATCATTACATGATAAAGCCACCGACATATTAGGCCGCATATCTGAGTCTAATAAAAATGACCTTGCGCACTATGTTGCTTTAAGGCGCAGCATAATTGATATATTCAAAAAAAGCTTAGAAGCTAATGATGACGGGAAGTTTTCATCTGAAGGGGTTGTGCATGACATTATATTCCCTCGTAAAGGCGACTCAATAAAAACGCCTTTCCAAGAACATAATTTATGGCTCATCGACGAACGGCTAAATTTTACCGAATATTTATCATCAGATTTGCCACTTGAAGGTCATTTATCTGACCGTCCAGACTTACTAGCATACGACAAACGCGTAGTATTTAGAGGCGAAAACGAACCTAGTAACCCTGTTATGGTATTTGAGTTCAAAAAGCCAAAGCGTAATGACTTTGCAAATGCTTCAACAAAGGATGATCCAGTAAAACAAATTATTCGTTATATACGAAAAATCAAAAATGGTGATTTTGAAACACCTGAAGGCCGCGAAATAAATATTGAAAACAACACTCCTTTTTATGGTTATGTCGTCTGTGATTTTGATAAAAAAGTAAGAACTTGGTTAGAAGAAGAACATGACTTCACGCCAATGCCTGACCGCAAAGGTTATTTCAAATGGCATGCAAACCTCAACTTATATATCGAAGTGCTAAGTTGGGACAAATTATTAAAAGATGCTGATATGCGCAATAAAGTATTTTTCCATCAGTTAGGTATTAATTAACACTAACCCAGTTAAAGCATATGCACGTCCATTAATTAAGTAATAAGAGATATTAAATGAACAATGAAGAACAAGAATTTTTAAATAGTTTAGAAAAAAAGCTATGGACAGCAGCCAATAAATTATTGCCTGCGCTTGATGCTGCGCACTATAAACATGTGATGTTAGGGCTAGTATTCTTAAAATACACCAGTGACGCATTTGAAATTCGTCGCGAGCAATTAAGAGATCAATTTGCACAGTCTGATAACGAATACTTTATTGACCCTGCTGATTTTGAAGGTGGCATTGAAAGCCAAGAATACCTTGATGAAGTCAATGTTGAGCTTGAAGTACGTGATTTTTACACCGAAAAGAACGTATTTTGGGTGCCTAAAGAAGCGCGTTGGTCATTTTTGCGTGACAAGAATTCACCTTTATTAAAAGGTGGTGAATTAGAAGTAGGTGTTAATAGCACAACAGGTAAAGGTGGTAAAATAATTCGCTCGGTTGGGCAGTTAATTGACCATGCACTTGAAGCTATTGAAAAAGACAATAGCAAGTTAAAAGGCGTACTCAACAAGCTTTATACCACACTTAAAATTGATCAAAGTAAATTGGCCGAGTTAATTGATTTAATCTCTACTGTACCTTTCAACCATGCAACCATGAATTCTAAAGATATTCTAGGTCATGTTTACGAATACTTCTTAGGGCAGTTTGCTTTAGCCGAAGGTAAAAAAGGTGGTCAATACTACACACCTAAATCTATTGTTAGTTTGATTGTTGAAATGCTACAGCCATATAAAGGCCGTGTTTATGACCCTGCTATGGGCAGCGGTGGATT
Source organism: Colwellia sp. D2M02 (assembly GCF_018860755.1). GTDB lineage: Bacteria > Pseudomonadota > Gammaproteobacteria > Enterobacterales > Alteromonadaceae > Colwellia > Colwellia asteriadis. Next base: position 14,625 of record NZ_JAHKPW010000089.1, on the reverse strand, counting down.
TTTTGTGCAATCAGAAAAATTTATCACGGAACATGGCGGTAAAATAGGAAACGTTTCTATTTACGGACAAGAATACAACCATACTACGTGGCAATTAGCGGCTATGAACATGGCGATTCGTGGTATCGACTTTAACTTTGGTAAAGAGCCAGCGTCAACTTATACCAATAATCAACACCCTGATTTACGCGCAGATTACATAATGGCGAATCCGCCTTTCAATATGAAAGAGTGGGATACAGGCGTTAGTGACGAAGACCCGCGTTGGCTTTATGGCACACCGCCAACCAACAATGCTAACTTTGCTTGGATGCAGCACATGTTGTATCACTTAGCACCCAAAGGCAGCATGGGCTTGTTATTAGCCAATGGTTCGATGAGTTCAAATACCAGTAACGAAGGCATTATTCGCCAAGCACTTATCGATAACGACTTAATCGAATGTATGATCGCCTTACCAGGGCAATTGTTTACTAATACCCAAATTCCTGCCTGTATCTGGTTTTTAACCAAAAACAAAAAAGCCCATACCAATGCCATGGGTGAAGAGCTACGTGATAGAACAGGCGAAGTATTATTTATTGATGCTCGCAACTTAGGCTATATGAAAGACCGTGTATTACGTGACTTCACTGAACAAGATACCGCCTCAGTGACCAATTTATTTCATAAATGGCAAAGTAAAGACTTCCATTCGGCAGAGTCAGTAATGGCTTGGAAAGAAAAGGCTGAAGCTGAAAGTGACGTTAAAGGAATGACTATAGAGCCAGAAGCACCTTATCAAGATGTTGCTGGTTTTTGTAAATCAGTAAAACTAGCCGAAATTATCAAACATGATTATGTCTTAACCCCTGGTCGTTATATCGGTGCTGTTGAACAGGAGGGTGATGGGGAAGCCTTTACTGATAAAATGGAACGTCTAACCAGTCTACTCAAAGAACAGTTTGCAGATTCAAATCTGTTAGTCATTGATATTAAAAAGAGCTTGTCGAAGGTTGGTTACGATGTTTGAAGACTTACTCATTGAACTTGGTATTAATACCTTGCCTGAAGGCTGGCGATTCGAAATTTTAGATGACGTTTGTAATGGGGTTTTCGATTGCCCTCATTCTACACCTAAGTTGAGTGACAATGGCCCTTATGCAGTTCGTACTCAAGATATACGAAATGGCTTCTTCGATACTACCAAGGCAGTAAAAGTATCACACAAAACATATGCCGATAGAATAAAAAGAGCAGAACCTTTGTTTGGTGACTTACTATTCAGCCGAGAGGGTACATATTTTGGTGATGCCGCTGAAGTGCCCGAAAATACACAGGTATGTTTGGGGCAGAGAATGGTACTCATTAAACCTAAACAAGAAATTTTAGATAGTACATATCTCAGAGCCTATATTAATTCATCTGCTTTTCAGCGGTATCTGCTTCGATTTAGGGATGGTAGTGTTGCAGAGCGGTTAAATTTATCAGTTATTAGAAAATTACCAGTGCTTTTACCTGATATTGAGTACCAGAAATTAATAAAAAATAATATTGTACCGTTCGAAAAAAAGACGAGCCTGAATCGTCAAACCAATCAAACTCTAGAAGAAATAGCACAAGCGATTTTTAAAAGCTGGTTTGTTGATTTTGAACCGACTAAAGCTAAGATAGCCGCCCGTGAAGCCTTGCTTGCTGATTATGCAAAAGAACAACTATCAGCTAATGCTGCACAAAAAGCTAAAGCACCTTCTGCTGAAAACATTGCACAGGCAGAAATACAAGCCGCCCTGGAATCCATTGCTGGTGTGAATAAAATCGTTCCTACCGAACAGCTTCAAGCCCTAGTCGATTTATTTCCAAACCAACTCGTAGATAGTGAACTCGGAGAAATTCCAATGGGGTGGGAGGTAACTCCATTTTCAAAGTTAACAAAGTTAACAAAAGGTAAAAATATCACGAAAAAAACAGTGGTTCATGGAAGTGTTCCTGTTGTCGCAGGTGGATTGAAACCCTCGTGTTACCACAATACAGCTAATGTTAAAGGGCCTGTTATAACAGTGAGTGCATCAGGTGCAAACGCAGGATATGTGAATATTTATTACACTGATGTTTGGGCCTCTGATTGTTCATTCATCTGTAGTAAAGCGACCAAGTATTTGTATACAAATTATGTATTGCTAAAGTTGAAACAAAAACTAATTACATCAATGCAAACAGGTGCCGCACAACCACATATTTATCCAAAAGATTTTGATAGGTTGAACGTTGTTAATCCTGGGAATAACTTATTTGAAATCATAGAGGATATATTTTCAGGCTTGTTTAACAAAATAAAATATAATGAATTAGAAAATACGTCGTTAGGTGAAATTCGTGACATTCTTTTACCTAAGCTATTATCAGGAGACTTACCATTGGAGTGTGATAACTAATGGACCAAAAGGATTTACAAGAACCTAAGTATACCGAGAGGAAAACTGAATATTATAAAAATTTAAAGGTCTGGCCAGAATTTTGTGTGTACGATCAACATATTGATGGCCTTATTCCCACTGCGCGAATTGACTCTTGGGAGGATTTTCATAATGTTGTTAAACACTATCGGCAAGATAACGATGAACAAGAATTTGTTTTTAGAGGACAACAGCATTATAAATGGCCTTTACTACCAACATTAGACCGTATTGCAAAAGAAGCTATCGACGCGAGTCTTGCACGCAAGCAACTGAGGAATTTTAGATTATCTATTAGAGGTAGAGTTCCTGATAACACCATTTTCAAAGAAGATGACGAAGAATTATGGGCTATTGGGCAACATCATGGATTAGCCACTCCACTACTAGATTGGTCTTTATCACCTTATGTATCTCTCTTTTTTTCATTCATGCAAGAAGATCCTGAAACCTGGGTAGATGTTGATGAGCAAGAAAATACTATCCCTAATAACTTTAGCAGAGTCATTTATGTATTAAATAAAACATTTATAGCTGATTTAGTTGAAGATGATGAAGACCCATTTGATAAAAAACACCCTAAGGTGGTTGAGCCGTCTAAAGATGATCATGGCAGATTGGTGAATCAAGCAGGTTTATTTACTTTTGCACCTTATGGGGAAACGTTAGAGTCCTCATTATTCAAAGCCCTTGTTGATTCCGATATTGATGTTAATGATCCTAACGAACTTAGTAAATATATTTGTCGAATTCATATACCTAATTCCCAAGAGATTAGGCTAGAGTGCTTACGCCACCTAAGGAAAATGAATATTCATCATGCAAGTTTATTTCCTGATTTGATTGGTGCATCAGGGTATTGCAATGAGTTGTTAGTTGAACAGACATTAAAAACAAAGTTGAAATCTAAAGAACTTTCTAAGGTAGTTAGCCCCATTAAAGAGGAATTCATTAAACCATTAAATGAATTTGTAAAAAGTATAAATTCTGAAAGTAGAGCGCAAGAGCTTATTAACGCAATACAAACGAATGATGCTATAGCTAACAACCTGAAAGTACAGCAAGTTAAAGAATTGGCCAATGTAGTTGTTGAATTTATTGATGTAAAAGCAGGTGTTGATTGGCAAGTAAGACAATCAGAACTATCTCGGTTAAAAAACATCGTCAGGAGAAGGTTAAAGCGTGATTATTTCCCCGATGATCTATTAACAGAAGCAACAGAAGATGTTGTTAATTTTGCACTTATCATAGACAGCCAACAAGGAAGTTAAATGTTCAAGATAGACCAATCGAGTAACCGCATATCTCGTTTACAAAGTAAAAGCTTTAGTGAGTTGGGTTTCTCAGAACGTAATCATTTACAAGAATGGTTAGCTTATCAGCCTGATGCTTTTGGTGAAGAACTGTTAATCATTCAAAAAGAGTTTGATGGTTTTGACGATACCCGCGAACGTCTAGACTTATTAGCCTTAGATAAAGACGGTAACTTAGTGGTGATTGAAAACAAACTTGATGACACTGGCCGTGATGTTATTTGGCAAGCGCTTAAATATGCGTCGTATTGCTCTAGCTTAAACAAAAAACAAATTGTTGAAATTTTCCAAAGCTATTTGAATCGTTTTTGTGATCTGTATACCAAGAATAGTAATAGTGCTGAAGCCAAACAAGATGCTAATACGCTTATCTGTGAGTTTTTAGACGTACCAGATTTAGGTGAGGTGGTATTGAATTCAGGTAACAACCAACGCTTAATATTTGTCGCCGCTAATTATCGCAAAGAAGTTACCAGTACCGCACTTTGGCTATTAAGCCACAACATTCAATTACAGTGTTTCAAAGTTACTCCGTATTCAATGGGCGGCCTTGAAGAACAACAATTGTTTTTAAACGTTGAACAAATTATTCCAACGCCCGAAGTAAAAGAGCTGATGATTGGAATTAGTGCCAAAGAAGCCGATGAAAAAGAAACGGTAGTTGAGCTTAAAAATCGCCATAAAGTCAGACTAGGGTTTTGGGAACAAGCACTTGAAGCAATGCGTGACAGTGATTGTAATTTATTCGATAACATTAGCCCAACAAAGGATCATTGGATTAATGCTGGCTCTGGCGTTCGCTCTTGTCCGTTTGCACTTATTTTTGGCACCAAAGAAGCACGTGTTGAATTTAATATGAGTCGCTCACAAACAGAAGACAATAAGTTTATGTTCGATTTGTTATTAACAAAGAAACAAGAGATTGAAAGCAAGTTTGGAGCTGAACTTGAATGGTTAAGACTCGATGATAAAAAAGCCAGTAGAATCCAATTTAGAAAAGAATTTGATGGTTATAACAATGAAAACTGGCCTGAGATAATTAAGTGGTTGGTAGCAGAAATGATCAAATTTGAAAAAGCATTAAAACAACCATTACAAAATGCGAACCAAAAACTAAAAGAACAAATTAAGGACATTATTTAATATGGAAAGTTTACTCGTTAATTTAAGAAAGTATCGCCCTAGAGAGAATACTGATCCGCTAGAGAACTTTGTTACTGAGGCATTTGCTTGGTTATTAAGAAGTAGTGATGAAGTACGAGACTCTGTACTTTCTTGTATTAATGAGTTTTTAGCCACTGCTGTTGAACTGCCAAAAGGCGACTGTGAAATTTCTACTCAAGAAAATTTTTCAAATAAATATCCAGATTTAGTGATCGCGTGGCCTGAATGTACCTGGGTTTTTGAGCACAAGGTATGGTCAAACTTACACAAAAATCAGCTAAAAAATTATCGTGAATATATTGAAAGTTGTACTGATGACCATCGTATTATCCTAATAACAGCTAAAGCGTACCAGCATGGTCAAAACCCCGATGCAGCACTATGTTGGAAAGATGTTTATAAATGTCTGAGCAAGCTTGAACAAACATTAAATGATGAAAAGTTATCATGGGCAATTAAAGATTTTCTAACACTTTTGAAAACAGAAGGGTTAGGGCCAAGTACACCTATAAATAGTTTTTCGATGAAGCACTATCTAGAAGCAGTTAAGTTCGATAGCCAAGTTGATTCTGTTTTTCAAGCCGCTAAACACAAGAGTTGGCCTTTACAGTCACTTAGTTTGACGCCTGAATTTAAGAGACAAAAAACAGAATCGCGAGTTGGATTAGAATTTTGTCCAGTGATTGGTGAACATGGTAGACGTTGGTTACCTGGTATTTTTTTTGGTGTAATACTGGATGGTTATGATCATGGTGTTACCGAGCTTTTAAACGATGAATTAAATTTATGTATTGTCTTTGACTTTAATCGTACTGGTCAAACACATATTAAAGACTCCTCAACGTACCAATCTTTTAAAGCAAAGCTTCAAAGCTTAGTTAGCCGTGAATTTAATCAGTGGCAATTTATTGATACTGTAAAAGAGCCTAAAGCTAAAGCAAATAAATGGCATCCAATCGTGATGCTATGTCCCATGTTGAGTATATTTGAGCATACAACTTCACATGAGCAGCAAGTCGAAACGGTTCATAAATTAATGGCTAGCTTTCAAGAAAAACTAATAGATGTTCCTGAATTAAAACAATTAATTGATGAGTTAGCACAAATTAAGGAAGCTGAATGATTACGGAAGACCAATTAGAGCTACTTTGCATAGACTGGTTTACAGAAATTGGTTATGAATATGCTAATGGTTACGACATAGCACCAGACGGTGATTCTCCAGAGCGAGAAGACTATCGGCAAGTTATTTTAAAAGCACGTTTATTAGCACAGCTTGAGATAATTAACCCCCATATTCCTTTAGCTACGTTAGAACAAGCCATTGCTGTAATTACTCAATTCGACACACCTATCTTAATTAAAAATAATCAGCAATTTCACCAATACCTTCTTGAAGGCCTAAAGGTTGAATTTAAAGAAAGTGATGTAGAGGTTGCTGATTATGTTCGTTTTATTGATTTTAACAATACAGATAAAAACGAATTTTTAATCGTCAACCAATTCACTATTACAGGCATAAAGGGTAATAGACGACCTGATATCGTGGTGTTTATAAATGGTTTGCCAATATCAGTAGTTGAACTGAAAAATCCTGCGGATAATAGTGCTGATGTTTGGAGTGCTTATCAACAACTGCAAACCTATAAAGAAGAGATCTCTGATCTTTTTGTTTTTAATGAAGCATTGATTATTAGTGATGGCGTTGAAGCCAAAGTAGGGTCGTTAACTGCTAGTAAAGAGCGTTTTTTACCTTGGCGAACCATTGATAATGAAGATGACAAACGTATTTTTGAATTTCGGTTAGAAACATTGGTACGTGGTTTTTTTAAACCAGAACTGCTTTTAGATTACATTCGATATTTTGTATTATTTGAAGAGTCGGGTGGCGAACTAATTAAGAAAATTGCAGGTTACCATCAATTTCATGCCGTACGTGCAGCGGTAGAAGCAACTATTATTGCAACAAGACAACCAGAAATGTTGGCGTTAGTCGCAGAGCCAAGTGCTAATTATAATATTTCGAATAACGGTAATAAAAGCAAGTTTGGTACTGGTAAGGCAGGTGTTGTTTGGCATACCCAAGGGTCAGGTAAGTCTATTTCTATGGTGTGTTATGCCGGAAAGCTAATGGCACAACCTGAAATGAATAACCCAACTATTGTGGTTGTGACCGACAGAAATGATTTAGATGGGCAATTGTTTAATACCTTTGGCATGGCAAGTGACACGCTAAAACAAACACCTGTTCAGGCAGAAGATAGAGATTCATTACGCGATATACTTACAGGTAAACAATCGGGCGGCATTGTTTTTACAACGGTTCAAAAATTTACCTTAGTGGCTAATGAGTCAGCACATCCGGTGTTAAGTGATAGAACTAATATTGTTGTAGTGAGTGATGAAGCTCACCGCAGCCAGTATGGTGATAAGGCCAAGTTTAATCCTAAAACGGGCGAATATACTTATGGCTATTCTAAGTATATGCGTGATGCTTTACCCAATGCATCTTTTATTGGTTTTACAGGTACGCCCATTTCAGCTGTAGATAAAGATACTCAATCAGTATTTGGTGGTTATGTATCTGTTTATGATATTCAAGATGCCGTTGACGATGGTGCAACAGTACCGATCTATTATGAATCTCGCCTCGCCAAATTAGACATTCGCCAAGATGAAATTGAAGAACTTAACAACGACATTGATGAAGTTATAGAAGACGAAGAAGATGTAGGCACAAGAGAAAGCACTAAATCTAAGTGGGCAACACTAGAGAAACTCGTCGGTTCTGATCCTCGTATTGAAGAGGTCTGTATTGACTTAGTTAATCATTTTGAAACAAGAGTGGCGACATTCCCTGGCAAAGTGATGATTGTTTGTATGAGCCGAGACATTTGCGCACAAATGTATAACGAGTTAATTAATCTTAGACCTGAGTGGCATGATGATGATACTTCTAAAGGCGCGATTAAAGTTGTAATGACCGGTTCGGCATCTGATAAAGCCTTATTACAGCCTCATATACATAACAAAGAAACAAAAAAGCTGTTTGAAAAACGCTATAAAGACGTAAAAGATCCTCTCCAAATAGTGATTGTTCGAGACATGTGGTTAACAGGCTTTGATGCTCCGAATTGTCATACTATGTATATAGATAAACCTATGAAAGGTCATAACTTAATGCAGGCAATTGCTCGCGTTAACCGTGTATTTAAAGATAAACCTGGTGGCTTAGTTGTTGATTATATAGGTATTGCAAATGAGCTGAAAAACGCTTTGAAAACTTATACAGATTCAAAGGGAAAAGGGCGACCAACACTCGATAACCATGAAGCATTCTCTATTATGTTAGAGAAGTTAGAAATTATTCAGGCGATGTTAGATGGCTTTGATTACGGTGACTTTGAACAAAATGCCCTTAAATTATTACCAGGAGTAATGAATCACATATTAAGTTTAGAAAGCCCTCAAGGAAAACTCGATGGTAAAAAACGTTTCTTTGATGTGATGGCACCACTTACAAAAGCATATACGCTATGTAGTACGTTAGATGAAGCAGCAGAATACAAAAAAGAAATAGCTTTTTTTAGTGCTGTTAAAGCCGCGTTAAGCAAATTCACCAGTACAGATAAACGTCGTACAGATGAAGATAAAAACTCAGCAATGAAGCAAATTATCGACAATGCAATAGTTGCTGAAGGCGTAACAGACATTTTTGCTTCTGTTGGCTTAGACAAACCGAATATAGGTTTGTTATCAGAAGAGTTTTTAGAAGATGTTAAAAATATGCCACAACGAAATCTTGCTGTAGAGCTTTTAGAAAAACTGCTAAAAGATGAAGTCAAAGCACGTATGAAAAACGATGTGGTTTCTGAAAAAGCCTACTCAGAACGTATTATGGAAACACTACGTAAGTACCATAATCGTGCAATAGAAACAGCTCAAGTTATTGAAGAGCTTATTAAAATGGCTAAAGATATGGAAATAGATTTAGCTGAAGCAGAAAAGTTAGGGCTGAATTCAGATGAAGTCGCTTTCTACCGAGCATTGGTTGCCAATGAAAGCGCAGTAAAAGAACTTGGCGATGACCAGTTACGTGGACTAGCAATTGAAATCACTCAGAAGCTACGACAATCAACAACGGTCGATTGGCAAAAACGAGACAGCGTAAGAGCGCGTTTACGGAATCTAGTACGTAGAGCATTGCGCCGCTGGAAATACCCACCAGATAAATCAGATGAAGCAATTGATTTGTGTTTACAGCAAGCGGAAGTTTTAAGTAGCCATTGGACGGGAGCTTAAGTTATGGCAGTCAATACAAAAGACAATGACAAAATAAAGGTTCTAATTGACAGTTGTTTCAGTTTTATAGATTTTCTTGAATTACTTTCTTCAAATCAGTTAGTACATGACTTTACGAAACGCATGATTACGACGCCAAACATAGAAGAGAATGGTTATTTCGGTATTGGTGATCGTTGGTGTGGTATTGATGATTTATTAAAGGGTAATGATGAGATAAGGAATTTACTTAATCAATTTGCATTTGAAGCTAGAGACAAAAACTTTTCATTTAGCGCTGGTAACTTAAAAGCACAATATATTCCTAATGAAGATTTTGTAGATAATGGTAGTGCATTTATTATTTACTCATTAGTTGGTAGTAAATGGAATCATGTTGTTTGGGTTAAAGATGATTTGACTGTTTGGAATGAAGTTATAACTGAAATATAAACGTGACGCTACGTGAAATTTACTAGGGAATAGTCGCAAATATAAATTTCATGCACGTAGCGTTACGTAGAATAAGATCTAGTTGTTAACTTGCAAACGGTAAAATGTCAGTAAGCTAATACACTAAATAGTGTCATTAATTCAATAAGATGAAATACCAGTGAAAACTGGATCCGATCCAGTGCTTAATTTGGATTAACAGTAACTTAGCAATATATTGATAAATAACGATATTTATTACTTATTAAAATCACTATTTTAAAAGACTATAATGTTAAGTAAAGTTATAAGTAGCCATTTTAGCTTCTGTTGTTATTATCGTTATATTCCCATTTAGCTTTTATATCTCTGCAGGATTCTTGTTTTTACGCACACAAGATTTTGTTTGTGCGCATTATTCAATTGGCTCTTATTTTAGTAAGTGAATTATCGTTTTTTTACTTTAGGTTTTAAGGTATTTTATCATCATCTATATTTTTTCACTTAACTGGACTTCCGAACTTGCAATTAACGACAAGGTTAAAAGTTTAATCGCTCAGTATCAAACTTGTTATATCTGTAATTAAATAGATAAGCCTTAGCTAAAAAAGTAAAAACTAAAAAGAATATGCTTCAATATAAATATCAGTTAAATATAAGTGCATTATTAATCGGGCTATTTAATGGCTAACATTACCGTTTAAATTTATTTACCGTTCACCATAATTTCACATACAAGGTGAAGGTAAAAATATTGGACTCTTAAATTTATTTTATTTTTCAGATAATAAGCTGCTAGTTAAGAGTACTTTAAAAATCTATAGTGAAGCGCCCTGCTTAAATTTTATTTTTTACGCTGAGGAAATTACAACAATCCTGCCACCAAAAGTTTAAGCAATAACTTAAATATTTAACGCTTTACACCACTGGCTTGCTAATAAAAACTCTTGCTGTAGATCTTGTTGTGTTAAAGCGTGCTGAGTCATTAAGTTCGCCATATTACTGTTGGCATTTTCATCGTTATCTTTTCCTGAAACATAAAAAACTGTTAAAGATAACAATTCACCGAGCAATCCTTCTCGAGATATTAAGGCTAACTTTATTGGTTTTGCCACAGGCATCGATTTTAATATTTCAGCCATTGGCATTGATAGCATCACTTCAAGTGAGCTTAATAAGCCAGTCATAAATGCATAATCGCTAATTGTTGTAAACGTTGCTTTGTTACTCAGAGCCGCCATGACTTTACCCGTAATTAAGGCCTGGCGACAAATTTCATCAGAGCAATCAGAAGTTAAGTTTGATAACGCTAAAATAGAAACAAATTGTCGTAACTTATCTTCACCTAAATATGATGCGGCTTGTTTTAATGAGGTTATTTCAATTTTTGTACCGGTAGCGACATTATTGACCATTTTTAACAATGCAATAGATAAATTAACATCATGACCAACAATTTCTGATATAGCGGTAAAGTTTAACGGATGAGAAAAGCTTTCGTTAAGCAAAGCTAGCATTTGCGCTTTGATCGAGGTTAATGTTCTCCCTTCAATGATTTCAGGTTGATGATAAAAGTAACCTTGAAAATAATCAAAACCAACCTCAGCTAAGGTTTGCTTTTGTAATTTGGTTTCGACACGTTCCGCTGATATTTTAATATCATGTTGCTTCATTTTATCAACAACTGATGGTAATCGTTTAGTGTTAATTTTTTCAATATTGATTTTAATAATGTCGATATAGGGAAATAGTACTTCCCAATGCGGTGCCAAATCATATTCGGTTAATGCAATACTGTAACCATGCTCTCGATAAAACATAATTATTTTTAACAAGCCTTTAGTTGGCTTTTCATGACCTACAAGCTCTATAACAATGCTATTTTTGTCAAATAATAATGGATACTTTCGTACTAAACAGTTTTCGGTAAAGTTAATAAATGCAAGCTTTCCCATACTTAAGGTTTGAATATCACCATGAATATGATTTTGAATAATCAATTTTGAACTAGCAATATCCTGCTCTATTTCAGGAAATTTATTATCTGGACTGTCTCTAAATAAAAGCTCATAACCTATGGTGTCTAATTTTTGATTTAAAATAGCTTGTCGAGCTATATAGGTATTTCTCATTTATTGGCTTCTTTATTAAAGAGTTATTTATAGTGCTAATTTATCGCTTAGGCAGTTAAAAGTCACTCTATATCATTTAAAAAATGCAACTTAGCAACATATAGTCTTTGGATTGTTTTGTCATAGTTGTAACTGATCGCCTTTCGCATTGCTCGCTTAGATAAGTTTACTTTTCCTTGTTTATAATAAGCTTTCGCTAAGCCATGATAAAATTCATAACCTTGTGGGTATAAATCAATTGCTGACTTATAAAGTTTTTCAGCTGTTATAAAATCTCCAGCATCAAAAGCTTCGTCAGCTAAAAGTGCATGGTAGTAAGGGTTTGATTGTCTAAGTTGTTGTAGATAATTTCTAATTGGTTGAGATTCAGTTACTCTTCCTTGGATTTCCATCAATAGTGCCAAATTATTTAATACCGTTAAATTTTTATCATTAATAGTAAGTGCATAACGGTAGGTCTTTTCTGCAACTTGGTAATGGTTATTTAAGCGATATAATATCCCTAAGTTTCCCCAAGCAGGGCTAAAATTAGGGTCTTGTTTAATTGCTGCTTTAAAATATTGATAAGCTACATCATAGTTTCTTCTGATAAGAGCATCGCTACCTTTGTTATTATAAAACATCGCAATGACTGTTTTTTTAGTGATTTTTTTAATTGAAAATCGTTGTTTGGCAATATAAGGATCAAAGTCTATTTGAATACCGTTATCACCCCAAGTATAAACACTTTCAGAGTTAGGTTTATTCGTAATACGTAAGTTCACATGACCCGTAAGAAAACTATAACTATTATCGCGCTGCCAGTATTCTGGCACATTAACTTGTTGAAATTGAACATGCATCCCAGCTTCTTTTGCCAATGCGTAAGCCATGATTGTTAACGACATACAGTTAGCCGTTTTACTATGAAACGCTTCGCGAGCAACAATATTCGCATTACCCTCATACTGTAAAGATAAATTTTCAACACTAAAAAGATGGTCAAGTAATATCCGTGCTTTATGTTGATAGCTATGGCGATTACGCAATTTGTTATCAACGACAGCTCTCATCTCATCGTCTAATAAAAAAATATCTACTTCGCTTTCTATGGAAATCATATTTTCATTTGATGGCTCAAAAGCACTATCAAGGAATAATGTTTGCGGATTGGATGATTGCTTTTCAAGCTGATAAGGAGGTGTTTGACAAGCAAACAAACAAGGCAGAAGTACGCTATAAAAAATTTTTGAGTAGTTCATAATAACCTCAAATTACAAAATAAGGTGTATTATAAGACTATGTCAAATATTCAATTCTAGCAATTCTTCCAACTATATTGCGGAACACTACAAGCGCTGAAGACTTAATTAATAAGGAGTTTAATAGTATTTATTAAAGTCAGGATTAACGCTCACCTTGACCTAAAAAGTAGACGATTCGAGCACTAACATTTTGATCAGAGGTTTTTGCACTAGTACTGTGAAAGTAGCGATAATCAAGCTGTAATGCGAAGTTTTTATTGAGTTTGTAATGAGCGCCAACACCAGCATTTACTTGAAATACTGTACTTTCTTGCTCTTTTTGCCACATTGTTTCACCAAAACCTGCGGTAACATAAGGTCTAAAATCATGTTCGCTGTTGAAGTAGTATTGGCTATCTAGGCTATAGTTTTCATAATTTATTTCGCGATTAAGCGCTAAATTATCAACTTTTGCTTTTGAGTAAGTAACACGGCTAGAGAATTCGCGGGTAAAATATAGACCTAAGCTGTATTCAGTGGTTTTATCGTTGTCAGCTTGCCATTGCTCATCAAAGTCAACCGCACCAACACCATAAGTAATACCTATAATTCCAGTATGAATTGGGTCTTTAGTACGTTTTACATGTTTTGCTTTATTGCCGCTGTAGCTGCCACCATCGCCGAGTTGAAGCGATATATTGAACTTTACTTGGTTTTCACTATGGCCATTATCGCCAAGCGGTACGTCATTAAAGCTTAAATAACCGGTACCCGCTTTAATGATTTCTTTACCAAAAATGTTATTGATACCAGCACTCATGTAATCAACGGGATCAAGAAAAAACAATGCGGTGCTACCTAGAAAGTCGGAGCCCCAAACACTTCCACCCTGCTCCCTAATATCCATTTCGGTATTATAAGCCCACTCACCATAAGCCCAGCCTAATACTGGTGTAATGACTAAATCTTGTATCGAAGGGGTTTCAGCAAATGCTTCAATGCCGTACTCCCAATAAAAAGTCGACATTAAGGTTGAGTAAACAAAAGCATCCCATTGTCGATAACCCGATTTACGCGCTACTTGATAATAGACACCGCCAAAGTAAGGGTGGCCAACAAAGTTGAGCATACCGGTGTCTCGGTCCCATACGGGGCCGTCTTTAACATTATCTGACCACTTGTTAAAAATGCCTTCTTCTTTATCCCAGTTAGAAATATCTTCGGGTAATAAAGCAATTAAACCAATAACACCAAAGCCGTAGGCAAAAATGGAGCTGGTTTGTGACCATAAACGCTCACCATCTTCACCGCTTTGAGGGGAAAATAAAGCGACTTGAAATGGCGAGTCATAATAATTTTCGGCTGGAGTTAAATGTTCCCAAACACTATTGGTTGGTCTTTCACGATAAATATGGTCAATATTATCGGCTGTTACTTCTGGGGTAAGCTTTATTTCAGAGGGGTTATTAGAGCTAATATCGTTAGCTTGTACTGTAAAGGGTAACAGAGCTAAGGCTACTGTCAGAGATACGCATTTTAATTTAAGTGAATGTATATTCTTAATCAACGGTCGTTTCCTTTAAAGTTCAAGCTGTCCTAAGAAACCTGAGCTCAGCTTAACAAATATTTCTCTAGCAGCTATTTT
>NZ_JAHKPW010000035.1:7304-13755 GCF_018860755.1 Colwellia sp. D2M02 | reverse complement strand
GCTATCAAAACAGTTCTTTAAGGCTTCTTTTTGGCTGAAGCCCTTGGAACTGGAGCGCATTATAGAGAGATCTTTTATTTGATCAAGGGTTATTTTCACTTAATTAACCGTTCGGTCAATTATCATACACAACGCTGTATTATTGGCCCAAAAGCTAAGATCTTTAACGATCGTTGTTGAAATAGTAAGCCCTTTCAATACAGCGAGCATTAACTACGATCACTTTTATTAGTGCACTGATATCCGAGTTACCACTTCGATAAGGCGTTAGTTTTACTTTAGATAATAAAAAACCGACACTAAGGTCGGTTTTTTCGCTATTTATAAAGGATCGTTAAGCTGTATCAAAACTGAACCTTTCGATTATATCTCTTCTGCGCCCTATCGATTATAAACTAACTATTGGCTTGTTCACGTGCAATCGCACGATATGCTATATCAGTTCTGAACTCTACGCCCTGCCATGTAACTTGATGTAGTAATTCATAGGCAGCTTGCTGTGCTTGTGTAACAGTATTACCTAATGCCGTTGCACACAACACACGACCACCATTAGTGACAATTTTACCTTCTGCATTTAACTTAGTGCCAGCATGAAATATTTTCGCTGATGTATTAGTATTTTTCTCTAAACCAGAAATAACATCACCTTTAGGGTAGCTCGCTGGGTATCCTTGTGCAGCAAGTACAACACCTACAGCTGCACGTTGATCAAACTCAATAATGGCTTTATCTAATTCACCACGTGTGGCAGCTAAACATAGCTCAACTAGGTCTGATTGAAGACGCATCATAATAGGTTGTGTTTCAGGATCACCAAAGCGACAGTTATATTCAATCACATTTGGCGTACCATCAGTGGCAATCATTAATCCAGCATATAAAAATCCGCTATATGGAGCTCCCTCTTTTGCCATGCCTTCAACTGTTGGCATGATTACTTCACTCATAATACGGTTATGAATATCAGCAGTAACTACCGGCGCGGGAGAATAAGCTCCCATACCACCAGTGTTAGGACCTAAATCACCATTAAGGGCGCGCTTATGATCTTGACTGGTTGCCATTGGTAATACATTTTTACCATCAACCATTACGATAAAGCTAGCTTCTTCACCCTCAAGAAACTCTTCAATAACGACGCGATGGCCTGCATCACCAAAAGCATTACCTGCCAACATATCTTTTATTGCATCTTCGGCTTCGGTTAATGTAAGCGCCACAATAACACCTTTACCTGCTGCTAAACCATCAGCCTTTACTACAATAGGTGCGCCTTGTTCACGTACATAAGCAAGTGCGGGTTCTACTTCAGTGAAGTTTGCGTAGCTACCTGTTGGGATTTTGTTGCGAGCAAGGAAGTCTTTAGTGAACGATTTTGAACCTTCAAGTTGTGCTGCTTTAGCACTTGGACCAAAGATAGCTAAACCTTGTGCTTGAAAAGCATCTACAACACCATCAACTAAAGGTTGCTCTGGGCCAACAATAGTAATAGCTATATTTTCAGCTTTTGCAAACGCAACAAGAGCGGCGTTATCGCTAATATCTAAAGCAACATTTTCTAATTTTGACTCTGTTGCTGTGCCGGCATTACCTGGTGCTACAAATACGGTAGTAACTTGGCTTGATTGCGCCGCCTTCCATGCTAAGGCATGCTCACGACCACCACTACCGATAACTAAAACTTTCATTTATATTTCCTATTTTTCGCTTGTTAAACTCAAATTAATTTATGGCTTAACAAATTTTAATGTCATGCGATCACTTTCACCAATCGCTAAATATTTTTCTTTATCTTGATCTTTTAACGCTAAAACTGGTGGTAAAGTCCAAACGCCTTTCGGGTAAACCGCTAAATCCTTTGGATTAGCATTGACTTCACTTGCACCAGCAAAGCGAAAGCCTGCGGCCTTAGCTTGTTTAATAGTATGCGCTTCAGAAACATAACCAACTGCTTTTTCTGGCTCTACGCCTGCTGGTAACCTATGTTCAACAACACCCAATACACCGCCAGGTTTTAATGCAGTATAAGCATCTTTAAATACTTGCTCTACGCCAGCATCTTTCCAGTTATGTAAATTTCTAAATGTTAAGACTAAATCAGCACTACCTTTAGGAGCTAATTCACTTACCGTACGAGGGGTAAAATCAGTTAAAACCACTTCACTATAAACGTCATCAGAAGCTAACTTTTTAACTAATTTTTTACGTGAGTTACTGTAGTAATTGTCTTCGCCGGTATCTGGGTAATGTGAAGCGTAAAACTTACCTGTACCTTTAAGTGCTGGAGCAAGAATTTCAGTATACCAACCACCACCTGGAGTAATTTCTACAACGGTCATATTAGCGTTAAAACCAAAAAAACTTAGTGTTTCAACTGGGTGACGATATATGTCACGCGCTTTATTAGCCGCAGAACGATGCTCACCCATTACCGCTTTTTCAAGTGCAACAATGGTTGCTTTATCACTTACTTGCACACTCTGTTCATGTGCCATAACTGTTGAAGCTGTCATTGCACTACAAGTGAGTGCTAATGCGATTGAAATAGATTTTAGAGTTGTTGCTTTTATTGTCATAACTATATTCCATTGGTTGATGATGAGCTTTCACTATAGTGAATACGAATAATTCAAAGCATATTTATAACAGATATTAAACAAACAAGCAGCGTTGATTTTATTTCCATACGAACTTTCATTGTAAGTAAATAAATCAACACTGCTTTATTTTTATCATCAACCTTTGATAAAGGTTTTTGAATTCATCATTAACGTTTAATAAAACTCTTTAAGTTGTTAGCTTAAATTTAAAGGGCATACTCAGAGCTGACGCTAATCATTCGTACACTCACCATATTAATTATTACTAACAACGACAAGAGTGAATATTAATGACGGAAGTGACGCATACCAGTGAATACCATCGCAATGTTATGTTCATCGGCCGCGGCAATAACTTCGTCATCACGCATAGAACCACCTGGCTGAATTACTGCGGTAATACCTGCTTCTGCTGCTGCATCTAAACCATCGCGGAATGGGAAGAATGCATCAGATGCCATTACTGAACCTGCAACCTCTAGGTTTTCATCTGCCGCTTTAATACCAGCAACTTTAGCAGAATAAACACGGCTCATTTGACCTGCGCCAACACCAATAGTAGAGCTGTTTTTTACATAAACAATTGCGTTAGATTTTACAAATTTAGCCACTTTCCAACAAAATTGTAAATCGCGCATTTCATCTTCAGTTGGTTGACGTTTAGTAACCACTTTAAGATCGTCACTTGATACACGGCCTTGATCAGTATCTTGTACTAATAAGCCACCGTTAACACGTTTGAAATCAAACCCTGTTGTTTTAGTGTCCCATTGACCACACGCTAATAAACGTAAGTTTGCTTTAGTTGCAACTACTTTAGCAGCTTCTTCAGAGACACTTGGTGCAATAATTACTTCAACGAACTGACGAGAAACAATTGCTTGAGCTGTTGCAGCATCTAATTCACGGTTAAACGCAATAATGCCACCAAAAGCTGATGTTGGGTCTGTTTTATAAGCACCTTCATATGCTGCTAAAATATCATCGCCAATCGCAACACCACATGGGTTAGCATGTTTTACAATAACACAAGCTGGCTCGTCGAACTCTTTAACACATTCTAATGCAGCATCTGTATCAGCAATATTGTTGTAAGATAATGCTTTACCTTGAAGTTGAACAGCCGTAGAAACTGATGCTTCTTCTGGGTTCGCTTCTTTGTAAAAAGCAGCATCTTGGTGAGAGTTTTCACCGTAACGTAAGTCTTGAGTTTTGATAAACTGGCTATTGAAGGTACGTGGGAATTTAGCTTTATTGTCAAAAGAAGCTTCAGATTCTGTTTCGCCGTACGCCGGTAACATTTTACCGAAGTAGTTTGCAATCATACCGTCGTAACTTGCTGTATGCTCGTAGGCAGCAATTGCTAAATCAAAACGTGTTTTATACGTTAATGAATCGTTATTGTTATCCATTTCAGCTAACACACGGCCGTAGTCACTAGCGTTAACAATAATAGTTACGTCTTTGTGGTTTTTAGCAGCAGCACGAACCATTGTCGGTCCACCAATATCGATATTTTCGATAGCATTTTCTAATGAACAGTTTTCATCGCTAACGGCATTGGCAAATGGATACAAGTTAACAACAACCATGTCAATTGGGCTAATGTTATTTTCAGCCATTACCGCTTCATCAGTACCACGACGCGCTAAAATACCACCGTGAATTTTAGGGTGTAATGTTTTAACACGGCCGTCCATAATTTCAGGGTGACCAGTGTAGTCTGAAGCTTCAGTTACTTTGATGCCGTTTTCAGCTAAAAGTTTAGCGGTTCCGCCTGTAGATAAAATATCTACACCTTTGTCACTTAGACGTTGAGCAAATTCAACAATACCTGTTTTATCAGAAACACTTAACAGTGCGCGTTTAATTGGACGTGGAGTATCCATAAAGTTTATGTACCTTTTAATAAATTTTGACTGTTCATTATATTGATTAAACTGCTTCGAAAATTATGACCGCAGTTTAAACATAAAAAGCACCCTAAGGTGCTTTCAATAAAAATATCGGTATTAATTCATGCCGTATTTTTTAAGTTTTTTACGTAATGTACCGCGGTTGATACCAAGTAAGTTAGCTGCTCGTGTTTGGTTGCCACGAGTATACATCATCACTTCTTCTAACATTGGTGCTTCAATTTCGCTTAAAACAAGGTCATACATATCATCAACATCGTTACCATTTAATTGTGATAAGTAGTTGCTAATTGCGATTTTAGCTTGGCTACGTAATGGTGATGTTTTAGTTTGTGTTTGAATATCGCCAGTGATGAATGGAGAAGAAACATTTTGTTCGAACATATGATATAACTCTTTCTTTTGTTAATAAAATTAAATACTTTGACGGAATTCACTCACGCAAAAAGCCTGAGCTTAAAAACCATCAAAAAATACATTTAGCGCCTCAAGTTGTTCACTTGTAGACTCTAAACCATTAAAAATAGATCTAAACGATTTGCCTTGATCCAGTGTAAAGCTCTCGCTAAACCCTTCATTCGTTACAATTAAGTTTTGTACGTACCAAGACACGTGTTTTCTAGCAAACCTCACACCAGTGAAGTCACCATAAAACTGATGGAGCTCCATAACATGGTTCAACACAATTGAGCGAACTTCGCTCAACGATGGTGCATCTAATTTCGTTCCTGTGGCTAAAAAGTGATTAATTTCTCTAAATATCCACGGGCGACCTTGTGCCCCACGCCCAATCATAATCGCGTCTGCGCCAGTATGATTGAGTACCTGCAGTGCTTTTTCTGGTGACGTAATATCACCATTGGCCACTACAGGAATTGAAACCGATGCTTTAATTGCCTTAATGGTATTATATTCGGCATGACCTTTATAAAAATCATTTCGAGTACGCCCATGTACTGCAAGCGATACAATACCGTTATCTTGTGCAATTTTTGCTATTTCAATACCATTACGAGTATCTTCACACCACCCTGTGCGAATTTTTAGTGTTACCGGTATATCTACCGCTGCGACTACAGATTGAATAATGCGTTCAACCTGAGCAGGTTCACGCAATAACGCTGAGCCAGCTAACTTTTTATTGACCTTTTTTGCAGGGCACCCCATATTGATATCAATAATTTGGGCGCCATTATCGGCATTAACCTTAGCTGCAAACGCTAATTCATCAGGGCAACTACCAGCAATTTGAACAGAACGAATACCCGCGCTATCGCCATGTACCATTCTTAGCTTTGATTTATCGGTGTCCCACACTTTCGGATTAGACGAAAGCATTTCAGACACGGCTAAACCCGCACCGAGTCGACAACATAATTGTCTAAAAGGTTGATCAGTAATTCCAGCCATTGGGGCGAGTATTACTTGCGAATTAAGTTGATAAGAGCCAATTTTCATACTGCTGTTTTTTTGAGCTACCAGTCAAAAGGGCGCTAAGTTTACGCGTTTTTATTTGAATTGAAAAGCATAGAATTTGAACAATTTTTGCTTTTTTTCGACTTTTTGATATTGACTTTTATTAAAGCGCTAAAGTGGCTATAAATTACACGAAAGCATAACAAAATACTTGATAAATACTCTGGTAAAAGTATTGAAAACTTAGTCAGAATAACATATACAGCGAGGTTACCGTTAAAAATATGTTATCCGTTGTAGATAATAGCAGTGCTTATTAAATGAGCGAGTAAATATATCCAGACAATAAAAAACCTACTAACTTTCATTAATAGGTTTAGGGGATGTTGATCTTTCGAGATTGTTTTTCAGCTTTTTATTAGGTATTTATACTAGGCAGAGCCTTTGTCATGTAGTTATTCAGGACCATAAGCTCCTGTATTGTCTAATAAGCTACGTCCATGTAGCGTTACCTAA
>NZ_JAHKPW010000035.1:0-7150 GCF_018860755.1 Colwellia sp. D2M02 | reverse complement strand
AAAAAGGCGATAACGCTGTGAAAATGACTAACAAACGCTGTCCGAAAGGTTCGGCCAAAAGCGTTTTACGCTTTGTTGAGCTGTATTTGCTTAGAATGACTAGGCTACACGCTACTCGCCGCGATTAAAGCCCTTTTAGCTCGAACAAAAGTTAACCGTGAAAGATAAACAGCCGCTAGCTATGTATAAGTTTATTAACTATTATTTGCGTTTGCCGTTTAAACGAACCCATTCTTCTTTAATAGTAACGGGTTGCATAGTACACCATTGTCCGTAAATTTCTTGTAATGTTTGCGCTTGCTCTTCTAGTACACCTGATAATGCCACTAAACCTTTATCGCCAACATATTCCATAATGGTTGGGGCTAATTCGCGTAATGGGCCTGCTAAAATATTAGCAACCACAACATCGGCTTTAAATTCTGGCTGATCTTTCGGTAAGTATAACTCAAGGCGCTCATCAACTTGATTACGCTGAGCATTCGCTAGGCTAGCTTGTAATGCTTGTGGGTCGATATCAATACCAATAACCTTTTTAGCGCCTAACTTGAGCGCAGCTAGCGATAAAATGCCTGAACCACAACCAAAATCAACCACAGTTTTCCCTCTCAGGTCTAAGCTGTCTAACCACGTTAAACATAATGCGGTTGTAGGGTGTGTTCCCGTGCCAAAGGCAAGACCAGGGTCGAGCATTACATTAACCGCTTCTGGCTCAGGTACTTCACGCCAGCTTGGACAAATCCATAAACGTTCGCCAAACTTCATTGGGTGAAAGTTATCCATCCACTCACGTTCCCAGTCTTTATCTTCTAACTGTTCAAGTTTGTATTGCATATTTTCTTTGTCAGGATGGATACTTTGTAAGTAACTAATCACTTTATCCATATCATGACTGGCATCAAACAAACCCATTACAACGGTATTTGACCAATAAATAACTTCATCGCCCGGTAAAGGCTCGTATATTGGAGTGTCTTGTGCATCAATAAAAGTAACTGCTTGTGAGCCACATGCCGATAGCCAGTCGCTATACTTCTCGGCGTTATCTTCATTTGCACTTAATCTTAGTTGGATCCAAGGCATATTTTTCTCAACATTTAGTATTCATATAAAATTAACCCTAGTTTATCACTCATTAATGTTGGCTAATAGCACTATGTAGAAAGCAGTATGTCTGGTTAAACCTTTACGTTAAACTAAACGTATATTAGATTTTTCAATATTTTGGAGTGGTTGCCGTGAAATATTTCCCTGTTTTTCTCGATGCTAACAGAATTAATGCCCTTGTTGTTGGTGGTGGTGATGTTGCCGCTCGTAAAATAGAACTCCTATTAAAAACAACAACAAAAATAACGGTAATGTCATTGCAATTAAGTGAAAGCGTCGCCCGTTTGATTAAAGATAATCAGTTAACCCATTTAGCCCATGATTATGAAGCGGGGCATTTAGCAGATACAACACTCGTAATAGCAGCAACCGATAACGCGCAAGTAAACCAACGAATTTATAACGAAGCGTTGCCGTTAAAAATTTTAATTAATGTTGTTGATCAACCCGAGCTGTGTACATATATAACGCCAGCTATTATTGATCGGGCGCCTATGATTGTTGCGCTTTCAAGTTCAGGTAGTGCTCCTATTCTAGTGCGCATGCTAAGAGAGCAAATAGAGAAAGTTTTACCGCAAGGCTACGGACGATTAGCTGACTTTTCGTTAAAGTTTCGTGATCATGTTAAGGCGCGTGTTAAAGGGTTACGTAATCGTCGTAGTTTCTGGGAAAAAACACTCCGCGGCTCTATCGGTAAAAATCTATTAGATGGTAATCAACAAGCCGCAGAACAACAGCTTATCGCCAGCCTGAAAGAACAAATAGCGCCACCTGAAGGTGAAATAGTCTTTATTAAAACTAAAACCGGTAATCCTGATCATTTAACCTTAAGTGCTCACAGAGCAATGCAGTTTGCTGATGCGGTTTTTTATGATGAAGACGTGAATATCGAATTAATTGAATATATACGTCGCGATGCTGATAAGTTTCCACAATGTATTAGTTCAACTATTCTCGTTAACTTTCAGCATGCATTAGAGCTTGCAGAGCAAGGAAAACAGGTTATTTACTTACTCGCAGGAGAAGATGAGTTGCCGAATAATTCAGCCTTAAACCATAGCGAAGTAAACAGCAGAATTATCAGCTGTGGCGCTTAGCACCTTACTTATTACAATTTATCACGCTCACGTAAATTGTAATAAGTAAAACCAAGTGCACTGCCCAACAAAAAGCTGCAAAAACAATCTCGAAAGATCAACAGCCCCTAGTGATAGCTGCTTTTTTATTTGTTATTATTCTGCCTATTCAATAATGAAGGCAGTGCTATATTTCGCAATAATACAGCGACACGATACATTTCCTAATAATAAAAGATCCTCCATGAAAAATATAATAACCGCTTTTTGTCTTACCTTAACGCTTAGTGCTTGTAACACAACTGATAATCAAGCAAATACCACACAAGTAACCAACACAAGTACTCAACCCCAAAAACATTTACCTAAAAATATAATTATGGTTGTTGGCGATGGTATGGGGCCTGCCTATACCACTGCGTATAGATATTATAATGATGACCCGAATACTCCTGCTATTGAAGAAACTGTATTTGATCGCCACTTACTTGGTATGTCAAACACCTACCCTGCTAGAGTATCAGGTTATGTTACCGACTCAGCAGCAAGTGCAACAGCACTATCAACCGGAGTAAAAAGCTATAATGGCGCTATTGGGTTAGATGTTAATAAACAACCGGTGCAAACAGTACTTGAGTGGGCAAAATTACAAGGTAAAAAAACCGGTGTTGTAGTTACTTCACAAGTTAACCATGCAACCCCAGCATCATATTTAGCCCACAATGAAAGTCGACGTAATTACAATGCTATTGCGGATAGTTATATTGATGACGGTATTAAAGCTGATGTAATTTTAGGTGGTGGCTGGGAATATTTTATTCGCGAAGATAGAAATCTCGTTGATGAGTTTTCAGCAAAAGGGTTTCACTATATTGATAACTATTCCGCATTGGCGACATTACCAGAAAAAAAACCAGTATTAGGGCTTTTCGCCGATATTGGTTTGCCTTGGTCACTAGACGACACTGATAAAAATCGTTTATCAACAATGACAAAAGCCGCAATTAAGCAATTAGAAAACCCTCAAGGGTACTTTATGTTAGTTGAAGCAAGTCAAGTAGACTGGGCGGGTCATAGCAATGATGTAGCAGCAGCAATGAGTGAGATGGATGATCTTTCACAAACGATGCTATACCTTGAAAACTATGTTGAGAATAACCCTGACACTTTAGTCATTCTGACAGCGGATCACAGCACTGGCGGTTTTACTATCGCCGCGAATGGTGTTTATGAATGGAACCCAGAAATACTTCGTTCGATGAAACATTCACCGTCATCAATAGCTAAACAGTTGGCAAAAAATGATATTACAGCCACTGAAGCGAGTGATTTATTTAACTTCACATTAACGGATCAAGAGTTAATAAAACTGCAGCAAAGTAAATATAATGCATCAGAGCAAACCGCGGCTTATTACTCAGCCAGTAAAGAGCAGCAAAAATCCATGAGCAAGCCTCGAATTAGCGCTGCACTCTATGAGAGCGTAAAACAAATTATTGATGCTAGAACCAATACAGGTTGGACATCTTACGGCCATACAGCAGTAGACGTTCCAGTATTTGCACTTGGCCAGCACAGTGAAATGTTTGGTGGCAATATAGACAATACCGATATTGCTAATAAAATATTCACCCTGCTCGGAAAACCTGCACAATAAACACCTAAATAACAAAATCATGACCAATAGTTTCTGCTAATTATTGGTCCTTTACCTAACATAGTTATCCCGAAATTATGCTAGTCACTTAATTAGCGTTGTAGCACCTTATGTTAGATACCACTTTATTACTGCTTTTTATTCCTACTTTCTTTCTCGTCAGTATTACCCCGGGTATGTGCATGACGCTAGCAATGACATTGGGCATGTCTATTGGTATTCGTAAAACCTTATGGATGATGTACGGTGAACTCCTCGGAGTTGCATTAGTGGCAATTGCTGCGGTTATCGGGGTTTCCGCCGTTATGCTTGAATACCCGAAAATATTTTCAATACTCAAGCTGATTGGTGCAAGCTACTTACTGTATGTTGGGATTAATATGTGGCGTTCACGTGGAAAACTTGCACTGAACAAGGTAAATAATGAGCAGCAAGCAACAAAGCGTTTACCGCTTTTTAATCAGGGGTTTATCACTGCAATTGCTAACCCTAAAGGTTGGGCGTTCATGGTGTCGTTGCTCCCTCCCTTTATTAACCCACAACTAACTCTTGCTCCGCAACTGGCTATGCTATTAGCTGTTATTATTTTATCAGAGTTTATTTGTATGATGATTTATGCCACTGGTGGTAAAACTATAGGCAAAGTGCTCACTAAAGGCGATAACGTAAAACTAATGAATAAAATATCAGGCACCTTAATGGTTCTCGTCGCTGTGTGGCTTGCTTTAAGTTAATCCCCTAACCAATAAACTACTGTAAAATATCGCTTAGAGCTTTTATAAATATCACCCTGAGCAAATAATTAGTGTAAAGCTGGCACCAGGCCTAATGCTACTTATTATACCCTATCCCTTCTTAACTGATCTTACTGCCTCTTGCTAACGTATCTACCTCAATATAAATAAGGAAATTTTCCAGCCAAAATCAAAGTAGAGCTTATTTTTATGGTGCAACATATCCCATTGCAAGACTTATATAATAAAGACAACCGCTATCGAGCTAAATTAATTAATAGCCTTTCTGGCTTTAAAAGCGCCAATGTTATCGGCACTTGCGATAACATTGGCAATACCAACTTAGCAATATTTAGTTCAGTTGTGCACTTAGGAGCATCACCTGCTTTAGTTGGCTTTATTATGCGCCCAGATACAGTGCCGCGAGATACTCTCAATAATATTTTACTCACGAAGCACTACACCATTAACCAAGTATCGAGTACTTTTTGGCAGCAAGCGCACCAAACCTCGGCACGCTATCCACCAAACCACAGTGAATTCTCAGAGACTGACCTAAGTGTAAGTTTTATTGATGGCCACCAAGCACCATTTGTTGAACAAAGCTTAGTCAAATATGCCGTTGTGTTAAAAGAAATCATCCCTATTGCAAGTAATAATACCCAATTTGTCATTGGAGAAATCACCGATATTTTATGTCAGCAAAGTGCGATAAAAGCAGACGGTTACCTTGACTTAGAAAGTCTAAATACCGTTTGTGTTTCTAGCCTCGATAGCTACCATATTACTCAACATTTAGGGCGGCTTAGTTATGCCAAACCAGAAACACCTTTAACACCATTAACCATTGATGGAGAAAGAGGTACTACCAAGTGACAAATAATACTGAGAGAATTACTCCCCCTACTCAAGGCTTAACTATTCTCTATGATAGTAGCTGCCCATTGTGCTGCGCTGAAATGGCTCACCTCAAACGCAAGGATGTAAACAACCTAATAACGCTAGTAGATATTCATCAAAGTGATTTTTCAACTTTATATCCGAATATTGAGGTCGAGCAAGCCATGAAAATATTACATGGTTTATACGGTACGGAAATATTATTAGGATTAGCGGTTACTCATAGAGCATGGACGCTGGTTGGTAAAGGTTTTTGGGTCGCTCCGCTTAATTGGCCACTGATAAAGCCTTTATCACATCAAATTTATTTATGGGTCGCTAAGCACAGGCAAAGTATTTCGACTTTTCTTGCCAAGACATTTGGCATTAACAAACCTTATTGCAATAAAGGCACTTGTTATGATGACAGAACAAACGCTAATTCTCGGGGCAAATAGCGGCATAGCACAGGCTATTGCTGCCAAAAGCCTACAACAAAAAAGCACTTGCGTTACGATCGTTAGTCGTAACAGCTCGGCATACCAACAACTAAAGAAGAGACACAAAAATCTCAATATCATTAATGTTGAAAACTACAGCTCTACCACGATGGCAAAGGTGGCAGAGCAATTAACACAACAAAGCTCACAACCTATTACCCGAGTTTATATTTGCCATGGCATATTGCACAACGCAACGGTGCAACCTGAGAAAAAACTAGAAGATATAGCCCCTGACGCTTTCTCAGCGGTAATGAACGCTAATGCGCTAACACCAATGTTATGGATAAAAACCTTAACACCATTACTTACAGGAAAGACAGTGTGTAAATTAGTGGTACTTAGCGCCAGAGTAGGGAGTATTTCTGATAATAGGCTTGGCGGTTGGTATAGTTATCGAGCATCAAAAGCCGCGTTGAATATGATGCTAAAAAATACCGCAATAGAGTTTGCAAGACGAGCAAAAAATATCAAAGTTATCGCGTTTCACCCAGGTACTACTGATACA
Source organism: Colwellia sp. D2M02 (assembly GCF_018860755.1). Classification (GTDB taxonomy): domain Bacteria; phylum Pseudomonadota; class Gammaproteobacteria; order Enterobacterales; family Alteromonadaceae; genus Colwellia; species Colwellia asteriadis. Next base: position 689 of record NZ_JAHKPW010000035.1, on the reverse strand, counting down.
GATTTATCTAAACCCTTTCAGCAAAACGTGCCTAAAGGAAAGTTATTTACCCCTGAGTTTGTTGCTCAGCAACTAACCTCAATAAGCGATAAAGCACTTGTGGATGGTCAACTAAGTTTTGTTGATTGGCAAGCGGAGAATATTAGTTATTAGTTACTACTAATAAAGCGAATAGTCGTTATTTATCGGGCTAATCAAAAACGACGAGAAAGCCTTAGATAATTACTGGGCTATCTAACTGCAGAGCTCACTGCCAACCAATTTTCCATAACTGTGGATTTTTTAAATCACGCCAATTAATACTGTACTCATTGTTATTAATAACCGCTTCAATAATACATTCTGACACCCGCTGTTCCTCATCAAACTCCACAGCAGTAATAATAAAATGCTTTTCTTTATTAATAACTTCAACTTTGGTCCATTTACTGTTGAGTAAAGACTTAGGACTCACTTTATTCATAGGTTTACCTTATGCTCTCTTGGACTATTGGGTCTTTTGTCAGTTTTTCTGTAGCAACAAATTACTAGAAAATATGCTTTTATTAGTGTGAGAATATTTAGGGCTGTTGATCTTTCGAGATTATTTTTGCAGCTTTTTACAGCTTTGTGTGTTGGGTATTTATACAAGGCAGAGCCTTTGTCGTGTGGTTAATCAGAACAATAAGTTCCTGCATTGTCTGATAGAC
>NZ_JAHKPW010000001.1 GCF_018860755.1 Colwellia sp. D2M02 | reverse complement strand
TTTATACAAGGCAGAGCCTTTGTAATGTAGCGTTACTTAAAAAGGCGATAACGCGGTAAAAATAACTAATAAACGCTGCCTGAAGGGTTCGGCTAAAAGTTAACCGTGAAAGAGCAATAGCTCCTAGTAAATCCAATTAAATAAAGAGAGTGATATTGCTGTGAAAAAAATGACCCGAGAAGATAACTTTATTTATCTTACATGTGCCTTAGTATTGCTATTACTGGGGACTGCGTTAGCACAGCAATTTTTTACTGACTACATACAACGTTTAGTGCAATCTGCCACCATAGTTACTTTGCTGGTAGCTGTGTGGGGAGTAGACTCTCAGGACTATGTCTTAAGAAGAACCTTTATTTTTCCGCTGGCCATACTCACTTTTTCATTTATTGGCGCTTGGCTTGATAATTCAGGCTTTGATAAACTTTATTTAATTTTATTACTCAATTTTTTTATTTCAAGTGCCTTACGAACAGCTAAGCAGGTATTATTTACTGGCGATATTGATGGCAATAAAATTTTAGGGGCTATTTGTTTATATGTATTAATGGGACTTATTTGGGCCGTATTATTTACCTTACTTCAACTCACGTTCCCTAATGCCTTTAATAGTGTAACGAATACCGACCAATGGTTTGTATTATTCCCTAACTTTATCTACTTCTCTTTTGTTACTATAACCACATTAGGTTTTGGCGACATTTCACCCGCCTTACCTTTAGCAAAGTTTTTAGTGTATATGGAAGCAATTGTTGGGCAGTTTTATTTGGCGATCTTAGTGGCAAGTTTAGTAGGCTCTCATGCATCAACGCTTAAGAAAAAACGCAGTAATTAACCAATTGTAATATTATGCAAATACCATTTAGGCAACTAACAACAATAATTTAAGGACAACCATGGATACTTCATCACAACTCGACAAAGCAAGACGCTTTAATCGCCAAGCAATTGATATTGCGATTAAACTGAGTGCTATCGCATTTATTGTTATTTGGTGTTTTAACATCATCCAACCGTTTATTATGGTGGTACTGTGGGGAGCGATTTTAGCCGTCGCACTTTACCCTTTACATCAGAAAATCACTAAATTATGTAAAGGTAGTAAAAAGTTTGCTTCCATTGCCATTGCCGTTGTTGGTATTACCTTAATTGCCGCACCATCTGTCCACTTATCATCGTCGGCTTTTGACTCAGCACAACACATTTATACTGGAATAGAAGAAGGTACCTTACAAATTCCAGCGGCTAATGAAAAAGTGAAAAGCTGGCCTTTGGTTGGTGAAAAAATTTATAACTCTTGGCAAGGTGCCTCACAAGATTTAGAAAAAGTTGCCGAACAATATGCGCCTCAAATCAAGCACTTTTCGGGTAGTTTACTTTCTGTTGCCGCAAGCATTGGCGGCGGGGTTTTACAGTTTATTGTCTCATTAATTATTGCAGCTGTATTTATGGCTAAATCGGCTTCAATGCACCATGGTATTAGTTTGCTAATGCGCCGTTTAATGAATGAAAATGGCGATAGAACAATAACAACAACCATTGCGACTATTCGCAGCGTCTCTACCGGTGTTTTAGGTGTCGCAGTGATTCAGTCATTACTATCAGGTATTGGTTTATTAATCGCAGATATACCCGGTGCAGGTTTATGGGCCATTGCGGTACTTATTTTAGCGATTGCACAACTTCCCCCTATTATAATTTTAGGCCCTATAGCCGCCTATTACTTCTCAGTTGCCGATACCACTCCCGCAGTTATCTTTTTAGTGTTTAGTATTATCGTCAGTATGAGTGATGCTTTTTTAAAGCCATTATTTTTAGGTCGTGGGATGAATATTCCTATGTTAGTTATTCTATTAGGTGCCATTGGTGGAATGTTACTATCAGGTATTATCGGTTTATTCGTTGGCGCTATCGTATTAGCATTAGGTTATGAATTACTACAAGATTGGCTAAACCACCAAGCCCCTCTCGTTGAAGATAACGATAATAACAGCGTTGAAAAGTAGCCCATTAAGTATTAAAAGAGCACCTTATGTCTGATACCAACACCAATACAAATGATACTGTGGCAAGCCAAAAAACCACGGAAAACATAAACCCGAAAAAAGCTGATTTCACTCAAAAGTTCACCAAAATAATACTGATATTATCTTTGCTGTACTTTGTTTGGTATATCGTCAGTGATCGTTTTGTTCCTCATACCAGTGAAGCAAGAATTCGCTCATTTGTTATCCCTATTGTGCCAGAGGTTGCAGGCAGAATAAGTAAAATTTATATTGCCGGTGATAGACCTGTTACACAAGGGGAGTTGTTGTTTGAAATTGAAGATCAAGACTACATCTTTGCCGTAGAACAAGCACAAGGTAACTTAGAGTTAGCTGGACAAGATGTTGGCGCAAATACTGCCGCCGTTGCCGCTGCCAAAGCCAATTTAGAAAAAGCTAAGGCTGACTTAATTGCCAAAGAAGCTAATGCTAATCGTATTTTTGAAGTTGAAGCAAAAGGCGTGGTATCTAAAGCTCAAGGCGATCAAGCCCGTGGTGTTTTAGCAGCCGCGCAACAAAGTGTACTCAACACCCAAGCATCTTACGAGCAAGCACAAGAGCAGCTAGGACAGCAAGGACAGAAAAACGCCAAAATTCAAAATGCCTTAGCAGCCCTTTCACAAAGTAAGTTAGATCTGGCCCGAACCAAAGTACGCGCACCTAGTGATGGTGTTATCTCTTATGCAAAAATCAATGTTGGTCACTATGCAGCCGTTGGCAGTAAAGTAATGACCTTTATTGATAGCGACTACTTTTGGATAGAAGCTTCGTATCGAGAAAATAACTTAGGCCATATTACCAAGGGCGATGCTGTAGATATTGTTTTAGACTCTTCCCCTGGCGATATCTTTACTGGTGAAGTAGTCAGCGTAGGTTATGGGGTTAGCTTTGATAAAAGTGTGCCTGGTGAACTACCAACGCCACAAAAATCAACGGGCTGGATGCGCAGTGCACAACGCTTTACTGTAATAATTAAATTTGACGCTAACACGGTTGATAAAAACTTATTGCGCGAAGGCGGTCAAGCTGATGTTATGACATATACTGGTGACAACTTCATTTTAAATGGCTTGGCGAAAGTGTCGATATGGATCACCAGTAAACTCGCTTACTTATATTAATTTCAATATAACTTTTGAGCTTAATATTCGCTAGGGAATAAGCATTATAATGACCTTTATCACGCAAAAAATAGCTAATTTTAGCCCAACAGAAACCAGTAGTCTGCGCCTCATTGTTGGCGTAGTACTGGCTGTTGCTATCGCCTTCGGTTTTAATTGGCCTTTTGCTTTTATTACCCCAGTTTTTGTCGCTAAATTTTTAAGTAACAAAAAACCTAAATTGCCACTTAAAAAGCTCGTATCTATTTTTTTAATTTTAACCGCAGCAATAGTGCTAGGTGGGGTACTAACGCGATTTTTAACGCCTTTTCCAGCAGTGTTTATCTTAATTATTACCCTGTTAATTTTTTGGATTTCTTATTGGAATAACTCAGGTGGTAATGAAGTAATTGTTACTATGCTATTGGTGGGCTTAACAGCCATTCCAGTGCTGGGCATTATTGATCAACGTTTAGCTGAGTTATTTACTTTTGGCTTTCTATTTTCTTGTTTTGTGTCATTAGTACTTGTAATGGTAATGCACGAATTAATCCCAGATAAACAGCTTAGTGAACATGAGCAGTTATCGATACCAGTTAATAACGCCCCAGTTGAGCTTGATGCTGAAGGTTTGCCTTTACCAGACAAAGCAGTACGCGTGAAACTGGCTTTACTCAGTACTGTAATGATCATGCCAGTAGTCATTTACTTCCTTAGCTTTCAAAGTACTGCGCTGCTGGTCTTAATATTTATTTCGTTAATGGCGCAGAAGCCTGATTTAGTCGCGGGTATTAAAGGTAGTAAGGCGTTGCTAGTAGGAAATATTATGGGAGGACTAATTGCCATTGCTCTGTATAACGTATTAAAGGTGGCACCAACTTTTAGCTTTTTACTGTTGTTATTTGCACTAATAGTAGGCTATTTGGCAAAGCATATTTTTTCAGAAAAGCGCACTGCACCTTTATATGCAATGGCCTTAGGAACTACCATTATCCTTATATCGAGCGCCAGTGCTGGGGCTTCAGATGCCGATGAAAAGTTTTATGTTCGTATTATGCAAATAGCTTTCGCCTGTAGCTATATTGTTTTTGCGACAGTATTGGCAAACCCGCTTTTGCAAAAACTCAGCGCGCCAACGGTCACTAAAACAATTGAGCCTGATAAACCCACAATAAAAGCTTAATCTATACAGTTAAAAAAACTGACGATAAATACCCGTCGACTTGCAGCTCTGGTGATCTTATTTCAAGCACTTACTGTAAGTCGATTTAGCTATACGATAAGCTGTACCTAAAAACTATAAAGAGACAGGTAAAACACCTTGAGCTTGCTGCTCCGTAAAAATAACCTGCATACTGGCATTAATACCTGGGCTAGTAAAACCCGTCCCTTGAGCATAAATTCTATCATCAAAGTTGAGTAACACTGCATCAACTAATTCACTGTAGCTTGCTAATAAAAATGGCGAGCCTTTGGCAATAAGTATACTGGGTACCTTTTGCGCTTGTGTATATTTAAGCTGCTGTTTTAGTAGTTTTTCATAAGTGCGCTTTTGCTGGTTAGCTTGCTTCGTTCCGTAAGAAGCAATGGCATCATCCATCCCCCCCAAATCCACTAAACTCGCCATTTTCACATCTAAGGTCGCAATCACCACATCCGCTTGAGCCAATAACTTGTTATTGTGCTGTTCGTTGCTGGTATCTGTATCTGCAATAAAATGACTAATGTGTTCAATGATAATATTATCTTGTTGGCTAATTTGAGCTAAGCCCTGTTGTAATGCTGCTAACTCTTGCGCATTCGCTGCAATTAAATGCACCGTGTTGATAGTGTTATTTGCAAGCAATGTTGAACTCAGCGGTAATAACTTGTTATTTTTAAACAATGTTACCGCAGCACTTGCTAGGCTTTGTTCAATCGCCAAATGCGCATCAGTAGCAATTATTTTTTGTGCCTGCGCAATTTTATCCGCCAATGATAATGGCGATAATTGAATAAATTGTGCTTTGTAATGATTTAAGCGCGCTAACGACTGCTCAATATCCGCCAGTGATAAATCCCCTTGCGCAATACGCTGAGTGACTTCACTCGCAACTTCTTTAATGAATAGCTTAAATTGATAAATATCATCAGGCGTTCTTACTTTAAAAGGCATTACCGCTAAATCAGCGCCAGCAATAAAAGTTTCAACAACCGCTTCGACAGGGGTAAAAAAGTGCGTAACGCCAGCCATATCTAAAGCGTCGGTGGCAATAATGCCGTCAAAGCCCATTTTATTACGCAACAAGCCGCTAAGTATTTTCTTCGACATTGTGGCAGGACGAATCAATTGTTCGCCTGATTGGCTGGTAAAAGTTGAGCTATCTAAAGCAGGGTACTGAATATGCGCGGTCATAATCATGGCTGGTTTAGCGTGCTTTATTGCCCAAGTAAATGGCGCTAAGTCAACTTGCTCAATGGTTGCCAAGTTATGATCAACACGTGGTAAACCTAAATGACTATCAACATGAGTATCGCCATGCCCAGGAAAATGCTTTAACGTGCCCATAATACCTTGCTGCTGAATAGCATTTAAGGCAACTAAACCTAATTCAGAGACTTTTTGAGGGTCTTCACCAAATGATCGGGTGTTGATTACCGGATTATCGGCATTAGTATTTACATCAACAACAGGCGCATAGTTATTATTAATTCCTAACGCTTTAAGCTCTTTAGCAATAGTGCTATTAACTTGCTCAGCAAAGCGCGAGCCGTGTTTAGGATAGCTTGCACCAATGGCCATATTACCTGAAAAGCCAGTCATTTTAGCAAAACGCGCAACCCGACCGCCCTCTTGGTCAACCGAAATAATTAACGGCTGTGCTAATGACGACTTTAGCGCCGCTTTTTGTATAGCATCAGTTAACGTCACTATTTGTGCAGTTTCCACAACATTTTCAGCAAATAAAACAATGCCACCAATGTTGGTATCGCTTATCAATTGGCTTAACTCTACAGGTAGTTCAGTCAACGCTTGTCGGCAATGCAGTGATGTTTTAACACTCGGTTTGCCATCAATATCCGCACAAAAGTAACGTATATCAAGAGACATTTTTTGTGCGATTTTTTGCTCTAGCACTGAAAAATTTATTGGGCTTGTTGAGCTCTCAGCATTAGCATTTTCGCTAACTTTTGTGGTCATAAGGTGATTTCTGTTATCTGTTGCATTAATTTGGTAAGCGCTCATAGGCAGTAATAAAGTAATAACTAACAGTTGCTTAAAGCGACTTTTCTTTATTACTGGCAAAAGCAATGTTGATTTTTTTCTAAAGAACAACATTACAATACCTTAGGTGAGCGCCAGTACACTTTTAACAAGCTGAGTAATACCGTTGTTCGCTTCATTAATATTACTCGCTAACATGTAGGCAGGAGTGGTAACTATTTTATTTTTAAAATCGATAACAACATTATCAACATCACAATTTACATGCGTTAAGCCTTTGGCAGTGATCAGTGCTGCTGTCGCGTTGTCTGTGCCAATAGTTCCCTTAACACCCTCAGGGTAAATCAATGGTAATAATGCCGGTGCAATACACATATAACCGCTTGGTTTTTCTGCTTTAGCAAATGCTTTAGCCGCATTTAGCACTTGCTCATTTACCTTGTAGTTATCGCTATCAATAGCAAAGTTAGATAAATTTTTTGCCGCGCCAAAACCACCCGGTACAATCAAGGCATCAAAGTCTTGCTCACGTAATTCAATAATATCTTCAACATCACCACGGCACAAACGCGACGATTCAACCAGTACATTACGTGTTTCTTCACTAACTTCGCCATTAACATGATTAATAACATGGTGTTGATCAATGTTTGGGGCAAAACAACGATAGCTCGCGCCTTGTTGTGTTAGCGCTAAAAAGGTCAGCACTGCTTCATGAATTTCACTGCCGTCATAAACACCACAGCCACTTAAAATAATTGCTACTTTTTTCATGCTAAATCCTTGTTCTTTCTCTTACTAATACTTTTTAAAATGAATAATTGCCTGACAACTTAATACCACCATAATGGCAGCAAACATTAAGTAAGCAAAGGGTAAAGCGCTACCGTCATAAAAATACGCCAAAATAGGGCCTGCTAGTGAGCCCGCACCCCAGCGCAATGTACCAATAACCGCGGTAGCAGTACCTGACTGCTGTGGAAATTGTGCCAAAATTAGTGCATCGCTGTTTACCGCAATCATCGAAATACTGGCCATTAACGGCAATAAACTGGCAACAGTGTACCCTAATGACAATTCATTATAATTAAAAAAAACTAAGCCGCTAACCGACACACACGCCAACATTAACCCCGAGCGTAACATCACCTTAGAGCCATGGCGTGTCACCAAGCGTGTATTGGTAAAGTGAGCCAACATTAAGCCACAAACATTTAAGGCAAAGAGCACACTAAACCAAGTTTCACTCACGTTAAAAAATTTTAAATAAACATAAGGAATTGCAGTGATATAACCAAAAAAGGCGAGCGATACCATCATCGACGTTATGATATAAAAACGCGCATTCACGTTACTAAAAACTATTTGATAACGCTCAATAAAAGTAAAGTCTTGTGCTGACTTTACCTGTTCGCCTGAGTTAGAAAGCTTAGCTGTTTGATCACTGCTATTGGCACTTGCTCGGTTTACCTCAGGTAAAGCGTATATCACCAGTATTAACACCACCAAACTATAGGCACTTAGTACATAAAAAATTAGCTGCCAGTTATGGGCTAATAGCAACACACTACCAATACTAGGCGCTAACATTGGCGCAACCATCATGATCATACTGACATAGGACAAACCTTTAGCAGTATCTTTACCATAGTATTCTCGAATAGTGCCAGGTACGACGACCGTTGCCGCACTACTAATAAACGCCTGAAAAAATCTAATCGATAAAAACTGTTCAATATTCATGGCAAAAGGCAATAATACATTGGCAATAAAAAAGCCGCTTAAACCTAAAATAACCAGTTTTCGCCTTGAGTATTTATCAGCCATCGGCCCAAATAAAATCAAACCCAGAGAGTAGCCAAGTAAATAAATACTTAGGCTGTTTTGTACCATGGGCATTGAGGTATTTAAATCACTCGCAATGGCGAGCATTGCGGGTAAATACATATCAATAGCCAGCGGAGAAACAGCAATAATAGCGGCTAATAATGGCAGCAAAAATTTTAATGAAATACTGGGATGCTTGTTCATAAGTTTCCTGTTTTCTTGACTGGCTTTTGCGAGGCTAACTTCTGTTTTTCAGCGAACAACTTTTCTTGTAATTGTTTAGCAGAATTTTCATGCACTAAGCGCCCTAGCGTTTTTATCGCCTGCTCAATACTTTCATCCCAATGAACACCAAAACTAATCCGCATAAAGTTGGCATATTTACCTGACGGAGAAAAAACCGCACCAGGTGCAAAACTAACTCCTTGGTCGAGGGCCTCTTGAAAAAACTCACTGGTATTTACATGAGACTGACAGCGTATCCACAACACACTACCGCCTTGTGGCTTAGAAATGCAGACCTCCTCAGGGAAATACTTAGCCACCAAAGCACGCATGCGCTCACAATTGTAAATTAAGGTTTTACGCAGTACACATAAATGGCGATCGTAATCACCGCTGAGTAAATATTCATTTAAAGTCCATTGTTGCAACATAGGTGTCGAGCAAGACTGCGCTCGCTTAATGCGTTTTGCTTGTTCTTCAAATTTTCCCGGAATCAGCCAACCAATACGATAACCTGGCGCCGCTGTTTTTGAAAAAGAGGAACACGTCATCACTAAGCCTTTTTCAGAATATAACTGTGCAGGTTTAGGCTTATTGGGCGTGAAATATAGTTCGCTATAAACATCGTCTTCAATTAACGGAATATTGTGCTGCTCAAGCAAGCTAACCATAGCTTGGCGTTGACTGTCTGTTTTCATAGAGCCAAGTGGGTTATTAATCGCAGTAGAAAATAAACACGCACTAATATTATGTTTTTTAATCGCCTGCGCGAGCTTGTCAACACAAGCACCATCTTCGGTGCAGGTATAAATCTCTAGCGCTTTCATTCCTAAGGTTTCAATTAATTCAATAATACCGAAAAAACAGGGAGACTCTATCGCAATAACATCGCCACGTTTTGCTACGCACTGTAAAGCAATAGATAGCGCTTCTTGAGCGCCATTAGTAATAACAATATCGGCTGGATTAGTTTCAACTCCTTGTTCTTGATAGCGAAACGCTAGTTGCATTCTAAGTTTAGCGTCACCCGTGACTGGCCCATAACTTACGGCTTTTTCGGCGACTTTACTCAATACTGAACGCATTAGTCGGGCTAATGCTTTATCTGGTGGGTGTGCTTGAATAGGGTTTGAAATGCCTAATGCTACGGTTTCAGGCAAGTGAACGGCAGCATGAACTTGCTCAATTAAACTACGGCACTTAACTTCACTAGGCTTTCCTTGTCGCCATGTTGCAGGACGAGGTTTTAACGTTCTCGCCTGCTCGGCTTGCAAGTAATAACCTGACTGTGGACGAGCACAAATACGCCCTTGTCGCTCTAACTCAACATACGCCTGCTTTACTGTTGGAATACTGATTTCAAACTGTCGACTTAATTTTCGTAAACTGGGCAGTTTATCGCCAGCGACTAACCCACCAATTTTTTGTTGATGCTCAATAAAGTCAATCACTTGTTGGTACAAGTAAGCAGAAGAGTTTTTGTCGAGTAAGCGCATTTTTCCGCCTTAAACTGTATAGGTTTCATTTTCATATTTCTGTATATGTTATTACAGCAGATAATGATTACAATGTCATTCTCTTTCAGGTAAGCACAATTTTTTAGGTTGATAAAACTAATGAGCAATAGTTTTTTATACGTCGTAACAGTTTTAATTTGGGGATCGACATGGATCGCCATTAATTATCAATTAGGTGACGTAGCCCCTGAGGTTTCAATTTTTTATCGTTTCGCGTTAAGTGCGGTGATCATGTTTGCATTTTGCTACCTTAAGAAAATGCCATTGCGCTTTGCTCCTAAATTACACTTTCAGCTATTCGCGTTCGGTTTAGCCCTGTTTGGCTGTAACTATTATTTATTATATAACGCGCAAGGTTATATTAATTCAGCCCTCACCTGTATCGCCTTTTCGTTAATCATGTTTGCCAATATTATTAATGCTAAATGGTGGTTTAAAACTCATATTTCGAGCCAAGTTTATTACGGTGGCGCGCTAGGATTGATTGGCATTATCACGCTGTTTTGGCCGCAAATAAATACCGTTGAGTTAAGCCAAACCACCTTAACTGGCTTAGCTTTTTGTATTGCGGGGGTGTTGTTTGCCTCAACGGGCAACATGCTTTCAATGAAAAACCAAAAAATGAATATGCCAGTATTACCTGCAACCGCTTGGGGTATGTTGTATGGCAGTATTTTTATGTTTGTTATGGCGCTGCTCAGTGGCAAAGAGTTTAACTTCGCTTATACCGTAGAGTACATAAGCTCGTTACTTTACTTATCGTTGTTTGGCTCGGTTATCGCGTTTGGCTGCTACTTAACCTTACTTGACCGTATTGGTGCTCATAAAGCTTCGTATTCAACGATTATGTTTCCTGCCGTGGCGGTAATTATTTCTACCTTTGTTGAAGGTTTTATTTGGGATGGTTATACCGTTGTTGGCTTATTGTTAATGTTATTAGGTAATTTAGTCGTATTGTCAAAAGCCAAAGCGAAAAAGCAAATACAGACTGAAACCATCGTAACGCAAAGCATTGTTACTCAAACGCCTGCGGTAACAACGGCGCAAAAAGCATAAGCGATAGCTTATGCTTTATCACAATCATTAATTAACAGCAGCGCTCTCTTAAGTTAACCACCAATAGGAGAGCCCGGCGGCATGGTAATTTCACTCGCTGGCGTTGCAGCTTTATTGCGCTCTAAGCTAAAATCAATTTGTTGTTCTAGTAAAATAAATTGCGTTGCGAGAGCCTTATAACGACGGCTATCGTTATTATCATCTAACCACTCTTCAAGCGCTTTTAAGCTCGCATAAACCTCGCTACGTACTTCAGTGACTACATCTGCTTGATGCCATAGCGTTAATAGTTGCTCAACAACTTGTTGGTTAATACGTTGTTGAACTAATAACTCCAAACCTGTTGCAGGTTGCTTTTTAATGGTGTTATTCACTACCTGATTAATAAGCTCTTTGACTGAAAAAATAGCTTCTGCGCTTTTATCACGACGACTTTCTGCCTGAAAACGCATCGCTTGTTGTTGCAAACGTGCTAAACGTTGAGGATTTAAAAGTAGTGCTAAGGTATGTTTTGCACTGGCTTGAGCGGCACTGACAGGATCAAAAGTTAATCCCGTTTGCGAAGCAAAACTTTCTCGATTGCGAGCATAACCATAAGCTTTAGGTGGAATAAGGCTAATTATAGCTTCAGGCAAAGTTAAAAAATCAGCATCTAATGTTGATAATAATGCGCTCAGTGCTTGTTGCTGGATAGCTGCTGAAACCGCTTTCACATCATAGTTTGCTGGTTCTGCCACTTTTACTTCGTAACTATAATTAACACCGGCAATTAATTTAGCAGCCGCTTCAACTTGATAGCGATGAAAGTTATAAATCGGCACCAACGCCTGCTCTAACTCCGACAATGGTGTATTTAACGCAATAGAGTTTAAACCAAAGTTCGTTAACGCTTTATTACGTACCGCCATTACTCGTGTTAACTCTTGGGCAGCATTAGTGCCGTTATCCCATAAATGCCCCGTATTGTGCGCACCAGATTTGGGGCGCGCATCGGGATCTGAGGCGTACAATAAGCCTTGCGCTTTCGTTTGTGCAACTAACGCAGCAAGCTGGTCGGCTTCATTTTGACCATTCTTAGCAGGAAAATCACCATAACCGTAAGCAATGACGTATTTATCCCACGCCCCTAAATCTTCTTTATAGGCTTGCGATAAATCAATTTCGCCGTGCTCGTCTAAAGTTATAAATGGGTGTGGATAATCCATAACCGAAGCCCGATTATTTACGCTAGCAGCAAAGTTGTGGGCAATCCCTAAAGTGTGGCCCACTTCATGTGCTGATAATTGTCGAATTCGCGCAAGCGCCATCGCTTTCATCGCATCGGTATTAGTTTCTTGTGCACTTTTATTATCAGTAAACGGAGACGTTAAACCCAAGGCAATTAAATAATCTTGTCGTACGCGCAAAGAGCCCAACGTAACATGACCTTTAATGATTTCACCTGTGCGTGGATCAATAACCGACGCGCCATAAGACCAACCACGAGTAGCTCTATGTACCCACTGAATAACGTTGTAACGCACATCCATAGGATCAGCATCGGCAGGTAGCATTTTTATTTGAAAGGCATCTTTATAACCAATATCGTGAAACGCTTGTTGCCACCACATGCCGCCTTCAATAAGCGCAGTACGCACAGGCTCAGGGACGCCTGCATCAAGATAATAAACAATAGGCTCAACCGCTTCACTCAGCTTTGCTTGTGGATCTTTTTTCGCTAAACGGTGACGAGGAATCAGTCGCTTAATTAAAGGTTCATCAATAGCACTGGCATAATCTGCATAAGCAATTGACCAAAAGCCGCTAAAAGGGTGAAACGCTCGGGTTTGATAGTTTTCGTCTGGTAGCTTTATTAACGAGTGATGTAAGTTTACCGTCACTGCAGTTGCATCTGGAGTGACCGACTTTAAATACTTGCCTGCCCCCGTACCTTTAAAGGTTACCGTAGCCTCTAATTCAGTATTATTAGGGAAAGCTTTGCTAAATTTTCGGTATAAACCGCTACGACTGGCATCAATTTTAAAGCTACCTTGTTTACGCTTTTTCAAAGTACTCGCAATATTGTGAATATCTGACAGTAAAAAAGGCGTGTAATCAATTAATACCTTACTAATCCCTGACTTATCATTACTTGTTGCAGCAACACTAAAGCCCCAAATAATCGAGCTGGCAAACGCTTCATCAATAGCTTTTTGCTCTAACGGGTTACTCGAGTCTGCACGATAATAAGGGTTAAGCTGTCTTAAAAAAACCTTATTGCCTACTCGCTCAAACTGCACCAAGCGCGTATCGCCTAATTGACCGCGATCTAAACCAATATCATTAGAGCCAATGCCATGTGGTAAGCTTGATTGAAATAAAAATTCTTGTTCAAACTGCTCTATTTGCAAATACACTTTACCTTCATCAACATCATGATAAAAAGAAAAGTAGCCCTGTTGTAGTGTTTTATCCTTAACAAAATCTTTAAAATCAACCTTGGCATAGGCAGAAAGCACTAAACAAGTAAATAACAAAAATACACGACAAACAAATTTCATTTAAATTCCTTCAATGCAAAAGGTAGCAAAACTATACGCTACACTAAACATGACACTATTAATTAAAAATACCGATTAAATAAGCTAGGGGGCTACTAAAAGAGCACCTAAGCTTGTTATAATTAGCCGTGAAAGCACCCGTGAATTATTTCACAAAAACTTTCAGCAATTAAACTTATGTCTGCCGTTATGTTTGGCAAACTTTATAAAAGTAAATAACTCACTTTAAAGCAATTAGGTAACCCAATGCAACGACTAGCCCCAGCTTTACGCCAAGATAATGTTCCACTGGATTTAATATCATTAATTAAAACCATTTTAGCCGCGACTAAAGAGATCTCATTTCGTGTTAGCCAAGCACACTTAGGCGGCTTAATGGGTTCAACCTTAGATGAAAACATTCAAGGTGAAATTCAAAAAAAACTAGATGTAGTTGCCAACGAATTATTTAAAGATATTTTATTAGAGTCTGGCTTTGTTAAAGCCATTTCATCAGAAGAAGAAGATGATGCGGTAGCGGGCAATGAAGAAGGCAAGTTTATTGTTTCATTTGACCCACTTGATGGTAGCTCTAACATTGATATAAATTCACTTATCGGCACTATTTTTTCGATTCATGAAGCGCCTGCGGGTATTGAAGCCGGTGATAATGATATGTTCAAACTATCAGGCAACAAGCAAGTTTGTGCTGGCTACGTACTTTATGGCCCGTCAACCATGTTAGTTATGACCACAGGTAGTGGCACTCATTTTTATGTACTAGACCGCACTCATGGCGGCTATTTATTAGTAGAGCGCAATGTTCAGGTGCCTGCCGATACGCAAGAATTTGCTATTAACATGTCAAACCAACGCTTTTGGCAAGCGCCTATGAAAAACTACATTAATGACTTACTTGCGGGCGGCACAGGTCCTCGTGGTAAAAACTTTAATATGCGTTGGATTGCCGCTATGGTTGGTGATATACACCGCGTATTATGCCGCGGCGGCCTTTTTACCTACCCTGCCGATAGCAAAAATCCAGATCAACCCCATAAACTACGTTTAATGTATGAAGCAAACCCTATGGCATTCTTACTTGAACAAGCGGGCGGTTTGGCCATGACGAGTACTGGCCGTATTATGGATATTGAACCCGATAGCATTCACCAACGCGTTGAAGTGATCATGGGCTCTAAAAACGAAGTTGAAAAATGTTTGAGTTACTATCAGTAACCACTTCATTAAATAGCATTTAAAAAACCAAAAGCCTTACAACTGTAAGGCTTTTTTAATGTCTCCAATCTGCTAGTTTTTTAATAGTGAGTGATATTTATTCACTACGTAAAGCGCTAATAGGGTCGTTTGACAACACTTTTGATATAGGTATAAAACTAACCAATAGAGATAACATCGCAAAACCTAGAGTGAGTGTGGCAACAATAAACCAATCTGGTGTAAATGACACGCTAGGTAGTGTTCTGCTATAGCCTAGCAGCATAAAGTTTAACGAAAAGGTTTGGCGTGAACGCTGTGTTTCAGATGCAGCAGTTCATCGAGTTATAGGTAAATTGCGCTTGTTATTTGAATGATGATCATAAGGCACCTAATTACATTAAAACTTTAATCACCTTACTTGTAACTATACTTGGTTTATTATTTATTGGGCCGTTGGCTTACCGTATTAGTACATTAGTTTCTTAAGTCGCTTGCTAACCTCTGCATATTAACAACAATTTACACAAGAATTGTCACGCTTAGAAACTTGTATAAATTCCAGACTAAAGTCCATACCCAAACAAAACATAGTTTGCTAGAATAGCGCCAAATTAAAGGAGAGCACTTTTATGCCAAATTATGTTGTGGGTCATAAGATCCCTGATTCAGATTCAATCTGTTCAGCTATCGCGTTATCATATTTAAAAACCACTTTAGGTGAGGAAACGCTTCCTGCACGTTTAGGTGAGTTAACCCCTGAAACACTGTTTATTCTTGATAAGTTTGGTTTTGAGCAACCTATGCTTAAAACCAGCTATGCCGGCGACGGTGTTTATATTGTTGATCACAGCGATATTGAACTCGCCCCTGATGACATCGATGAAGCAACCATTTTAGGCATTATTGATCACCATAAACTAGGTGATTTAACTACCTCTACTCCACTTGAAATTTGGGTGCGCCCTGTAGGTTGTACTAACACTATCATTAAAATGATGTATGACTTTCACGATGTGGAAATTCCTAAAAACATCGCTGGTGCTATGATGTGTGCTATTTTAAGCGACACGGTAATTTTCAAATCACCAACCTGTACTACCGCTGACATTAAGTGTGTTGAAGCCTTAGCTGAAATTGCTGGTATTGAAGATTACAAAGAACTTGGCATGGACATGTTTAAAGTTAAATCTGCTGTTGAAGGTACGCCAGTACGTGATTTAGTAAAGCGTGACTTTAAAGATTTCAACATGAACGGTAATAAAGTTGGCATTGGTCAATTAGAAGTTATCGACTTAAGTGTTTTCGACGATATTAAAGACGAGCTAGCTGCGGATATTGCCGCATTAAAAGCAGAAGGCGGTCGTCATAGCGTATTTTTATTATTAACTGACATCATGAAAGAAGGCTCTGAACTTTTAGTAGTGAGTGATGATGAAACCATTGCCGAACAGGCTTTTGGCGTTAAATTAAACAACGGTAGAGCTTGGTTAGACGGCGTACTTAGCCGTAAAAAACAAGTTGTGCCACCACTACAAGACGTATTTTTATAAGTCTATGTATCAGCCATAAAATTTTGAGTTAAGCGTAATTCAAAACCAAGCCAATGCTCACGCATTGGCTTTTTTATTGGTTACTCGTCAAAATCCCTTATCGCCCCTTGGTCGCACTTTTTACACGACAACTCATAACCTAACATCGCTTCTCGACCCGCTAAGGTCACTACCCAAGGCCTATTAATAAACGGCGGCTTGTGCCTAACATGTTGAAAGTGTCCACAGGCTAATCGTGCTACCCAGTCACATTCTTCATCTTGGTGATAATCAATTATTTTTTGCTGCATGTGCCGGTGTTACTTTATTGCGCAAGTAGTATTTTAAACTTGTTTTTGCTGTCTTTGCCGTCTAAGTTGGAAAAGTTCATTAGCAAATCTTCTTTACCATCATTATTTAGGTCGGTAACACTCACCAAATTACCGTCTTTAGGTAATAATGTTTCAAAAGAACGACTACGTTTTGCAAAGGATTTTTTACCTGCTTGGCCACGATAAATCAGTAATTCATCGTCATCCTCAGACAAAATAAGTTCTTTAAGACCATCGCCAGTAATATCAGCTAATTGAACAATCGCACTACCGCTTTGCCCAGAGGTTAAACTAAAATTCAACTCTACTTCTTTGCTAATATTAGGTTTTTCTTCATAGTTATCACTGGCATTCATTTTAAAAATATAAACATCTTGATCAATACTGCCTGCCACTAAAGCACCGATAATTTGTGATAAGCCAATATCAAAACCCGATAAGAGTACTTCAAGCTTTTTGTCGTTATCAATATCAATAAACTGTAGCCCTGTTAAAGTGCCCTCAGCACGAATAACACTATTAGCGCTCGTAGAAAAAATTAATTCGTCTTGCTGCTTTTTACCTAAATAAATTTCATAATCGTTAACGCGATCAAGTACCCCTGAGGCTTTAGTGTATCGTACGACCATATCAGTAATACCATCAGCATTAACATCACGTAATTCGTCTAACTTTCGGTAAACTAAGTTACTTTGATCAAGCTGTTCACCACTGTCATCTTTTTTGGTCCACCATTCATAACCACTGATGGTGTCATTAACATTAATAATGGTTGGCAAGAGCGAGAACTGGCCATTATTAAGCTGCGTATAAATAAAAATTTCACCGTCGCCAACTTGAGCGATATCTGTTTTTTTATCAAAATTGACATCACTAAAATAGAGCTTTATTGGCGCATAGTTAGCTCCCATACCGTTAATCGTTACTCGTGGTTTAATGGGTAACGACTGTTTAGTAAATTGATTGTCAGCTGCACCTAGCAGTAATAGTGTTTCTTTAAAGTCAGTTACAATGATGTCTGCAAATTCGTCATCATTTAAGTCTTGAACAAAGTTGCCGCGCTGTATAAATTCAGCTTCACTTTGTAAATAAATAGAGCTGTATTGTGTTAGCGGTACAAATTGTCCGGCTTGATAACGATACAAGGCATTAGCTGAAGTAAAATAAAGGTTTTGCTGCTTTTTACCCGCTAAGGTTTGTTGGGTTTCACTTAAATCAAAATGGTGAAATTTCTTAGGAAGAATGGCCTTTTCTTTCACTTCGTATTGTTTACTTACGCCATTGTAAGCATAAATCATCAACCAACGATTTTTATGTTCATCTATTGAAAAGGTTACTAACTCTTTCCCTTCACTAATTAATAAATCTGCTGCAATAACACTTTGAATTAAAGGGTAAGGTGTAGCTATGGTCATTTCATTGAAATGGTCGTCTTTGTCTGCTGCTTGCACAGTAAAAGCGGTGATGATGGCTAAACTAGCTAAAGTAAAAAATTTACGGTAATGAAATAACGGCATGAACTCTCTTTCCTTTGATAATAATGCTGCCCTAATACTGACAGAAAAACAGTAACATAGTTCAAAAAAATCGTTACTAAAGCACTTTTAACTCCCGCTGAAATCACGCACTTTGAATGGTTACCGGTATAAACCCTAACTATACCCCACATAATCTGCTTGTAGTTTTTTCGCTAACATTGCACTCATCATAGCGCGCAGTGCTGCAGGTTTTACCAACTTTCGCATATAACCCACTTCATAACTTTTTGCTTTATCTTCAATACCTTCTTCGGTTGTCGCGGTAATAAGAATGGCCGGTAACGAATGGTGACATTGGCTGCGCATATCTTTAATTAGCGTTAGACCGTCGTCTTGTTGACCCGTTAACTTGCCTTCACTAAAACCTAATTGATAATCGACCAGTAAAATATCTATTTCATTCATGTGATTAGCAAATTCTTGCAAGGCACTTTCACGAGAATCAGCAGCAAGAATATTACATTGCCACGCAGACAAGAGTTCAACCATGCCGCTTAATACATCGGGATCATTATCAATACAAAGTACCGTAATATCTTTCAGCGCCACATTAAATATCGGGTTATTAACCGGTATAGGATTAATCACAGCTTGAGCTTGCTCAACATACACTGAAAACTTACATCCCTGCTGAGCTTTAGAGCGTAAGCTTAACGAGTGCCCCATTAAAAACGCTAAACTTTGTGTAATATTAAGCCCTAAACCTAAGCCACGACCTGATTGGTTATTCGCGCTATTTAATTGAGTAAATTGCTCAAAGACTACCCCTTGTTTATCAATAGGAATACCCGGTCCATTGTCGAGCACCTGAATAACCACTTGTTCGTTAAAAACACGTGCGCCCAATAATACTTTACCTGGGCTCGCATAACGAAAAGCATTACCCACTAAGTTTTGAATAATACGCCTAAGCAAGTGGCGGTCAGATTTAATCCAGGCCTGAGTTGGTACTAAACGAAACTCAACTGATTGCTCAATAGCCAGCGCTGAAAATTCTTGCGCTAATTCGTCAAAAAGCTCATTTAACGGGAACGCTTTCATTTGCGGTTTAATATTCCCGCTTTCTAAACGGGCTATTTCAGCTAAATCGGCCAGTAAGTCATTCGCAGCCTTTAATGAGCGGTCAATATTACTCACTTGTCGTTGTTGTTCGCTCGTTAAACTACTTTGCTCACCAAGTGCTGAAGTGAATAACCGAGCTGCTTCAAGTGGCTGCATTAAATCATGACTACAGGCTTTTAAATATTGGCTTTTCTTTAAATGAGCTTGTTCTGCTTTTTCATGGGCTTTTGCCAGTGCTTCATTGGTTTTTGCTAGTGTTAAAGTACGCTCGTAAACTCGTGTTTCTAAATCTAAATTGGCCTCTTTTAACACCTGTTCGGCTTGACGGTAGGCGGTAATATCTGAAAAAAGCATAACAAAACCACCACCAGGTAACGGGTTACCTTCAATTCGAATGGTTAAACCATTGGCTTGCTGTCTTTCAGAGCTGTGCGGACTGCCTTTACGTAAAAAGTCTAAGCGTCTGTTTACTTGCGACTCAATATCACCAGAGCCACATAAACCTCGTTGAATGTTATGACGAATCAGTGCTGATACAGGGCTACCGACATAAATAAGCTCGGCGGGGTAATCAAATAAGTCGAGGTATTTTTTATTCCATGCTACTAAGCATAGTTTTTCATCTACTATCGAAATGCCCTCACTAGCGTTTTCAATCGCACTTTGCAGTAAATTTTGCGAAAAAACCTGACGTTGGCTTGAGGCTTCTTCCACTAAAACAGCTAATTCATCTAAAGCGATATCTCGACCATCTAGAGCCGATGACAATACTAACCGCGCAGATGATGACCCCATAACAGTCGCCAAGGTACTTTCCGTATGTTGCAGTAGCAACTGGTTATAGGTGACATTACCAAGTTGCTTTTTATCGTGAGATGATAAAAACAAACTAAAGTTAATTTTGGCTTTTTCTACCCCAACAAAACGCGAGGCAAGCAATTCTAGTTCTTTCACATCTAACTGACGCTTTTTTTCTACTTTTAATAAATGTGGTGATTTCCATTCTAAAAATAATGACGCTTGCACGCGCTCTTGCACACTTTGTCGACTAATTTGTGATAGTGACCACATCACAATAATATTTGCTCCTAAACTAAATAAGGTAGCGGTTGTTTTGGCAGGAAAAAGACCTTCGGCAAACGGCAAACCATACAGTCCAAACTGCGGTAAAAAGTTTAGTGATAACCATAAAATGAAACCAACTAAAATACCGCCATACACACCAACAAGAGTGGCTCGTCGCCAATAAAACGCTGCAATTAATGCCGGAGTAAGTTGGGCAAAAGCACCAAAAGCCACTTCACCTAACGAAGATAATGTATCTGGAGAGGCCATAATAAATACGCTATAGCCGAGTAAAATTACTAGTAACGCTAAAAATTTACGTATATTTAATAAGCGTTTTCTAAACTGGTCATAATCTGTTTGCGCCACTTTTTGACGACGATACAATAAAGGAAAAACAATTTCGTTACTGAGCATAGTACTTAACGCAATAGAAGAAATAATCACCATAGAACTCGCCGCCGATACCGCCCCTAAAAAGGCAAATAACGTCAACCACATTTGATCGCCAACACCCGGTAAAAACAGCACATAAGTATCTGACGGAACAGTGTCACCCAACAGCATTTGCCCAGCTAAACCTAGCGGTGCAGCAAAAAAGGCAAAAACTAATAAATACAGCGGAAAAACTCGGCGACTCAACCAAGTATCTTTCTGATCTTTTAGCTCAACAATCATCACTTGGAACTGACGTGGTAATGATAAAAATGCCGCCATCACAATAATCAGCATGGCAAACATTGAGGTAACATTATCAACCGTGAATTGCTGGTCGAGCAAAGCACTGGCATTAGCGTCTTGCCATAGGGCTGTTGGAGAATCAAATAAAACAAAACAAACAAAAATACCTACCGCTAAAAACGCAATTAACTTAACCAAAGATTCAAAAGCAATGGCAAGCATTACCCCAGGATGGCGCTCTGTTACATCAATATGTCTAATACCAAAAAGTACCGTAAATACCGCCAGCATTAAACTCACCACTAAGCCAATGTGCCAGCTACTTAAGCTTTGCTCTATTTGCAGTTGTTGAAACGAGTAAACCATGGCTTTAAGTTGCAGAGCGATATAAGGCATAGTGCCAACTAAAGCCACTAAGGTAACTAGTATGGCTAGATTATGTGACTTACCAAAACGCGCAGCTAGTAAGTCGGCAATAGAGGTTAAATGCAGTTTTAAACTGACCCGAATGATGCGCTGTATAAACGGCCACGCAAAAACAAACAGTAAAATAGGACCTAAATAAATAGGGATATGGGAGAGTAAATTAGTTGAGGCTTGCCCGGTAGTGCCTAAAAAACTCCAAGAAGTACAATAAACACCAAGGGTTAGCGCATAAAGGATGCTTTGGCTTTTTTTAGCTAATTGATGACGGTATTTATCTCCCAAAAAAGCAATTAAAAACAATAAGCCGATATAAGCCAAGCTTAACAACACCAATTGCCAATTAGGAAACATAATTACTCGCTAAATAAATAATAAAAATACGCTATGAATATACCTAAGCCATTTAACAATAAAAAGATTATCTGATTATTATTTGTTAGAATAATAACTCTATTCGGGCTAGCCTTGAAAAATTATTAGCCTGTTTTAATACTATTTTGATACAACTAATGAGTTTTTATGACTTTTACCCGTTCAATTACCGCGTTAGCCGTTACCACCAGTTTATATAGTGCTTTTACTTTCAATGCCTTAGCTAATGATACGTTAGCACAAAAAGATGACATTGAAACCATTACCGTTAAGAGTGACTTTCGCCAGCAAAGTTTACAAAAAACACCTACCTCTTTATCAATATTAACTGATACCGATATTAAGCAGCGTAACGCTCAGCATTTAGAAGAGTTAATTGCTGTAACGCCCAACGTTAATTTTGCCAGTGGCTCACAGCGTGCGCGTTACTATCAAATTCGCGGCATTGGCGAGCGTAGTCAATTTCAAGAGCCCATTAATCCTTCGGTTGGCGTAATTATTGATGAAGTCGATTTTACCGGTATCGGTAGCGTTGCTTCATTATTTGATGTTAGCCAAGCAGAAGTATTTCGTGGTCCACAAGGCACCCGATTTGGTGCTAATGCCTTAGCTGGTATAATAAACATCACCACCAATGCGCCTACTGAAGACTTTGAAGGTAGCATGCAATTTGATGCGGGCAACTATAATAGCTACGGCTTAGGCGTTGCATTATCAGGGCCTGCTAGTGATGCTGTTAACTACCGTTTAGCCGTTAATAAATATGACAGCGATGGCTTTATTGAAAATACTCACCTTAATGTTAAAGATACAAATAATCGTGACGAATTTACCGCCCGCGCTAAACTAGCGATTGAAGCAAGTAATGACTTAACCATTGACTTAAGTGCATTTCACTTTGATTTTGATAATGGCTACGATGTATTTTCGTTAGACAACAACCGCAACACCCTTTCTGACGAACCAGGCTTTGACACCCAAAAAACCTCGGCGTTAGCAGCTAAATTCACCTATCAAGGTTTAGACACAGTCACTTTGGTCGGACTTATTAGCAGTGCAAATTCAGATTTAGCTTACGGCTACGATGAAGATTGGGCGTATGCCGGTATTTCAGACCCAGCGATTAATCCTGATATTAACCCCGACTTTGCCTACTGGGAGTTTAGCTCTACCGACCATTACTTCCGTGAAAAATCGGTTACGACCGCTGAATTACGTGTATTATCTAATAAGGGAGAAGAAATTTTTAATGGCAGTACTAGCTGGGTTGCTGGTGTTTTCTATAAGCAAGATAATGAAGATTTATCCCGTCAATATACGAGAAATGATAACAATAGCAAAAACTTTGATTTCACCTCAACCAATGAGCGTACCAATCTTGCTATCTATACTCAATTAGATACAAAACTAAGCAAACGTTGGACGCTAGTTTCTGGCTTACGCATTGAAAACTATCATGCTGATTATGGTAATTCAGATCAGTTTGATGACAACATTAACGATACTATGATTGGTGGTAAGTTAGTCCTTAGCCACCAAAGTACAGAAGATAGTCTTTGGTATGGCTCTATTAACCGTGGTTATAAAGCTGGTGGACATAATACTGATGGCTCTTTGCCTGAAGACCTACGCAGCTTTGACCCCGAATATTTAATGAACTATGAGCTTGGCTATAAAATCACTTTATTAGACAACAATGCTTTCGTCCGTACTGCACTTTTCTATATGGATCGTGAAGATATGCAAGTAAATAGCTCAAGAGTTACTAAAGAAGGCAACGGCACTTCGTTTGTTAGTTATTTAGGTAATGCCACTTCAGGTAGTAACTACGGCGCTGAAATCGAATCAGCTTGGACTATCAATAACTCTGTTAATGTTTATGGCTCACTAGGGTTACTTGAAACAGAATTTAATGAATTCACTGATGCAAACCAAAATTCACTTACCGGTGCTGAACAGTCACATGCACCTAGCTATCAATTTAATGTAGGTATTAACTATCAACCTACAGATGAGTGGTTATTTAATTTATCTGTTGATGGTAAAGATGAATTTTACTTCTCTGACACGCGCTATTTTGATTATGGCTATGACGGTAGCTTCGCAACCATTCCAGAAGAAGATATCAAATCTGAATCAGTGGTCTTACTCAATGCATCTGTTTCTTATATCCAGGATAACTGGCAAATTAAACTTTGGGGTCGTAACCTAACAGATGAAGAGTACGCAAACCGTGGTTTTTACTTTGATAATGATTCGCGTGACGGCTACACACCGAAAGCGCATACTCAGTTATCTGAGCCACTAGTATTTGGTGCAACGTTAAATTACCAATTTTAAACTTATCACTGGTTACTGATAGTGACCAATTTATTATGATGAACTCAGGGGAGTGTTTTCTCCCCTTAAAAAATTTTATAAGGTTAGTTATGAAAATATCAATCGAACTGAGTTTATACCCGTTAGCAGAAGAGCAGTATAAAACTGAAATCTGGGCGTTTATTAAACGGTTGCGTTTAGTTGAAGGGTTGAAAGTCGTCACTAATGGCATGAGTACGCAAGTTTTTGGTGATTACGACTTAGCGGTGAGCAATGTGATGGCTGAAATTAAGCATGTTCACCAAACAACAGGAGCTGCTGTGTTCGTCTGTAAGTTTATCAACGGCGATCGCTCGCAAGTTGAAGCAGAAAGTTAATGACTGCCTTTATCACTGAAACCTTACCTAAAGTCATTGAGTCGTTAATCAGCATTACGGGCCTAGAATGGCTCGCCATGTTACTGTCTTTGGCCTATGTTGTTTTAGCTGCTCGTGGTTCACTGTGGTGCTGGCCTGCCGCTTTTATCAGTACTGCGTTATATACTTATATATTTTACGAATATCTATTACTCATGGATAGCGCGCTTAATGCCTACTATTTAGCCATGGCAGTTTATGGTTTCTGGATATGGCGTAAAAGCACACCACCAGCTACTGATGCTCCTGCGCTTAATACCGCCGACTCTTCGGTGCAAAACAATATCGAACAAAATTTCACGGTCATGTCATGGCATATTAATTGGCACATAAAGGCCTGTTCAATATTAGCAGTAGTGTCTATTGGTTTAGGGTACGTCATGGCAAACTACACCGATGCAGATTTTGCCTATTTAGATACTTTCACCACGGTTTATGCCGTTTTTGCAACGTATTTAATTGCACAAAAAGTGTTAGAAAATTGGATTTATTGGATTGTGATTGACCTTGTTTCAATTTATCTTTATTTACAAAAAGCTTTATACCCTACCGCATTGCTATTTATTATTTTTACGTGCGTGGCGTTTTATGGCTATGCTAAATGGCGTAAATTATTAAAAAGCGAACAAAAGACAATACAAAGTACCAATGATGGCTCTTTTGCTTAAAAGTCTACAAGCGCTACCCTGCTTTACTCACATTAGTAAAGTTACTGACGTAAAGGGTGGCTATAGTAATCAATGCTTTCAAGTAACAACTAACGATCATGATTTTTTTGCTAAAAAAGTATCTAGTGAGTTATTGACTACTGAGGTCTATTTAAGCAAGGTTTTGGCTAAAGAGGGCTTAGCTCCTGCTATTATTTATCATGATCAACAGTGGGTTATCAGTGAGTTTATACAAGGTGATAACTTAACTGATTCCCATTTATCGCTACTTGATAAAATAGCGATAAGTATTGAGTTAATGGTGAAGTTTCATGGCTTACTTTCACATAACTTATCTCAAGCAAATGTTCCAACAGCTAGCCATACTGCGACTACTAAAAAAGCTATAAATAGCATACCCCCATTAAGTATTCCCAAGCATATTGAGCAATTACTAATTGCTGAGATTAGCCCGGACTTACGCGCAACTTTTCAAAAAATATCCGATCAGTTAGATTTATTAATTACGCCCGCTAGCCAAGGTTTTCAACAAGTTTATTGTCATAGTGATATTAATTTTAGCAATGTATTGCTTGACGCCAACCAGCGCTCGTGGCTCATTGATTTTGAGTATGCCTGTAAAGCGCCTGCTGAGTTTGATATTGCCATGTTAATTGCTATAAACAACCTACCATTGTCACTGCTAGAGCAGGTGATTTTTCAGTATCAGCAAAAAGCCAAACAACAAGGCTTTAATAGATTAAACAAAGACTTGTGCAATCGCTTTTTACTGTTCAGCTATTTTATTAATGGTTTGTGGTACTACAACAAAGCACTGCAAGCACCATGCTCAACCAAAGAAACATTTACTAACCTTGCCAAAGCTCAATGGCAGCTATATAACCAGTTAAGTAATACTTTCGCTTTCCAGAGCACTATCGTGCCCTTATCAAAAATCTCTTAAACTGGGTTAACGCTATTTAACCTGAACTCAGTTTAAGAGATATTTAACAAATTGAAATATCGACAAAAATTACTTTTCTGAATCGCTAGTTTGATAGTTTTTCTTCTTTTCATATGATAAGCAAGGCAAATTTCGCGTCAATAGCTGGCCTATTGCAAGTAGATTTAACGAAGAAGTTAGGAAAAGTAGCTGCTAGGTAAACATTTTTAAGC
>NZ_JAHKPW010000050.1:54665-94205 GCF_018860755.1 Colwellia sp. D2M02 | reverse complement strand
TTTTCCTAACTTCTTCGTTAAATTTACTTGCAATAGCTCCCTATTGACGCGAAATTTGCCTTGCTTATCATATGAAAAGAAGAAAAACTATCAAGCTATCGGTTCAGAAAAGTAATTTTTGCTGATATTTCAATTTGTTAAATATCTCTTAAACCGAGTTCAGGTTAATAAGCTGAGCTAGAAAGTAAAACGAAAAAAGTGTTTGAAGCTGTAGGGAAGTAAAAATAGCAGAAAATAAAGGGGGTATAAAAATAAACCAAGACCTAAATATTTAGGTCTTGGTAATCAGTTAGCGAAAGTTAAATTAACCTTCGTTTACTAAGTTGTGTAACTCTTCAAGGCTTGAAGCAATTTTAACGCCTGGTACGTTAGTACCTACAGTTGCTTCGAAAGAACCTTCAACATCGCCACGGAAAGACGTGAAAGAGATGCGGTAAACACCACGTACTAACGCTTTAGTTGGGTTGCTGATGTCGCTTACTTGACGAAGTAAAGAGTTGTAGCTTTGACCACCTGGGTTAGCTGGTAACTCGCTGCTGTCATCATTGTAAGTTAAAGTTTGTAATGACTTGCCGCCATCTTTGATTTTAGCATTATCAATAATATCTAAACGATCTAATACAATGTATGTATCGAAGAATTTATTTGGGTTGCTTTCGTGAAGTTCAGTAAATAACTCATTTACGAAATCACTGTCAGAAGGAGTGCCTTCTGCTGGAGAAACCATTGATACGCCAATTTCGTCAACTGCTGCTGGTACCCATGCGTATAGGTAGTATGCGTCTTTACCCTTGTACTTACCTTGTGGTGCAGTACCTTGGTCAACGTAACCGTAGTAGTTAGTGTAGTTAGCGTAAGGTAAACGTGCTTCAACACCCGCTACGCTTTCAGAGTTTGAGCTCTTTAATGCAGGGCCTGTAGACATACAAGCTGTTAAAGATGCTGCTACAGCTAAACCAAATGCTGCTTTTTTTACTATTGAAAAATCCATGTTGACTCCTGTCTAAGTAGTTTTTTTTAATTGATATAAAAATCGCCGCCATTCTATAGTGTAATGACAGTTTAGGGAATAAGTTTTTGGTTATATGGCATAAATTTATGGACGAGTGTTCAAATAACTTAAGGTAGATTTTTATAGTTGGTGGTTTTATCTAGTGAGCTTACTTTTTTGTAATTGGGCGATGATATACTAACGAAACCTGAACTCGAGCTCAGGTTAATGAAGTCTTTATTTTACTTATTTGTTGATAGCGAGAGACTATTGCGCCTTTTTAAATTCACATTATTAATGTTGCTGCTTTTAGCGGTTACGCTTGTTGGTGCTTTTTTGGCTCGTGCAATATTGGTTCAACAAACGGTTAATCATTATTTGGCGCAATATCACAGTAACGTAAGTTGCTTAGCATTTAATTTTACTCGAGAGTTTAATGTTGTTATTGAAAAACTCTGTATAGAGTCACCTTATGCAGACCTTACTATTGAACACGCGACACTTGACTGGAACCTCGCTAGTGCACAGTTATTCAACCGAGTAATAAAACTTAATAACCTTGAAGATGTTGCTATTGAAAGCCTGTCTATAACCGGGCGTAAGGCATTTACACTTAACGGTGAGCACGGTGTATCTTCCTCTTATATGCTTAATAGTATTCCTCAGCAAATGCAGGAATATTTAAATATTATTAGCGCTTACTCTTTAGATAGCACAGTTCAGGTTAAAGAATTTACTTATCAACCATTTATTTTAGAGGGAGTTGACGAGTCTAAGAGTAAAAGTCCTATCTATCACGGTACAATGCTAGCCGATAATCAACAATTAATATTATCACTGCTATCAGAAAACAAAGCGCCTATTTTAGCTGTCAATTTAGTACCGATAACGTCAGGGTTTGAGGGGCAAGTTAATGCCAATATTGCTAGTGTTATTGAGTTATTACAAATTCATAATATGGTGTTACCTCGCGCGGTTATAGCGAAAGAGTCGGTGTTAGTTGGTAGTATTGCTACACAATGGCATTGGCAAAAAAATCGCTTAACCGTTAATGCAAAGAGCAATGACTTTTTATATCAACCGCTGAGTACGCTAACAAAACCAAATTCTCTCTCTAAGTTGCTGACCATTAAAGGTAATTTGTATTGGCAAATGAACTTGGTTGATGAGGTGTTAACGCTTAACTTTGAACCAGAACTTGAATCTGCGAATAAAATGACTCATCAAACGTTGCCACAACCATCTGAATTGGTTGTTAAACATCAAGGGCTGAATGAATACTTGTCTTCTGCGCAGTTACCAGAATGGCTTGACGACATATTGCTTGGTGATTTACTCACCCATAATGATTTATCTGAACTGAGTATTACGCCACAAGGTAGTATGCGCATAGACTTTTCGCAACAAAAAATCATTACTGAGGCGTTAACCCTAAGAACAAAAACTGCGACACCATTTACACTTGAGCTAACCGATGCCGAGCTCTTTTATCAACAAGAAGAAAGTGAGCCATTTAATCTTTCTCTTAGCAATTCTGCGCAACTGGCGTTTTCATTAACAACACAATTATCATTGGCGATGACGCAAAGCTTTAGTCATGAGAAAGTAAGCATTCACGCTTATGGTCAACTTAAGCAAAATGATAACGAATGGCAGTTATTACTTGCCCCGGAATCTAAGGTACAACTTGCTAATTTAAGCTTTTCATCAGTAACACCAACAGAAAAGGATAAAGAAGCTCAGGCAAATAACAGCGCTAATACAACAAAAATTAGCCAATTAATTAGCCACTGGCAAGGGCGTGTTACCTTAAATGATAACAAGCAAGTGATACTCGCCTTGCAAAATCATAATCAAGTAAAGCAGTTACGAGTGGCTCAAATTTTACAGTTTAACGAAGCAAATGCTGAACTTAATATTCAGGGAAGTTTAGAAAATATAAATATTAGTGGTGCTATTCACGCAGATAAGGTGCCGCTTGGACAATTACAAGTTAGCGGTAATATTGAAACGCCATTTATTGAGCTGAATGCTGAAAATATTATGCTTACTGATTTGTTAGCGTTAAAAGTGAAATTACCAGTAGCCTTAAATTTAATTGATGGACGCTTGAGTTATCAGCTAAATACACAATTAACCTCGTTGCAAAGCAGTTCAATGGTTTATGCACCAATCACGGTTGATTTATCGGTACAAGATATGACTGGTGAGCTTGACGGACTTTGGTTACAGGAGCTTAATTGGCAACAGCGATTTCTTGTTGAACATCAAAAAATCACCACTCAGCCACATAGTGCGTATAGCCACAAAGCTAATTTATCTATTGCTAAAATTGAGGCGGCAACGCCGATTACAAACCTTGTCGCTAACGTTAATATTGATTTTCAGGAAGACCAATTAAGTGGCAGCATCGTTAATGCTAACGGTAATATTGTTGGTGGTAAATTTTCGATAAAAAAAGCATTGTGGCCATTACAAATGCAACATTCAGTTGATATTCAGCTAGAGTCGATAGACTTAGAAACACTACTTGAGCTAGATAAAAAACAAGGCATAGTGGTAACGGGCAAAGTTTCAGGAAATTTACCTTTATATACCGACGGCAACAAGTTTTTTATTGAAGCAGGTGAGCTCTACAATGTTGATGATGGGGTTATTCAAGTTTTTAATAACCCAGCGGTGGAAGAGCTAAAGGCCAGTAGTCTCGAGCTTAAATTGGCATTTGGTGCGTTAGAAAATCTACATTATCATTATTTGTATTCGGCGGTATCTATGGGCGATGATGGTTATATGTTGTTAGATACTGTGATTAAAGGTCGAAACCCTGACTTAGAAAATGATGTGAATTTAAATTTAAACCTTAGCTATGATTTGCTTGGGCTGCTAGAGTCACTCACTATTGCCGATAGTCTTGAAAATAACATGATTAACGGTTTGCAAAAAAATTAAGGAATATTTATGGGAAAAATACTGACCATAGTACTAGCGACTTTATTATTTAGTGGCTGTACACACCAAGTTGAAGTAAGTGCAAAAGAGCCAATTACCATCAATCTTAATTTAAAAATTGACCATGAAATACGGGTTAAAGTGGATAAAGAGCTTGATGATATTTTCAGTGATAGCAGCGATATTTTTTAAGGATTTCTTATGAGCAAACTAATTAACATGACAACCAGAACCGAAAATAAAGTTACTCGTACTGCATTTAAAAAGCTAGTTAGCAAACTTGCGTTAGCGGTGGGAGTATTAGGCATAACCTTTTCTGCTTGGGCTATTTCACTTGATCAAGCTAAGCAGCAAGGTTTAGTGGGTGAAATGTCTAATGGTTACTTAGGGGTGGTTGTCAGTAATGATGATGTAGAAGCACTGGTGGCTAATGTAAATAAAAAACGCAAAGGCATTTATATTAAATTAGCGCGAAAAAATAATATTACCGTGCAACAAGTGACAGCTCTCGCTGGAGAAAAGGCGATAACGAAAACCCAACCGGGTCATTATATTCAAATGCCAAACGGCGATTGGGTAAAAAAATAGCGTAAGCAAAAAAACGTCAGGGCGCTAATTGTTATATTTAGCTGCACTGACGTTTAGTTTTATCACCGTTTATTTATTAACCTGAACTCGGTTTGTTAGCTGTGTTTATGTTCGCTAGCACAGCAGCTCTTTTTAGGTGTGGTGACTCTGTTGGCCAGTTTAGTGCTAATAGTTTTGAAAACTAAGCGTAATAGTAAAGCCGCTAATAGCACTGCCATTGAAAACTCAAGCCAATAAGGCAGTATCGCATGGTGATGTTCGCCAAGTAGAGGCGCAACCGTAAAACCATACTCGCTCACTAAAAAGTCAGTTAAGTAACCAAAGGCTAAAGCAACACCAATTACGGCAACTAAATAAGCGAACATGGCGCGTTTACCCAGCTCTGTTGCAACGACACCGATAGTGGCTATGTTAGTTGCAGGGCCTGCCAACATAAACACTAATACTGCGCCAGGAGAAACCCCAGATAACAGCAACCCCGCAGCAATTGGCGTAGATGCCGTAGCACAAACATACATTGGAATACTAATTAGAATAACCACGAGCATTGCTAATATGCCTTGTCCCCACTGGGTAAAGAAATCTGCAGGTACATAAGTTTGCACCAATGCTGCAAAGAATAACCCTAACATCAACCATTTTGCCGTGTCGGCTAATAATTTAGTACAGCTAAACGATAAAGCTTGTTGAAGTTTTTCTTTATGATTTAAAGTACTTTTTTGTGCTGTATTTTCACTAGCACAACTCGACTGTTCGCTAGTTTCAGCTTTTTTGCTCGCGCAACAAGTACTTGGTTTTTCTGAGTTATCATTACTCGTATTCGAAATAACTGTTGATGGCTTGGGAGTATC
Source organism: Colwellia sp. D2M02 (assembly GCF_018860755.1). GTDB lineage: Bacteria > Pseudomonadota > Gammaproteobacteria > Enterobacterales > Alteromonadaceae > Colwellia > Colwellia asteriadis. Next base: position 88,826 of record NZ_JAHKPW010000050.1, on the reverse strand, counting down.
AGATGACTTTTCAGAGCCGACCAATAAACCCGCGACAATGGCACTGCTAATCGCCGCAATAGGGCGAATTATTGCCATAAAAGGCCCTAACAACACATAAGATACCGAAATAGAATCTACACCTGTTTCTGGTGTTGATACTAAAAAGGCGGTTGTTGCACTTTTAGAAGCGCCAGCGCGGCGCAAGCCTATGGCTGCAGGAATAACACCGCAAGAGCAAAGTGGCAACGGAGCGCCAATAAAAGCGGCTTTAATAGTGGTTAACAAACCCTCTTTACCTAAGTGCTTTACTAAAAAACGTTCGGGTAAATAAACATTAATAACACCCGCTATAAATAAGCCTAATAAAAGCCAGGGCGCAGACAGTACAAATAACTGCCAAAAATTATCGAGTAACAACATTTTTATCGTTCTCCAATGATGAAAGAATACTACAATGCTCAGCTTTTTCTGAGCCCCCACAACAGCTATTTACTAGACGTTGCAACCCTTTTTGTATGCTAGTGAGTTCAGCTATTTTGCTTTCAACCTGCTGAAGTTTTTCTGAAGTATAAGATTTTACATCACCACAACTATATTGGCTGCTATCTACTCTAATCGACAGTAGTTGTGCTATCTCAGCTAAAGTAAAGCCAACTTGTTTTGCTTGTAAAATAAAGTGCATTTCTTGTAGGTTATGTTCATCATATAAACGATACCCTGAAACACTCCTACCAGCCGGCTGTAGTAAATTGTGCTGTTCGTAATAACGCAGCGTATCAGCAGATATACCAAGTTGCTTCGCTATGTCGCCAATTTTATACATTGCTTAAATCCTAAGTTATTTGGTTAAACCCATTTGGTAGTCATACTATAAAGTATGGAGCTAACTCTAAGGTCAAGCAATAATTTTAATAAATTACGTCTCTTAAATGGTGCTTGGTTTCAAACAGACATAAAAAAGGAGCGTTACTAGCGCTCCTGTTGGTATGCTTTAAAGGTGTTTTTATTAATGATGATGCTTACGCATGCCAGCCATTACTTTTTTTACTGGGACAATAAGTTCTTGAACGTCGCCATTGGCATACGTTAAGGTCACTTCAATGCTTTCGCCATCATTAAAAGGCTTATTTATGTTTAGTAACATAATATGTAAGCTGCCTGGTTTTAGCATTACCGTTTGCTCCGCAGGAATTTCTATTTGCGCTACTTGGCGCATTTTCATAACATCACCTTCATGAATAACATCATGTAATTCAACCTTTGCGGCTGCGCTACTACTTGCAGAAACTAAGGTACGAATTTGTTTACTGTTATTGGTTATCGTTGCAAAAAGAGCGCTGTTTACTGCGTTAGGTGGTGTTGCTCGCGCGTAAAAATTGGTTATTTCAATACTTGAGTTGCTTGGTGCAGTAATCTCGCTGGCACTTAATGATAATGTGCTTAGTGTCATAAATGCGGCTGTGAGTAGTGCTGAAACGAAAGACGGCTTGAGTGGCATTTTATTGTGTTCCTGTAACTATAAATAGGTGTGATTAATAATAAGGTTTTATAAATCGTTAATTGCTTGTACGAGTGGCTCAGGAGAAAAAGTATGAGGAACTTTTTTTATGAGCGTACCGTCGGCATTAACAAAATAAAAGTAAGAATTATGGTCAAGAGTGTAAGTTAGCGTTGAGTCAGCTAATGCGGTTTTTTTAAAAATAACCCCGTAATGGTTAGCTAGCTCGGTGACAACAGGTAACGGCGCAGATAAGCCTTCAATCATAGGGTGAAAATACTGAGCATATTGATAAGAAGCGTCGGCGGCATCTCGCTCAGGATCCAATGAAATAAATGTTGGACGTAATTGTTGCAGTTTTTCTGCCGAAATATTATTCAGTGCGGCAGCGAGCATTGCTAATGATGTTGGGCAAACATCAGGGCAGCGAGTAAAGCCAAAATAAAGAATGCGTACACGAGTGTCTTGTGAGGTAAACAAAGTAACGGGCTGATTATTTTCACCAAAAAGTGTTATATCACGGCTGTTAAACCCACTCACAGGCGACGTTGTTTCGCTGGCTGTTAACGACGTTGAATTTAAATAGCTTTTTAGGGTGAAACCCAGCACAAAAATAATGCATAGCGTAAGCCATAATAGGCGCGTCATAATATTATCTCTTCATTTTCAAAGCAGGATAAACGGTGGCTTTACCGTCAGTTAACTGACCCAGCCAAGTCATTTCATCTAAGGTGCATACGGGCAGTGTAATGTTACCTTGAAACTTATTGTCGCTAACGCGTTTGAGTAAGTACTTTACCGTGCCAAGCTCTCCCTCTAAACCTTGCATAGTAAGTTGTAAGGTTTCAGCCTCACTATGTTGCCATTGAACAGTAATCTGGCTGGTTACTAATGGTTTAATCACGTCTTTATTTAACGTCATTTTTACTGAGTTTTGCGTACATGGTTGGCTTGAAAGCATGCAGTATTGTTCAATACTCAGTTTTTCACTAGGTTGGTTGAGGTATTGCTGAGTGTAGTTAATTGCATCAGGGGCTAAAAAGCCAGCAATTAACACTGTAATAATTAATATAATTTTGCTCGCTAAGTTCATGAGGTATTTTATCTGTAATGCAGCATTCGATTATTCTACGTTATTTTACCTCATCTAAAAAATAATAAACTGTGACAAATTGCCACGGTTTATTATTTTTTTACTCAGCGTATTGCTTTACCTTCCCTTTAGATCGGCATACTTAAGCAATGCTTTTTTTCACCAGCAACATGGCAGTTTCGTGCTGGGCATGAACAAATGAGCTGATTTTTACGTCTTTAAGTGCCGTTTTTTCTTCAATAGTATTCACCTTAACGACTAATTTAGCGCCGGCGTGATAATCTAAAATGGCTTCGCAGATCATTTTTTTATTATTGATGGTACTTACCGTTAAGATAATGGCTTTTGATTGTTCAACTTTTAACGACTCAAGTACCGGCCTTTTTTCTATATGGCCAAAATAAGCGGTATAACCACGTTTCCTTGCTAACAATACATGCTGCAAATTGTCTGAAATAATGAAAAAAGTAATGTTATTTCGAGTTAGCTCTTTGGCAACTATGCGCCCTAAAATACTAAAGCCACAAACAATTGTGTGATTGCTGGCTTGTACGGGAGTAATTTTGTCTGACTCAAAATACTCAACCACAAATACACTGGCGATTTTATAAATATTATTAATCATAAAAGGAGTAACGATCATTGATAATACCGTAATCAAAATGAGCATATTAGTTAACTCAGCGCTGATCACTTCTTGACTGCTAGCTAGCGCAAAAATAGCAAAAGAAAACTCACCTATTTGGCAAAGGGCAATTGACGACTTTATAGCGTCACTTTTATTGGATTTTCGCTTAATAATAAAATAAATAATAACGGCTTTAATCGCCATAACAATAGATAAAACTAAAACAACAATGTGAAGGTTACTCAGTAAATAATCTACATTGATTTTGGTGCCAATAGAAAAGAAAAAAGCTCCCAGTAATAAGTCTTTGTATGACGCGATATCCGACTCTACTTTTATATGAAATTTGGTTTCTGCGATAATCATACCCGCGATAAAAGCACCAAGGGAGTATGTAAACCCTAACTCATGGGCGATGAGTGAGGCACCAATAACAATAGTAAATACCGAGCCTAAAAAGACTTCTTCCATTTTTACATTGGCTGAGAAATGTAATAACCAACCAATTATTTTTTTACCTAAAGTGAACATAAACAGAATAATACCAGCACCGTAGATAATGGTTTTTAATAATACTTCACTTAAGGGGGCACCATCATTTGAAAGAAAGTTCATCAGTAATAAAATAGGAATGATAGCTAAGTCTTGAAACACTAAAACCGCGACAGACTTTTCCCCATAAGGGGTTATGATGTCTTTCGATTTTTTTAAATAAGGTAAAACAATCGCGGTTGAAGATAAGCTAAAGGCTAAGGCGACTACTAATGACGGAATAGCCGCAATTGAGAAAAGATAAAATGACACTGAAAATATAACAATTGAGCAGCTTGCAACTTGCATAAAGCCATTAAGAAAGATCAAATCTTTCATTTTATGTAAGCGAGCAAAAGACATTTCTAAGCCAATAGTAAACATAAGAAAGACAATGCCAAATTCACCAATAAGATCTAAAGACTGGTTATTAATCTCGCCGTTGAAATCAAAAATATTACTAATGATAGTGCCAGTAATGATGTAACCGATAATGTGTGAAATAGAGAATTTAGTTAGGATAATATTTAACACGCTAGCGAGCGTGAGCGATACAACCAAAATAACCAAAATGGAATCCATAGTCGCTCCTTAGGTGATGAAAGGGTAAAGGCAGGGGAATAAGTATTTATTATCCTGCCTTTACCCTAGAGCAAAAATCACACCATGAAGTTTTTAGTTTTATGGTTATTTAAAATGATACTTTTCAATGGCTTGTAATTAATATTAAGAGTTTAAGTTTTATGTTTGTTTGTTTTAGTAATATTGTGGAGCAAGAAGCACCACGGTAGTGCAGGGCTTAACCTGTCGTCATGTTTTGCTATAAAGCTTTGGGACAGTGATCAAGCAAGTGAGTCTGTGAAGGGGCGTTTTAATTTCAGGCTTGCTGTGATTGAGCCAGCAGTTACTATATGGGCTGCTATTGATAATAACAGCCTAAAGTAACTTTAATGACAAGCGATGTTATTTCTCACTTTGCACAGAGGTAGTCAACTCACCAATATTAAGTACCGGCGCGGCATCTATTTCTGAAGCATCCATCATGTGGGCAATGCGTTCAACACTCGAAAGTAATTGCGACTGCTCCCATTCCTTTAGTGCACTAAACTTTTCAATAAAACTATCTTCAATAGGCTGTGGTGCACTGATTAATGCGCTCATCCCTTCTGGTGTTAAAAAAAGAGCAACTCGTCTACGGTCACTCTCGCTACGTACTCGCTTGATAAATAGCTTACCTTCTAGTCGGTCAAGTATGCTGGTAACTGTTGCTTGGCTTAAATTGATATTGGCTGATACATCTTTAGCTGTTATGCCTTTTACTCTAGCCAACTCTTGTAATATCAGTAGTTGAGGGCCAGTAATGCCTGCTTCTTTACTTAATTTTTTTGAACGTAAATCGATTGCACGAATAATTTTACGCAGTGAAGTGAATAACTCTTCGTATTTTTCCATCATATATAACCTTTAACGCTATTCTTATATGGGAAGTTTATCTGGTAAGCGTGCTAAACACTATCAATTTTAGTGAAAGCTGATTAAACCTTACTTCCATGAGTGTTTTTTAAACAAAACTTGATCTTTAAAAAAAATATGTTTAGTATACGTATCATTCGTATACTAAGTTAAATTGTGAAAAGGAAAAACCCTTGAATATTATACGCGATGCCTTTAAACACGGCAGCATCTCAGAAACACTTTGTTTTTGCGCTGTCATAGGTATCTATTACGTTCCGGCCTATATTTTTAAGCAGTTTTTTCTTTTGAATTCTTACTTAGTAAGCAAGCTAGGGTTATTGAAAATAACCAAAAACAAGTCCAACACTAATCATTAGTGTACTGTCTATTTCATTATGCACGATAAAAAAGTGACTACCTAGGTCACCTTGAATTAACACAACAATTATCTTTGTTCGCTATGTTAATTACGCATAAAAATTTAAAACAAAAAATTAAGCTATTGCGGTAATCGCCAATGCTCGTAGACGTTTGATCGTATTTAGCTGTGTTAACGACACCTGATATTTTGTATTAACTCTTGGTTGTACTAATGTGCAATTTTGGCGGTATAGATAAATTTAGGGTTGGCTTATTTTGCTGAGTTAAGTTGAGCTAAAGGGTCCAGTAAACGGAATGTTAGTGACCAATTCATAGATTATTTAAGGGGGAAGAGTGGATTTTAAGAATTTCGAAAAAGTCGTCATTAAAGTGGGAAGTGCACTCATTGCGCCGAATAAAGCCGGTTGTAGTGATCAATACTTGCGTAGCATCGCACATTTTATTTCTCAGTGCAGAGCATCAGGAAAGCAAGTGGTTTTAGTGTCTTCAGGTTCTGTTGCTGCAGGTTCTCATCTCTTTAATGATAAGAGCCAGCAAGGTAAAAGCATTACCATTAAAAAAGCGATGGCTGCCGCTGGTCAATCTGAAATGATGGCTACTTGGGATAGACTGTTTGATTTTCCTACCGCGCAAGTGTTGTTAACTCATGCCGATTTACGTAACCGAGATCGTTATGTAAGTATTCGAAATACCATTGAGGCACTATTAAGTAACGGTATTTTACCCATCGTTAATGAGAATGACACCGTAACAACTGATAAATTGAAAGTAGGCGACAACGATAACCTTTCTGCGATGGTAGCTACTGCAGCTAAAGCTGATGCTCTCATTATTTGTTCTGATATAGATGGTTTGTATGATGAAAACCCACATATAAATAAGCAGGCAAAGTTACTGTCTGATGTTTATCAAATTAATGACACTATTTATGCCATGGCTGGCGGTGCCACGAGTGATGTTGGTACTGGCGGCATGAAAACCAAAATTCAAGCAGCAGAAAAAGCAGTATCGCATGGTATTGATACCTACATCGTGAACGGTTTTAAAGAAGAGAGTTTTAATACTCTTATTGCTGGTGATAACCCAGGTACACATTTTTATCCTTATAAAAAACCTATGTTAGATGGTGTGCACTGGATGAGACACACTACTCGTGTTCAAGGTGAGCTTATTGTTAGTGATCAGTACCAATTAGAAGATACAGAATTGACTGAATTATTAGCAGAAGACCTGCTTAGCGTGAAAGGTGACTTTTCTTCAGGTGATACTGTGCTCTTGAGAAAAGATAATGGCGACAAACTTGCCAAAGTAAAAACAAACTACAGTAGCTGTTTACTCAACTTTGTTGCTGACAGCGATAACGAAGATTTTTCCGAACAATTAGATAAAACGCATGAGCCAATACTTTCCAAGCAATATGTTGCGTTAATGGAGTCAAAATGAACGAGATTACCCTAATTGCCCGTCAAGCTGCTAAAGCAGCGAAATTGATGGCAATCCAATCAAGCGAGACTAAAGCAAACTTACTTAACGATATGGCACAGGCGTTACGTGAACACAGCGCTGATATATTTAAAGCCAATGCTACCGACATTGCGTTTGCTAAAGATAACGGTTTAAGTGATGCGATGATTGATCGCCTACTACTTACTGATGAGCGTATCGAAGATATGGCGCTTGGTTTAGAAACGGTTGCACAAATACCTGATGTTGTTGGCACGGTACGTGACCAAAACATTAGACCCAATGGCTTAAAAATCAGTAAAATGCGTATCCCGTTAGGGGTAATTTGTATGATTTTTGAAGCACGTCCGAATGTGACTGCCGATGCAGCAGGTTTATGTATTAAATCAGGTAATGCTGTTATTTTACGCGGTGGTAAAGAAGCTCTACATAGCAGTTTAGCTATTGCTGAGGTGTTACAAGGGATTTTAGCGCAGTATCAATTACCAAAAGAAATTATTACCGTGATTGATAACCCAGATCGTAACTTAATGACCGAGTTATTAAAGCAAAAAGACACTATTGATCTCGTTATTCCTCGAGGTGGCGAAGGGTTAATTAATTTTGTGACCGAAAATAGCCAAATCCCAGTTATTCAACACTATAAAGGGGTTTGTCATCTTTATGTTGATAAAGCCGCTAACATGAATACCGCACTCGAGTTACTGCTAAATGGTAAAACTCAGCGAACGGGAGTATGTAATGCGTTAGAAGGCTTGTTGGTACACCAAGATGTTGCGCCAACGTTTCTTCCTATGGTTGCGGCTAAATTTAAAGAACATGGTGTTGATGTTAATGGTTGTGCTAATAGCATCAACTACTTTGAACAAGGTAAAGAGCTTAACGCCGATGAATTTGGTCAGGAATATTTACGACTTGAAATTGCCATTAAAGTGGTTGACGATTTTGGTCAGGCAATAGAACATATTGATCAATTTGGTAGTAACCATACAGAGGTTATTTGTACTGAAGACCCACAACAAGCGAAATCATTCCAACAGTTAGTTGATGCTTCCGTTGTTATGGTGAATGCTTCTTCTCGATTTTCTGATGGCTCACAGCTAGGTTTAGGCGCAGAAATTGGTATTGCTACTTCCAAACTACATGCATATGGACCAATGGGTATTGAGTCATTAACGACAGAAAAATATCTTGTTAATGGTGATGGCCAAGTACGACCTTAACCAGTCGCTTTAATTACATCTTCTAAGCTCAGTGAAGCGTTCCTTAAAAGAACACATTCGCTGAGCTTAATTTATTTCACCTGTTTGCTCACCAACCGCGTTGGATTCAAATCCACCTTGCTAGTACTGAAAATTTCTAGCTAGATAGTGATATCTGAATTTTTTAATATTAGCACGCTATTCAATTATTTAATCCGAGTTCAAGTTAAATAAGTTTGAGTTAACCATCTCGGGTAAATGAATACTTAAAATGAAAACAGATTGAATGTGTTAATTGAATATACTGGAATCATGCGTGATTTCGGTCGAGATAGATAATTTATAATATGAAGATGCATTAAAGCAGGAAAATATGGGGTGGCTAAAGGGACTTGAACCATCGGGCACAGAAAATAGCGGAATCATGCGTGATTTCGGTCGAGATAGATAATTTATAATATGAAGATGCATTAAGCAGGAAAAGATGGGGTGGCTAAAGGGACTTGAACCATCGGGCACAGGAAATAGCGGAATCATGCGTGATTTCGGTCGAGATAGATAATTTATAATATGAAGATGCATTAAAGCAGGAAAAGATGGGGTGGCTAAAGGGACTTGAACCATCGGGCACAGGAAATAGCGGAATCATGCGTGATTTCGGTCGAGATAGATAATTTATAATATGAAGATGCATTAAGCAGGAAAAAGATGGGGTGGCTAAAGGGACTTGAACCCTCGACAACCGGAATCACAATCCGGGGCTCTACCAACTGAGCTATAGCCACCACTGAGGTGTACTGATACATATTTGATAAATATGCGTGCTGCTCTTTAACAGCGCGGCGATTGTATTGCATTTTTGCTGTGTATATCAAGAGATATTTTAGCTTTTTCTCATTTTTTTACCAATTTCTTCACTATTTTCTGTCATTCGTTTGTTGGTGCTTAACTAAACGGCAATTTTTATCTATTTATTAGTCAGCCTTAACGCTGTTGTCTTTATTGGTATTGCCGTTGGCGTTAAGGCTGAGTGTTAACTATTTAACTATTTAGCTATTTAGCTATTTGAGTTACTCGTTCTTTATTTGAAAACAAGGCAATCAATCGTTCAACAATCAGATAATTTACGGGCACTAAAATTAAAGTAATAAAGGTCGCAAATAAAATTCCAAAGCCGAGCGATACAGCCATCGGAATTAAAAATTGTGCTTGAGTTGATTGTTCAAATAATAACGGCATTAAACCAATAAAGGTGGTTAAACTGGTTAGCATTACAGGGCGAAAGCGTGCAGCGCCAGCAGTGAGCACCGCTTCCATTAAATCCCTTCCTTCGCTACGCTTTTTATTAATAAAGTCGACTAACACTAGCGAATCGTTTACCACAACCCCGATGAGTGCCAACATGCCTAGTAAGCTCATAATGGTAAGTGTCATGCCCATAATCCAGTGACCAACCACCGCGCCGATCATGCCAAAAGGAATAATACTCATCACAATAATTGGCTGAAGATAAGATTTAAATGGTATGGCTAATAACGCATAAATAATGAAAAACACAAAAAGTAATGCCCAAGCAAGTGAGCCAAATGATTCACGTTGTTCTTTCGCTTCACCTTCAAGGGAGTGACTCACTCCAGGGTATTGCACCATGATTTCATCTAAATAGGCCTTTAAATCAGCTTGTAAAATAGTCATGTTAGTATTGTTTTTTTCAACATCTGCGGTAACGTTAACGGTACGGAAACGATCAACGCGTGAAATGGTTGAGGGACTTTTACCTGCAATTAATATGGCCACATGAGATAGTGGTACTGAGCCGCCATTAGGCGTATTAATTAATATGCTCTCAATGTCGGCAATGGTACGACGTTCATCAATAGGAAAGCGTACCATCACACGTACATCGTCACGACCGCGTTGTATACGTTGTACCTGCGAGCCAAAAAAAGCTTGTCGAACTTGTCCAGAAACACCCACGCGAGTTAACCCTAATGCTTGCCCTTGTTCGGTAAGCTCTATCTGTAATTCCTCCTTACCATTAGATAGGCTGTCGGCAATATCAAATACCGTTGGGTAAGTAGCTAAACGAGCTTTCACTCGTTCGGCGACTTCTTTTAGCGTAACTAACGAGGTAGCATTTAGCTGTACTTGAATTGGGCTAGATGAACGACCTATTTCAGCTCTAAAGGTCATGCTTTCAGCGCCAGGAATAGGGCCAATTAAAGTGCGCCACTCCCGCACTAATTGCGCTGAATTAATTGAGAGTTCTCGTGATTCAGGCGGTGTTATTTCAAAGCGAACACTACCAGCGTTAGAAGCGCCGCCACGACTACCTGTTGTGGCTAAAATATTTAAAATAACGCTTTTGTTGGTTGATGGCTCAATGTACTTCTCTTTAAGTAGCTGCGCTTGCTCGGCCATTTTTATCACGTATTTATTTGTGACTTCAAACGGGGTGCCAGCGGGCAAGGTAATTGATGCTCTAATGGTTTCGCTTGGAATGCGCGGGAAGAAAATAAATTTGGTCCAGCCGCTCATAATTAACGCTAAAATTACTAAAAACACCCCAATAAAACCCAATAATGTCGAAGTTTTATTACGTAGCGCTATATTTAGCAGTGGTTGATAGTAGCGAATTATCGCGTTCTCAAAACCATCAGCAAAGCGTTGTTGTAATTGACTAAAGCGATATTTTTTATCACCTTCTTTACGAATTTTTAGAGTTTTTAAATGTGAAGGTAAAACAAACTTAGACTCTATTAAGGAAAAAATAAGTACAGGGATAACAATAATAGGAATTTGCGCAAATAATGCGCCGCGTGCGCCTTCAATAAAAGCAAGCGGTAAAAATGCGGCTACTGTGGTTAAAATACCAAAGGTAACGGGGGTTGCGACTTCTTGAGTGCCTTTTATTGCCGCTTCTTCGCCTGATTCTGATGTTTTCAGGTGAGTATAAATATTTTCGCCGGTAACAATGGCATCATCGACGACAATACCAAGTACCAAAATAAAGGCGAATAAACTCATAATATTTAAGGTCACACCAAATACGGGCATCATTATAAAGGCGCCCATAAATGAAATAGGAATACCTATAAATACCCAAAATGCGATTGAAGGTCGTAAAAATAAAGACAGTAATGCCAGTACTAAAATTCCGCCTTGTAATGCGCTACTGGTGAGGGTGGCAATACGGTTTTTTACCACTTGTGAGTCGTCATCCCAAAAGCTTAAATAAAAGCCTTGCGGCAAGCTACTTTGTTTAGCGTCAATATAATTTTTTACGGCGTCTGCGACCTCAATAGCACTTTGCTGACCAATGCGATATACATCAATAAAAGCAGCAGTTTTGCCATTAAAGCGAGTGCGTACTGGCGTTTCTTCAAAGTCATCTTTAACTTGTGCAATATCACCTAAACGAATAATTGAGCCGTCGGTATGGGTTTTTATAACAATTTTATCAAATTCGTCTTTATGATATGCCTGACCCTTAGATCGCAATAAAATGTCGCCGCCTTGGGTTTTCAAGTTACCTGCAGATATATCAGTGCTTGAATTTGAAATTGCTTGTGATATTTGCGCAATCGTTAAATTGTATTGGCGCATGACATCTTGCGATACTTCAATAGTCATTTCGTAATTACGTACGCCACTAAGCTCTACTTGAGTAATGCTTGGTATTTTAAGTAAATCGTCACGTACCATTTCAGCATATTCACGCGTTTCTTTTTCGCTGTATAGGCTGGAAATTGTCACAGCAATAACTTCACGTTTACGTTCAGCTAACGCAACAATAGGTTTTTCAGCGTCAGCAGGGAAGGTGTTAATGGCGTCAACGCGACTTTTAATATCCGCTAACATTTCACGAGGATCGTAGCCAGTATCTACTTCAATACTAACCGATGATGAACCTTCAGAAGAGCGACTTGAGATTTCTTTTACGCCTTCTAAGTCTTGTATTGCTTCTTCAATACGAATAGAAACGCTTTGTTCGACATCTTCAGGAGTTGCACCACGTAGTGAAACACTAACGCTGATACGATCAGTTTCAAACGAAGGGAATACTTCTAACGGTATACGGGTTGATAAGCTAAATAAACCCGCGAGTAAAATGGTTACTAATAGTAAATTAGCAGCAACGTGATTTCGAGCAAACCAAGCGATCATGACTGTTTCACCTTAGCTTTACGAGCGTTATCATTATTTGCTGATGAACGGTCTTTTTTGGGGTTTCCGTCTTTATTTCTATTTTTTCGTTCACCTGTTTTAGGGTTTTTATTTGCTTGATCTTTTGAGGCGGCACCTTCAATAGCAACGGGCGTACCGGAACTTACCTGTCCTAACGGTGTTAATACTAAAGCATCGCCAGCGACTAGGCCTGCGGCAATAATAGACTCGGTACCATTTTGCCAGCGTATAGAAACTTCTTTACGCATAAGTAAGCCATTTTCAACGGTATAAACGTAGCTGCCTTGATAAATTGCGCTGCTCGGTATCACTAATGAGTCAGCTAATACTCTGCCAGTAATTTCTGCAGTAACGTATTGGCCTATTTTAATTTGTGCACCTTGGTTTTTTGCCGCGTTATTGGTTTCACTGTCGTAAGGACTAATTATTTGTGCAACGACATAAAGCTGTTGAGACAGCTCATCAATAGCACTTTCAGTACGCACTACTTTACCTTGCCATGTTTGCTTACCTAATAATGTTGAGGTAATCACAACATTGCTGACGACGGTTTCGTTATTTTGGTTTTGGTGGCTATCGCGATATTCTTCAGGCAACTTCATTAACGGTAAGTCTTTATTTTTTATCGGTAGACGAATTTCAACATAGTCGACCGCGTAAATATCGGCTAATTGGGTATTGCTTGAAATGACTTGTCCAATATCAACATGCTTTTTCAAAATACGACCAGCATAAGGCGCAACGATTTTAGTACGCTCTAATGACAGTTTAGCTTTGTTAAGTTGTGCCTCGGCAGATAGTACTTGTGCTTTTGCCGCTTCAAATTGTGGTTGGCGTAATACTAAAGCACTGGCATCTTTACCATTACCTAGTCGCTCCCAGTCAGCTTGCGCCTGGCGTACACGTGCGCCTTCTTCTTGTAAGTTTTGCTGTGCTGCCATAAAGCTTGCTTGAGCAATGTTAACTTCAGCTCGGTGATCTCTGTCATCTAATTGCATCAACACATCGCCTTTCTCAAAAAAACCACCGTCTCTAAACTCAGAGCTTACTTGGTTTATTTGTCCAGATACTTGTGCAAACAGTACGCTTTGAGTACGAGGCTGCACAGTACCAAAACTTTGCACCATCACTTGATAAGGCTGTGGTGTAAGCGTTTGTATTGCAACGGTCATTTGTGGTGCTTTTGAGGGTTTTCCGCGATTGCTCTCAGGAGGGTTGTCAAAAATAACCCAAACTAAAACTAGGGCGATGGCGCTAATAATTGCGGGGAGTAATACTCTTTGCAATATTGTTTTTTTAGAGGATGTCGTTTTAAGGGCGCTATTGTTTGGGTGATTAGACATGCTACTTAGCCTCAGTTACTAGTGATGGGGTGGTGAAGTCACCGCCTAGAGAAAAATGTAAATTAATGCGGTTAGTGATCAGTTGCTTTTTTATTTGGATTAGCGTGCTTTGTGCGTCAAAAGCACGCTTTTGCGCATCAAGCACTGTGGTATAAGTCACTAAACCACTTTGGTATTGTTCAAACGATAATGTTGACGCTATTTTTGCGTTTTCTTGGGCTTCTAGCATAGTGTTGTAACTTTGCTTTAGCCCTTGCTCTGTAGAAATAGCGTTTTCGACATCACTAAAGGCACTGTATAGGGTGTCTAAATATTGCTGTTCTTTTTGTTTAAGCTCAAGACGAGATTTTTCTTCATTCGCGGCTAAGCGTCCTGCATTGAAAATAGGTGAAGAAATACTGCCAAGTAGCGACCAAGCAAGCGAAGAGCTTGAAAGCAAGTTGCCAATATCACTGGCTGAATCACCAATAGAGCTAGTTAGAACTAAACTGGGAAAGCGCTGTTTATGGGCATAAGCTAAGCCTGCATCTTGTGCTAGTAATTGATACCAGCTTGCTTTTAAAGAGGGTTTTCTACTGATTAATTCAGACGGCAATCCCATAGGTATTTCATCGGTTAATAAGGGAAGGTTAGCCTCAACTAATAAATCACCTTGAGGGTATTCACCGGTTAAACGTTCTAATTGGCGAATAACTTTAATTTTTGCAACTTGCTGGTCTGCTACTCGAGTGAGTTCGTTATTAAGCTCATTACGTGCCAAATAAACATCAAGTGCTTCACTTAAACCAGCTTGATAACCGGCTTCAATAATGGCTAAATTTTGACGAGAGTTAGCTACGCGATTTTGATAAAGTTTAAGTAACTTATCAGCCTCAATAACATCAAACCACGTTGTTACAACATCAACAACAAGCTGTTGTTTGTACTCTTCAAATGTTGATTTTTGTGAAAGGTAATTATAATTACTTTGGCGATCGGCAGCGGATAGCTTGCCCCAAATATCAACTTCATAACTTAAATTTAAATTGAGAGTATTACTATTATCGTAACTAACGGGTTGATTGTTTTTGTTACGGCCACTTTTAAAAGCTAAATCTAGGCTTGGCCATAACTCACTACCAACCATAATCAGTTGTTGTTCAGCAATTTGTAGCGAGTAAGCTTGCATCGAAAACTGTTGGTTATGCACTAATGCTTTATTAACTAATTGATGTATTTGTGGGTTTTTTAATTGTGCTAGCCAGTTGTCTTGGGCACTTAATGCTGCTTTTTCCTCAAACGTTTGCTCTGTCAGCGCTTGACCATTTTGCCATTGCGCTGGCAGTGGTACTTCTTTAATGCTTGGGTCTATTTCAGAAGTGCTACTACAAGCCAACAAAAATAAACTGCTGCACAATGGCAGTAAAAATTTATACGTCATTAAACATAACCTACTCTTTGATGGGCCGAACGTTATTCTTATATTTATAGCAGCTCAGTTTACAGGCTGTTGATTTAATACGGTACAGACTTTACAAAAGTTTACAGTAGCGTTAAAAAAGGAGATTTTTGCAGTTAATAAAATATCAAAACATAAAGCGTAGCAAGCATTGCAGGCTGATTATAGGCAAGGTATTTTAAAATTAAGGTATTAATTAATACCTTAATTTATGGGGGGGGCTTAAAGAGCTTGAGCTGTTTTATTTATCGTAGTTTAGCTGTTACTTAATTTAGCCTGGTTGACGATCCTATAACGTTTTTTATTACGGTAAAGTTGATCTAATTTCGCCGGTATTGCTAATAAAGCGACAAAAAACAAGCAGCTTAATAAATCCCAATACCACTTTTCAGTGGTAAATTCATAGGTAGCTGGTAGTAAGTAATAAATAACGATGGTATGAAAAGAGAATACGGGTAAAGCATGCTGACCGAGGAACACCGGGTATTTTAGTGTGAAGAAACGTGGAGCATAACGCATCCATAGCATCATGCCATAAATAACGATTAGTAAATTGACTAAACGTACCGTAGATAGTATTTGCGGCTCAGCTAACAAGGCTTTCATCCACTCTTGCGGCCAATGTTTTAAATAAAATAATACAACTAAAGCTATTAATAGTACTGTTTTTGTCGACACAGAAAAATTGAAGTTGTGCT
This sequence comes from Colwellia sp. D2M02, assembly GCF_018860755.1. Classification (GTDB taxonomy): domain Bacteria; phylum Pseudomonadota; class Gammaproteobacteria; order Enterobacterales; family Alteromonadaceae; genus Colwellia; species Colwellia asteriadis. The sequence continues at coordinate 72,925 of NZ_JAHKPW010000050.1, read as the reverse complement.
GTTTATCAAGTTTCAGGTGACTTAATAAAACGCCTAAATAAAAGTAAAGCTGCCAAGCTAGCGGATCAAAATAGCTGACATTTATTGTTATGTCGGGAAATAAATACTGATGTAGTGGAGTTAGTGCATTAATGGAAATAAAAGGCGCTGCTAGCCATAACAACAGCGATATAGTTATCACTAACGCCGCTTTACCTTTTTTGATAGCAAAAATAGCAAAAGGTAAAAACAACATAGGAACCATATACAAAATAAGAATATCGTGATAACCAGGGTGCTGTAGCAAAAAGATGCTAGATATAGCACTTTGCTCGGTGCTTATAAACCAATTAGCGGCATTAAAAAAGTCGGTCCAAATCGTTTTATAAAACGGAAAAAACCAGACTAAGCTAAAAGTAATTAAAATAGCACTGATATGAAAACCATAAATAGTGAGACAGCGTCGCCATATTTTAAATTTAAGCTTAATAGGGTGTTCAGCGAGGCGGCTATAGACTATGTAAGCGACAAAACCTGATAAAAAAACAAACCCTTCAGCAGCCGAGACAAAACCAAAAGGCTCACGTGTAACCTGCGTAATAAAACTACCATATAAGTGATTACAAGCAATGACAATGAGTAGCCAACCTCTTAGCCCATCGTAAGTTAAGTTTCGATCCATAGCCCTTTCTACTTATTGATTTAGATTATGTTTTTATAGGTAGCCGATTAACATACCACTTTCATAGTTTAAAAACATTAATTAACCTGAACTCGGTTTAAGAGATGTTTAACAAATTGAAATATAATCAAAAATTACTTTTCTGAATAGCTGCTAGAGAAACATTTGTTAAGCCGAGCTCAGGTTAATTAAGCATGATTTTTAATAGATAATATACAGCTGCATTGATAGGGCTGGTTTTGGCGAGTACGTTTGCTTTGAAGTGCTTTATCTAGGCGTAATAATAGAGGAGGGGGTTAACGACTGGCGAGGATAGGTAGAAATATACCAGGTGCCATGGTGAGTAGCGCCTGGTATCAAATGTTTATGTTAAATTAAGTACTATATGTTATTTAACCTGAACTCAGCTTATTTAAGTAAATCAATAAAGAAGCTGTATTCTAACGCGGTTTCATGAATCCCTTTAAAGCGACCCGATGCACCGCCATGGCCTGACTCCATATCAGTTTTAAATAACAAAATATTATCACCCGTTTTGTATTCGCGTAATTTAGCAACCCATTTCATTGGTTCAAAATACTGTACCTGTGAGTCGTGTAAACCTGTGGTGATTAAGGTATTAGGGTAGCTTTGTTTTTTAATTTGATCATAAGGAGAGTATGACAACATATAGTTGTAGTATTCTTCATCTTTAGGGTTACCCCATTCATCAAATTCATTGGTCGTTAGTGGAATACTCTCATCGAGCATTGTTGTTACCACATCAACAAAAGGTACAGCAGCATGCACACCGTTATATAATTCAGGCGCCATATTCATCACCGCTCCCATTAATAAACCACCAGCACTGCCACCAGAAGCAAAAACGTTATCTTTATCGCCATAGCCTTGTGCGACGAGTGCTTTGGTTACGTCAATAAAGTCAGTGAAGGTATTATTTTTTGTTAATTTTTTGCCATCTTCATACCAAGGGCGTCCAAGCATTTGTGAGCCACGTACATGAGCGATAGCATAAACAAAGCCACGGTCGAGTAAGCTTAAACGACTAAATGAAAACCTAGGATCCACAGTCAAACCATATGAGCCATAGCCGTATTGATGTAATGGGTTAGTACCATCTTTTTTAAACTTATCTTTGCGATAGACAAGTGATACGGGAACCTTTACCCCATCGCGTGCGGTAATAAAAATGCGCTCAGAAGCATAGTTATTTGAGTCAAAATCACCCAACACTTCATCTTGTTTTAATTGCGTTTTTTCAAGGGTTGTTAAATCAACATCATAGTCAGTGTATGGCGTAGTTAAGCTAGTGTAATAAAGGCGTAATGCACTGTTATCTAAATTATTGTTACCGTAAAGGCCTAAGTTAAACGCACTGTCATTGAAACTAAGTTGTTGTTCTTTACCCGTTGATAATTGGCGTACGGTAACGCGGATTAAACCATTTTCTCGTTGTTGATAAACTAAATGGTCATTAAATAATTCAAAATCATCTAGCTTGATATTATCATTCGCAGCAATAACATCTTGCCAATTGCTTTTATCGCCAACCTTGTCTTTATGCACTTTCATTAAACGAAAGTTTTGGGCTTGCCAGTTGGTGCTGATGTAAAACCAGTCATGCATTTTGGCGATTGAATACTCGATCCCTGTTTCACGGGGAATAAACTCAATAGGCGTAGCCTTTGGACTATTAGCATCAATCACTGAGGCACTTTTGGCTTCAGTTGAGCTATGCCAAATAATTACCGAGCTATTGTCTTTGCTTTTACTCATGAAAGTGTAAAAGGTTTTATCTTGCTCCTCATAAATTAACTCATCATTAGCTTGTGGTGTACCTAAGGTATGACGGAATACTTGATAAGCGAGTAGGGTTTGTGGGTCACGTTTGATGTAATAAACGGTTTTATTGTCGTTGCCCCATTCAATATTACCACTGGTACCGATAAGCTCATCAGCAAGTAACTCTCCTGTTGAGAGATCTTTAAATTTAATGGTATATATTCTTCGGCTAACGGTGTCTTCACCATAAGCTAATACCTTTTCACTTGGACTAACGCGCAGACCTGATAATTGATAATAATCATGAGCTTTCGCGAGTTGATTTACATCCAATAATACCTCGGTATTACTACCAGAAAAGTCGGTGGAACGAATATAAATAGGGTACTCGTTGTCGCCTTGCATTTGGCTGGCGTAAAAGTAATTGCCACGTTTAGTGGGTACACTATTGTCATCCTTTTTAATGCGGGCTTTTATTTCTTCAAAAAGCGTTTCTTGTAGTTCGCTCGTGTGCGCTAACTTTGCGTCTACGTAGCTATTCTCAGCGGCTAAATGCGCTAAAATTTCAGGATCAGTACGAGTATCGTCACGCATCCAATAATAATCATCAACACGTTTATGACCGTGGGTGACTATTTCATAAGGGACTTTTTTGGCTACTGGTGCGGTAATTGAGATCATAGGCGTTTGGTTATCTGGCAGTTCGTTAGCAGTATTTTCGTTATGGCTACATGCACTAATTAGCAGGGCTGAAGAAATGACTAAGCACAGTTTGTTCGCGAGTTGTTTAGTTGTTAAAGGGTTCATAAAAGCTCATAGAGTAAGTGGGGATAACATTAAGAGTGAATTAAATGATGGCTTAATGTATCTGTTTTTTGTAATGTCGGTACAACAATAACGCAGCATTACAAATGTTAAATAAATGTATCCAGAATAAAATAGCAGGTTATTTATTATAATCAAGAGAACTTAGTCGCGAACGTCGCCAAATAGGGTAAAGTAACGGAAATGTAAGATTAGTGGGCAATTAGCTAGTTAACGGTTTAAGGAAAGGTATGTCATTAGATAAACTCTCAAAACAGCTGCAACAAAATAATAACAGTGACCAAGCTAAACTACCGCCAATTGAGTTGTGGAACCCGCCTTTTTGCGGTGAAATTGATTTACAAATAAAAGCCAATGGTGATTGGTATTATGGTGGTACGGTTTTTAAGCGTTTAGCGTTAGTGAAGTTGTTTGCAAGTGTGCTATGGCGAGAGCAAGATGAACAGCGCGATGAATATTTTTTAGTAACACCTGTCGAAAAAGTTAAAATAACGGTTGAAGATGCGCCTTTTATTATTACTCAGTGGCGCTGGCTTGATGACAAGCAAACAATCATGGAAGTTTCGACTAACCTTGCAGACACTTTTGTCCTTGATGCGAGCCGTCACCTAACGATAGATGAACAAGGGAGCTTATACATTAATGTGCGCCGTAACTTGTTCGCGAAAGTACATCGCAATGTTTATTATCAATGGGTTGATTTAGCGGCTGAACAAAGTGCTAACCAAGAAAAGCAATCAACAGAGCCCGTAGCATTGTATTTTTATAGCGATGGGCAAAAATTTATTTTGGGGCATTACTAGTTAACCAGAGCTCAGGTTAATTAGCTAACTCAGAGGTTAAATAACCCGATAACTAACTCTATAACTAACTCGATAACTAACCACCACAAACAGTGCAGCTTTTTTGTTTTTTCATGGTGAATTGCTGCCACTGATTTGATAAGCCATCAAGCATATTGAGCTGATTTATTTGTACAGGGTTTCCCGTAAGTAGTTTAATGGCTTGTAAGGTTTGCATACCTGCGACCATCGCCAGTATAGGACCCATAATTCCGATAGTTTGGCAGTTATTTGCGGGTGCTTTTTCACTGGCAGGAAATAAACAGTGATAACAAGCGCTATTATTGTCACGCGGATCAATGGTTAATTGTTGACCGTCAAAGCCTGTGGCAGCACCAACAATTAACGGGACTTTATGCTCAACACAAGCTTGATTAATTAAATAGCGAGTTTGAATGTTATCAGAGCAATCGAGTACCACATCAACTTGCTCTAAATAGTAATCGCAAAGCTCTTTATCTAGCATTTCATCAATCACTTCAATGCTTGTATCAGGAAATTGTGCCTGAAGCTTTTCGGCAGCGACATCGGCTTTGTTGTTGTCGATATCGTTTTCAGTGAATAGGATTTGTCTTGGTAGGTTACTCAATTCAATCACATCACCATCGGCCAAAAACAAGGTGCCAACACCCGCCGCTGCTAAATATAAACTCGCAGGGTTACCTAAACCGCCAACACCTAAAATGAGTACTTTGGCATTCCGTAATGCTATTTGGCCTTGCTCACCAATGTTAGTTAGCATAATTTGACGAGAATATTTGAGTTGCTCTTGGTTACTTAACACGTTTTTTCCTATAGCTTGGCATGATGTTACTTTGGTTTTCCGTTAAGGTAATCCGCTGAAAATTTAGTTAAAAATCAATTCAGGAAAGTGCGCACTGCACTGGCTTTAAATTGCAAAAATACGCTTTGCCCTTGTTTTAACGCTAATTTGTTCTGCGAGTAGGCGCTAATACTAACAAAAAACTCTTGGGCGTCACAATCAATGCTCAGCAGTACCTTAGTATTATCCTTTTTTATATTGTTTATTGTGCCCTGTAGCTGGTTTACTATGCTGCTATTGTGCGGCTCGGTTAAACAAATACTAATATCGCTGGCGAGAATAAAACAACGTAATGGTTGTCCTACTAATCTTTCAGCAGTGATTTTTTCAGCAAAAACAAGTTGAGAACTTGGTAATAATATTTGCTGTTTTTGTAGAGAGATCACGGCTAAACCATGACCATTGTTAGTAGATAGTATTGGTAACGCTAAGCTAGTTTGAGGCTGAATTATATTGCCTTGCACAGTGCTGTCTATCGCCTGATACTGCCTTTGTGTTAACTGGTGAATCATATGGTGAATATTGCCAAAAAACGCTGAATGTTCATTTGCACTTTTTTTTGTCATTATCGCGGTATTATTGGTTAACACTAATAGGTTATCACAGACCTGTTGTAGTTCATCAAGGGAGTGACTGACATATAAAATAGGTAAACTAAGTCGCTGCTGAATAGTGGTAATTAAGTTGAGTAATTGAGCTTTACTTTGCTGGTCTAATGCACTGAGAGGCTCGTCTAATAATAATAACTGAGGCTCAGCGAGAATAGCTCTAGCAAGGGCGACACGTTGTTGCTGACCTCCTGAAAGTGCGGTTACGGGTGTGTTTAATAAAGGAGTTAAACCGGTTAGCTCAATAATTTCATTTAGCGTTAAGGTAGAATTTTTGCAGCGCTTACTGGCAAAGTTGAGATTTTTCATTACGCTAAGATGCGGAAATAAACGACTGTTTTGAAAAACTAAACCAACGCCGCGTTGCTCACTTTTTAAAACAAGTGCGCCATTGCTATTGAGTAGGGGTTTATTGGCAAGTGTAATTTGGCCTTGTGTTTTAGGCTCTAATCCTGCGATAGCGCGTAATAACGTTGACTTACCTGAGCCTGAATGACCAAATATACCGGTAATCCCTGTTAATGGAATATCTTGTTTAAGGGCTAAACGAAAGTTTTCATAGTGAATGTTGATGTCTAAACACAGTAGGTTATCAAAGCTTTTTTGGCTTTCAGGGGGTAGTGTTGAGCAGGTATCATCAGTTGTCATTTATCGGCCCCTACTGAGTTAACGTTACGGTGTTTTTTCGGTAAGTTAATTAAGTAAACCGCAGAAAGTAAAATCATTGAGCTAATTAATAAGCTGATTGCCAGTAAATGCGCTTTAGCGTAATCAAAGGCTTCAACATGATCAAAAAGTGCAATGGATAATACGCGAGTTTCACCGGGAATATTACCGCCAATCATTAATATTACACCAAACTCTCCAACCGTATGGGCGAAACCTAAACTAGCAGCTGTTATAAAACTGGCTTTAGTTAAGGGTAAAACAATGTGGAAAAACCGGTCAAACGGACCTGCGCCGAGTACTGCGCCCGCTTCAAGTAAGTTATCGCCTAACTGCTCAAAGGCTTTTTGTAATGGCTGCACCACAAAAGGCAGCGAATATAAAACCGAGCCGATAACAATTGCTGAAAAGCTAAAAGCAAGTTGTTGTCCAGTGGCTTGCTGCCATAATTGACCCGGTAAATATTCAGGCGAAAAAGCAATTAGTAAGTAAAAGCCTAGTACGGTTGGCGGTAATACTAAAGGTAATGCAACAACGGCTTCAATAACCACTTTAAATCGGCTAGTCATTTTTGCTAAATACCAGGCAAGTGGCGTTCCTAGTATTAACAAAATGACCGTGGTTAAGCCTGCCATTTGTAAGGTTGTGATCAGAGCTTGTAAATCAGGATTTTGCATAACCGTATCTTACAATAATGTTTTGGATGCTTGGGCGTAGTAAAAAACTACTAAGCTGTTGTGCTTTGGCTATATTTTTACTGTTACGTAAAATAACCAATTGTTGTTTTATTGGTTGATGGAATTCACTCGGAATAGTAATACCTGACAGGTTGTTAAGCACTAACTGACTATTGGCAACCAAGCCACTTTTTACCGCTTTACTTTGAATTTGCATAAAGGTTTGATTGATATTAATGCCTTTAATTAAACGCTTTTGATAAATATCCCAAAGTTTTAAATACGTTAACGTCTCTTGAGCTGCTTTACCATAAGGGGCGATTTTGGGGTTAGCAATGGCGAAATTTTTAGGAGGATTTTGTAATACATCGAAAAGAGAATTAGCGTTGTTGCTTGTTTCTATTACTGTTTTTTTGCTTTGGTTTTGGTTCTGGCTTTTGCTCGGTTTCAGATCATTAATGAATAATGCGAGTTGTCCTGTCGCGTAAGTTTTTCGACTATTTTTGACAATTAAATTATCTTGCTCAAGTTGTAACGGACGACGCTGATCAGCACTTAAAAAAATATCAAACGGAGCCCCATGTTTTAATTGTAAATAGATAGCTCCACTGGCACCGTTAATAACTTGGCTCTTAATGCCGGTTTCGTTTTCAAAGTCAGCTAATAATATTTCAAGAACAGGAGCAAAGTTTGCTGCCACAGCAATGCGTAGCGGCGTATCGTCGTTACTCTTTGAGGCGTTGGCAAACGCATTAGTACCAGTAAAAATAACAAAGAGTAATACTGAACAGGGAAAAACCGAGCAAAGCGACAACATTATTCGCTTAAGTTGTTGATATTTTTTATTGAAAATTAAGACCATGTTTGCGCTTTATTATTGTCACTGTCTTTGGCGTCTAACCATTGTTCAGTTTCTATTTTAGTGTCGGTTTTAGTGTTGATTTTAGTTTCGTGAGTGGAGTTTGAGCTGTCTGTCCTGGTAACTACGCGTTCTTTTTTCCAAAAAGGCGCTTTCACTTTAAGAAAGTCCATAATGAATTCATTGGCTGCAAAAGCATCTTGACGGTGTTTACTCGTTACACCGACAAAAACAATTTGCTCGCCAATATTAAGTTGACCAATACGGTGTATGACTTTAACTCGACCAATATTCCAACGCTCTTTTGCTGTCGCAATAATAGCGATAATGGTTTTTTCAGTCATACCTGGGTAGTGCTCTAAAGTTAATCCGGTAACATGGTTACCATTATTTTGGTTGCGCACTCTACCAGTAAAAGTTACCACCGCGCCATCGATTGCATTATCCTGCTCTAACAGTGCTACTTCATCAGCAAGGCTGAAATCTTGCTGCTGAATTGAAACCTCGTTGCTGGTAGCTGTTGGGTTGATTTTCGACATTAATTACCCGCCTGTAACCGGTGGAAAAAAAGCGACTTCATCACCTGATTTTACCGCAGTGTTGCTGTCAACCATGTCATGATTTACTGCCGCTAATAGTGAGGTATTAGCCAATGCGCTTTGCCATTGCTCACCTTTATTGATGAGTTGGTTTTTTACATCGTTAATGGTTTTAATGTTATCTGTTGGTAATGATAATTCACTACATTGTAATTGCTCGCGTAGTGCGGCAAAAAAAACAACTTTGATCATAAGTAATAATTCCTTATTTAGCTTGCCAGTGACCTGATTTACCACCTTCTTTGGTGAGTACTTTAATACCGTGAATTTCCATGGCGGGATCGGCCGCTTTACACATATCAAATAAAGTTAAACAAGCCACTGATGCAGCGGTCAGTGCTTCCATTTCAACGCCAGTTTGCCCTGTTAAACGGCATAAGCTAGTAACAATAACTTGTTGATTTTCAGTATCAAGAGTGAAATCAACTTGCACTTTAGTAAGCATTAATGGGTGACACAATGGAATTAAGTCACTGCATTTCTTGGCGGCTTGAATACCGGCAATACGGGCAACCGCAAACACATCACCTTTTTTATGTTTGCCTGTTGTAATTAATTCAAAGGTAGCTGCATTCATACTGATAATGCCTTGCGCAGTTGCTGTACGCGAAGTCATTGCTTTTTCGGTTACATCAACCATATTAGCTTCACCTTGTTGATTCAGGTGACTTAGTGCAACGTTAGCTGTTGGTTGCTGTTCGTTATTTTTTAGCGTTGTCATTAGCCACGAGTCTCGCAAAGGTTGGCTGTAATATTTAGGTGAGGTACAAAATTACAAGGTTTGTGGCTCGCATCTAGCTGTTCTTTAATCACTTTATCCCACGCTGTTTTACACGCATTGGTTGAGCCGGGTACGCAAAGTACTACGGTTTTATTTGCTATACCACCAAAGGCGCGAGATTGAATAGTTGATGTGCCTATTTCATGTAATGATACGTGGCGAAATATTTCGCCAAAACCTTCTACTGCTTTATCAAATAAAGGCATTAAGGCTTCAGGAGTGTTGTCGCGTTCTGTAAAGCCTGTGCCACCGGTTGAAATAATCGCGTGAATGTTATCATCTGCTATCCATTGAGATACTTTAGCGCGTAGCTGATAAACATCATCAATAACAATTGCTTTGTCAGCTAAGTGGTGCCCAGCTGAGGTAATACGCTCAACTAATGCTTGTCCAGAAGTATCATTTTCTTCAGTACGTGTGTCTGAAACCGTTAAAATGGCAATGTTAAGAGGAGTAAATGCTTTGCCGCCGTGTGCTGACATAGGGTTTTCCTTATGCTAAATATTTTTAATAAATGGTTTAAGTTGAGTTGTATCGTTATATGCGTTATAAAATTTAATGCCCTAAAGGTACTGATTTGCTTGCTGCCACTGCTGTGGCGTGTTGGTATTAAACAAAGCATTATCATGGGTACAAGTTATAGCTTGTGAAGGAACTTTACTTAATAGCTGCTTAATTGATGGGCCATTCTTCTTGCTTTTAGGAGAGCTTTCACGGCTGTTTTTAATATTGCTCTTAGTAAAGCTATTAACACCACTTTGGCTCGCATTTTTTTGAGATGTAAGGAAACCGTTTTGAAAGGCTTGCTCAAGAAAAAGCGCTAAATAAGCATTATTAGGTAAATACAGCGGAATATGGTGGTTACTACCTTGGCTGTCGGTAAAGTAAGTCGCTTTTTGACTTAGCTCTCCCTTAATACGTAATTCAGTCAACGCCTTGGCAGACATTAATGGTAAATCTACCGGTAATATAAGTAAGCCTTTAGGTTGAACTGGGCCAGTAAAGTGCGATAACACACTGTAAATGCCACCAACAGGACCAGCTTGTGGAATAATATCAGCCACTTGGTGTTCATCGCCACTGGTAATAATGTGCTCGATACCTGAACTCTTTAATAGCTTTTTTGAATAATCTAACATCGAGATATTATCGCGATTATGCATTAATTGGCTTTTGTCTTGCCCCATACGTGAAGATAAACCACCGGCAAGAATAACGCCTAGGCAGTTAGCATTTTGCATTGCCGTTACATGTTGCGTGTTTTGATTGCTAACCACTTGAGCACTGTTACAGGTGTTTGTTTTTAAATAATGCATATTAACCGCCAAGCATCGCAAGGTGTTTGGTGGCACCTGTGAGTTTTTCATGAAGAAAGTGAGTCGCTTTTTTATCATTAAGTAGTGAAACAATTTTTGTCTGCAAAGGCACTAAGTCATCACTTTGTAGTTCATCTCGTACAGATAGCCCTTGCTCACCAAACAAACATAAATGTAATTTAGCACTTGAGCTGATGCGTAAGCGATTGCAGCTATCACAAAAGTCTTTTGCATAAGGCATGATTAAACCAATACGGCCTTGATAATCAGGGTGATAGAATTCTTGTGCAGGACCCGCGGCTCTGTCTTGTATGATAGGTAACCAACCGTCAAGAATAAGGTTTTGTTTAATACGAGAACCTTGCACATGTTGTGCGTTAAAAAATTCTTGATTGTCGCCTGTTTGCATTAACTCAATAAAGCGTAAAGTCACTGGCGTATTTTTTAGCCACTCAAGGTATTGAGCAATGCCTTTGCCGCTATATTCGCGCATTAACACAGTGTTCACTTTGATTTGAGCGCGACCGTCGGCTAGTGCCATATCAATACCTTTTAATATGGTTTGCAGCTTATCGTGACCGGTAATTATTTTAAATTGACGCGCATCTAAACTATCAATACTGACATTAATAGCATCTATGCCAGCATCAAGCCATAAAGGTAAATGCTCAGGTAACTTAAAACCATTGGTGGTAATTGCTACCTTTTTAATGCCCGGTGTTTGTTTACAGGCTTTTATAATTTCAGGTAAATCTTTGCGAAGTGCTGGCTCACCGCCGGTTATGCGAATTTTTTCAGTACCGAGCTCGGCAAACGCCTTAGCAACACGTTTAATTTCGGTTAACGACATAAAGTCGCGTGGTTGATCGCATTGATAACCATCAGGCAGACAATAGTTGCAACTAAAGTTACACACGTCAGTTATTGATAGGCGCAGGTAATGAAACCTTCTGCCAAAGTTGTCTGTTAACATATCACCTTTCCAAAGTCGGGAGGCTAACGCGTTTCCTTGTTAACCTTGGCAGTGTCTTTAATTATAAAGTTATGTCACTAAACATTTTTATAATAAAACGCTACGGCATAATATTGCGTGCTAGCTAGAGCTAAGGTAGCAATAAAAGCTCGGTGTTTTTTGTAAATTCTAGTTTATAAATTTTAGCTTATAAGTTTCAGTATTACCTAAAAGTCTATCGTTATTATAGCAGAGTAAAATAATCACTTTTCTTATTGTATATCAACATATCGGTGATTAAATTGCTATCAATACAGACTTTATTTAGGCGATACTATCATTATATTATTGTATCCATTTGTTGCTGTCATTCGCGATAAGTAGCAAACCCCATCTATAGCCAGTGAGTTTTTTATGTCAGATTGTTGCTCAGCCCCCGGATTATTACCGTTTGAACAGGCATTAACTAAAATGCTTGATCAAGTTTCTGCGATCACCGAAACCATTGAATTGCCTATTACTCAGGCGCAAAACTATGTATTAGCTTCAGATGTTGTAAGCCCATTAAATGTACCGCCTCATGACAATTCTGCCATGGATGGTTATGCTTTTGCTTTGAGCAGTTTACAGCAGAGCAAAACCTTAACATTGGTTGGGCGATCTATGGCTGGAGCACCTTATCAAGGTGAATGCCAAGCAGGGCAGTGCATACGTATTATGACAGGCGCTAAAATGCCCCAAGGCTGTGATAGTGTTGAAATGCAAGAGAATACAACGGTTAATGGCGATAATATTACTTTCTTGCAAGAGAAAAAACTTGGCTCTCATGTGCGTAAAGCGGGTGAAGATATACAAATAACGCAACGAGTGTTAGCGAAAGGCCATAAAATAACCTCTGTTGACATTGGCGTGTTAGCGTCGTTAGGTGTTGTGACATTACGTGTTTTTCGTAAGTTAAGGGTTGCTTTAATTGCTACCGGTGATGAGCTGAAATTACCAGGGCAAGCGTTACAAGCCGGTGACATTTATGAAACTAACAGCTTTGTACTGTCATCAATGTTAGAAAAATTAGGCGTGGAAGTGATCAATTTTGGCATTATTGAAGACGATTACCAAAAAATAAAACAGGCTTTTATCAGTGCTGATGAACAAGCGGATGCGGTTATCTCTTCAGGTGGTGTTTCCGTTGGTGATGCAGATTACACTAAAGCGGTACTCGATGAACTCGGTGATATTGGTTTTTGGAAAATAGCGATGAAGCCAGGAAAGCCCTTTGCTTTTGGTAAGCTAGCCAATAGTGTTTTTTTTGGCTTACCCGGTAACCCTGTTTCAGCTTTAGTGACCTTTCATCAACTTGCTTTAATAGCCCTAACAAAAATGCAAAACGCAGCACCTTTGACACGTACACGCTTACAAGTTAAATCGGCTGATGACTTACGTAAATCCCCAGGGAGAAAAGATTTCCAACGCGGTTTTCTAACGGTAAATGCTGAAGGTGATAATGTTGTTCACTCAACAGGCGCGCAAGGCTCAGGTATTTTATCTAGCCTATCTCAAGCTAATTGTTTTATTGAATTGCCACAAGAGCAGGGACATATAACTAAAGGCCAACAAGTGACTGTGCAACTATTTGATATATTCTTAAATAATTAATTAAAGTCTTTTGTATATAGAATGGCTTTCTTGTAAAGTGGTCGTAATAAATTTAACAAATGTACAATAATAACTGTTGTATTCAACAAAAAAAACAAGGTAAGTTAAATCATGGATGAATTAAGCTTTGCCGACGTGAACATACTCACAGAACATATTGCAGAAATTACGGTGCACCCTAATGTTGAAATATCGGTGGCTATGATTACTGAATGTGATGAGTATTTTACTCGCCAGTTTTCAGGGCCGTTTGCCTTATTAATCAATAAAATTAATTTATATGATTATACCTTTGAAGCGAAAATAAGTGTTGTTTCACAAAAAAATATGATGGCGATTGCTGTGGTAACGTACGACTTTCAAGGAGAGAGTGTCGCTCAGAGCGTACGGGCTTTGCGTCAAGAGCAGCGTTGGAACTTTAAAATGTTTGACGGTGTTGAGTCTGGTTGGTTACAGGCTTATCAATGGTTGAAAACTGAAGTAAAGTCAATGTCTAGCCCAAACGTGAACGAAGTCGCCTCGTAACTGAGTAATTAAATATAATCACGTTAACAATAAGTTATTATTAACGTGACTTTTAATTAACTATTGAATCTAACTAATGATTAATAGCTTAGCTAGGTTCAAAATAAATAGATCACCTATTCTTATAGTTGAGCAAAGTTATAGTTGAGCAAAACATTTGTCTGCTGCAGCTAATGTTTTCTCAATAATTTCATCGCTGTGCGCTGTTGAAACAAAACCTGTTTCAAAGGCTGATGGCGCTAAATAAACCCCTTCAGCTAGCATTAAGTGGAAAAAGCGTTTAAATAGGTCAGCGTCACAGGCGGTCGCTTGTGCATAACTGGTAATTGGCGCGCTATCGTTTGTAAAGAAAAAGCCAAACATTCCGCCAACGTAATTAACACTTAAGTCTACACCATTGCGTTCAGCAGCAGCCTTTAATCCCATCGCGAGCTTTTCAGTTGAAGCACTTAATTGTGCGTGTTTTTCACCTTGGGCTAGCTCGGTTAATGATGCTAAACCTGCTGACATTGCTAATGGGTTTCCTGATAAGGTGCCTGCTTGGTAAACCGGGCCAATCGGCGCAATGTAGTCCATAATTTCTTGTTTGCCGCCAAATGCACCAACGGGCATACCGCCACCAATAACTTTACCTAATGTGGTTAAGTCAGGCTTAATGTTGTAGTGCGCTTGTGCGCCACCTAAAGCAACGCGGAAACCTGTCATTACTTCGTCAAAAATAAGTACGCTATTGTATTGATCACAAACCTCGCGTAGCCCTTCTAAAAAGCCTTCTACAGGTGGAATGCAGTTCATGTTGCCAGCAACGGGTTCAACAATAATACAAGCAATATCTTCTGGGTATTTAGCGAAAATAGCTTTAACTTCGTCAATATTATTAAAGCTAACGGTTAAAGTATGTTGAGCAAAGTCTGCTGGAATACCCGGAGAGTTAGGTACGCCCATGGTTAGTGCGCCAGAGCCAGCTTTTACCAATAAAGAGTCGGCATGGCCATGATAGCAGCCTTCAAACTTTAAAATTTTGTCACGGCCAGTATAACCACGAGCCAAGCGAATAGCGCTCATGGTTGCTTCTGTACCTGAGCTTACCATACGTAATGATTCCATTGACGGTACCAGTTCACGCACTTTATTCGCCATGGTAATCTCAACTTCGGTTGGCGCACCAAAGCTTAAACCGTTTTTAGCTGTGCTTATTACCGCATCAAGAATAGCGGGGTGATTATGACCTAAAATCATTGGTCCCCATGAGCCAACGTAATCGATATAAGCGTTGTCATCGGCATCAAAAATATAGGCGCCTTCAGCGCGTTTAATAAAACAAGGAACACCACCAACGCCATTAAAAGCACGAACGGGCGAATTTACGCCACCAGGGATAACTTGTTGAGCTTGTTCAAATAATTGTTCTGATTTATTCATAATATGTTTCTTTTAAAAAGTGATAGCTAACGTAGACAAAAGGTATTAACGATTTTTATTAGTGAACCAATTGACGGGTTTTTCATAAGCGGTTAATTGCTCTTCAACACCTAAGGTTAAAGCAAATAGTGCCATGCGAACTAGAACACCATTTTGTGCTTGTCTGAAAATGGCAAGGTTATCTAAATCATTTAGGTCGATATCTAACTCGTTTGCTTCAGGGCGAGAGTCACGCGGCAATGGATGCATAATTACCGTGTTTTCTTGGCAATATTGTTTATAGACACTTTTATTTAAACTAAAGTGACCACGATACAAGTCGGCTTCGTCTTTACTGGCAAAGCGTTCTTGTTGAATACGGGTTTGATAAATAACATCACACGAAAGGTTGCCTGCCATAGTATCGGTGACGATCACTTGATGGCCAGCATTAGTTAACGTAGAAATAACGCTATCAGGCATTTGTAACTCTTTTGGTGACACCATAGTGACTTTAACATTGTTATAAAGACTTAATAACTTTGATAATGAATGTACGGTACGGCCGTGTTTTAAATCACCCATTAAGACAATATTTAAATTATCTAAGCCTTTATTAAAATGCATCATTTCTGATTGAATAGTAAATAGGTCTAGTAGCGCTTGTGTTGGGTGTTCATTGGCACCATCACCGCCGTTAATTACTGGAACTGTGCTGCCTTGTGCAAATTGTTCAACCGAATGCATTTGCGGGTGACGCATGGCAATAACATCTGAATAACCGCTAATTACTTGGGCAGTATCAAATAATGACTCGCCTTTACTTAATGATGAATTTTCTTGCCCTACGGTTTCTCGAACAAAACCACCTAGTAAGTTAAATGCAGTGCCAAAGCTAACTCGGGTACGAGTACTTGGCTCAAAAAACAGGTTACTTAAAATAGCACCATCTAAAACATGACAACGTTTTTGTCTGGAGGCGTAAGGTGCCATTTGTGCGGAAACATTTAATATTTTGGCGATAGCGTCACGGTCAAACTGTGATACCGAAAGAATATGACTGCCTTGAAATTTCATCATCTTGAGTAGTTGTACATTCAGGTAAAAATTTGCCACGAAATATAGCATAAATTTGCCCAGCACTTAACTTTATTTGAATGCTTTTACCGTATGACTTGTAACTAAAAGTATGCAGGTTAATTATAATTGATGTGATGAATTGATGCGATGAATTGACAGGTGCTGTTAACTTACTGCACCTGCCTTTTACTTGACTATATTAGGATCTACGGTTTTACGTATGCCAAAATAATAACGACAAACAAAATGATAACGGGGATTTCATTGAAAAATCGATAAAACTTCCCTGAACGAGTGTTTTTGTCTTGTTGAAAAGTTTTTACTAATTTAAAACAGTAACCGTGATAGATAAAAAGCAAAATAACTAAACTTAGCTTGATATGTAACCAAGTAGCACTAACAAACCATGCTGTACCATAAGCATAGATAATGGCTAACCCGAGCACTAAAGTTAATAATGCAAAAGGTGTTACAAATAATAATAAACGTCGCTCCATGCCTTTAAGTTGTTCAGATACTACGTTTGATGATGTTTCAGCATGGTTTACAAATAGGCGTGGTAAATAAAAAATACCAGCAAACCAAGCAACCATAAAAATGACATGAAATGCCTTTAACCATAAAATATTGTTGATTAAAAAATTGCTCATTAATGGTTTTCCTCACCTTAGGTGTGATTCGCTAAAATTTAAACAGTGAAAAAAGTCGCGATGTTACTGGCGTTAATTACTCGTATAGCCACTAAAACCTTTTGGCATTCTTAATGACTAATAATCAAATGAAAACGACTTAGCGTTGCTAAGCTGTTATAGTACGCATGCTTAGTTTATATGCAGTTGCCGTAATGATTATTGTCGCATAAAGCGTGATTAGGCCATATCTTTACTTTTCATAGGATTATAATACTTTACAAATGAATTGGTTAGCAAAAATAAATCTAGGTATTGTTGTACAAAGGTTAGGGGCTTTTAAGTCAGCCTTATTTTTAGTGGCTTTGATCAGCCTGTGTTTATTTATTGGCTATCGAGTCGGTAACTATTATCATCACGCGCAAGTTTCTACTTTGGCACAACAAAAAGAGCGCTTAGATAATTTGTATCAACAGCATGAGCAAGCGATAGAGCAGATACATACCCTAGAAGTAGAGTTAACGCTTGAACAATTAGCCAATAAAGAAGCGCAAGCCTCAATTAAATCTGCAGCGCAAGAGCATCACCAAGTAAAGAAACAACTGGCTTTTTATGAAAAAATTATGGCGCCAGAGAAGCAAGCGGGTAGTTTAGTCGTTGAGGGCGTTAAAATATTCCCAACCTCGTTAGCGCACCATTATCGTTTTGAAGTCACGTTACTACAGCAACAGTTAAAAAGACGCTATAGTAAAGGCGATATCAACTTAACGTTTTTGGGTAGTGAAAATAACCAACTTAAAACACTAAAATTAAGTGATGTTTCTAATGTATCCAAGCAGGAACGTTCGTTTAGCTTTCAATTTTTTCAGGTGCTTAGCGGTGAATTCACATTGCCAGAAAGCTTTACTCCTGAAAATATACAGTTAAGTGTTAACTTGCCTCGAAGAACAGGGCAAAAGCAGGCCGACTTAGAAAAAATTATGCCATGGCAGCTTGAAAAGCCATAAACAGATAAAAAACATAATACTTGATTAAATTAGTCAGGTTTAAGATAATTACCCTTGTTGTATACCATTCATTTAAGTAAGTAGAGCGCTATGTCCACTCCAGAATTACCGATAAAATTTACCGATGCTGCGGCAAGTAAAGTCCTGTCATTAATCACCGAAGAAGAAAACCCAGCGCTTAAATTACGAGTTTATGTAACAGGTGGCGGCTGTTCAGGCTTTTCATACGGTTTTACCTTTGACGAAAAAGTGAATGACGGTGACTTAACTATTGATAAGCAAGGAGTGACTATGGTGGTTGATCCAATGAGCTTACAATATCTTGTTGATGGTGAGGTTGACTACCTAGAGAGTTTAGAAGGTAGCCGATTTGTGGTCAATAACCCTAACGCATCAACAACCTGTGGCTGTGGTTCATCTTTTTCTATTTAGCCGATACAATGAATTGATTACACAAAAACGCCGACAAATTGTCGGCGTTTTTATTGGTAATAGTAACACCTGGTCTTACTTTGCTGTATCTTTCTATTATGTAACCTGAACTCGGTTTAAAAGATATTTAACAAATTGAAAT
>NZ_JAHKPW010000050.1:5802-54500 GCF_018860755.1 Colwellia sp. D2M02 | reverse complement strand
ATATGATAAGCAAGGCAAAATTCGCGTCAATAGCAGCTTGGTTTAAATATTCATGCCGCTAAAACTTGGTCAGCAGTTTGCATAAATATTATCTAAATAAGTGATGACATTTAATGTAGCTGAGCGTTATAAATATTAATCTAATTTATACATCATATTTGTCATCACATTGCCGATAACCTAGTTAGCTTTGGGTAATTTATTGTTGTAGTTAACTCTATTTTTCAGAGCATATAATATAGATTCAAAAGTGAATTGCTTTACCATAGGATTTTTTATGCGCATTTTATTGACAATATTGTTCAGTGGCTTGATGGCTTTCTCTTCATTAGCACAAAGTGCCAACATGCAAGCTGTGCAAATATATACAGACGATCAATTACTTGACTTAATCAAAGAAAACAAACATTTAAGCCAAGTGGTATTAGATGAGTGTCAGTTAGTGCAAGATATTGAAGCGCGAGCCAATAAAGCGAATATGCCATCGTATCAATTTTTATGGGGCGATATGCTTGCCTTTGGTGTGTGTGTGAAAAAAGATATTCCGTTGGGATTGCACTATATGAATTTAGCGGCCGATCAAGGTTTATCAGAAGGGCTAGAGCAACTTGGACGCTATTATCATATTGGTAAGTTTATGCAGGTTGATATTGATAAAGCGATTGTTTATTTAAAAACTGCAGCCTCATTAAATAATTTAAAAGCGCAAATGCGTTTAGCGAGTTTGTATGAGCAAGGTTATGGCAGTCCGCTCGACTATCCAGCCTTATATTCGCAACTACATAATTCACTAACTGATGATAAAAAAACACATAAAAAAATTAGCCAGTTACTTGCACAGTTAGCCACTAAAATGCCACCTCAAGTGATTGAAGACGCTAAAAGGCGCAGTTACACCAATTAAGCTTTTCGGGTTAGAGCGATAAAACACGCTGAAGTTGTCTTATCAAAAGTGCTATCGCCCGCTCTAACTATTTAAAAGCAGCCCAAAGAAACAGCCACACTATTTTGGTAATAAAATTCTACAGATAACGTGATATACTGATAGCAGTTAATCCTTTATATACTGACTTAATATAGTGACATTTCAAGACCCACACGCTAAACGCGAAGCACAAAAATATGAAAAGCCTGTAGCTTCTCGTGAGCTATTGTTATCTGTTATTGAAAAATGCTCACCGCCGCCGACCTTTAAAGCTCTAGCTAAAACACTCAAGTATGATGAAGACTATCAATTAATTGGTTTGAAACGTCGTTTACGTGCCATGGAAAACAGTGGTCAGTTGGTGTTTAATAAGTTTAAGCAGTACGCGATACCGGCAAAAAGTAGCCTGCTTACTGGCAAGGTTATTGGGCATCGTGACGGTTTTGGTTTCTTTAGTCCTGATGACAGCAGTATTACGGATAAACGCGGGAAAGACTTTTATATTTCGTCTCATGAAATGCAGCGTGTTTTTCATGGCGATATTGTTGAGGCTATTTTAGTTGACCGTGTTGATCGCAAAGGTCGTAAAGAAGTTAAAATTATTGATGTTATTGAACCAAGAAAAGCGCCATTTGTAGGGCGTTTTTATGTTGATCATCATGTTTGCACTGTTATTCCCGAAGACACTAAAATTAAGCAAGAAATCACCATAGACCCTGAAGCTAAAATGGGGGCTCGCCATGGTCAAATGGTGGTCGTTGAATTACTACAACGACCTACCAAACGCTCACACGCTATAGGTAAAGTGGTTGAAGTATTAGGTGACCATTTAGCGCCAGGTATGGAAATTGAAATTGCCTTACGTGCCCATGATTTACCGCATCAATTTTCTCATACAATTACCGAAGAGTTAGCCAGCATTGCTGATGAAGTCGAAGAAAGTGCAAAGCTACCCCGTCGAGATTTACGAGAGTTACCGTTAGTCACGATTGATGGTGAAGATGCGCGAGATTTTGATGATGCGGTTTATTGTCGCCCTGAAGGTGATGGTAGTTGGCGCTTATGGGTTGCTATCGCCGATGTTAGTTATTATGTTCGCCACGGTAGCGCGCTTGATGATGAAGCTATTTCTCGTGGTAACTCGGTTTATTTCCCAAGCCAAGTTATTCCGATGTTACCTGAAAAACTTTCTAACGGTTTGTGTTCATTGAACCCGCATGTTGATCGGTTGTGTATGGTTTGTGAAATGACGGTGAGCGCTAACGGCGCATTAACTACTAGCGAATTTTACCCTGCGGTAATGCAATCACACGCACGTTTTACCTATACAAAAGTCGCTGCCATTTTAACGGGCGATGACGCGTTACGTAGTGAATATGCAGCGCAAGTTGCTGATTTAGAAAACCTTGAAAAAATGTACTTAGCTTTAAGTGATGCTCGCAGTAAGCGTGGCGCGATAGCCTTTGAAACAGAAGAGTCTATCTTCTTGTTTAATGAAGATAAAAAAATTGATAGCGTTGTACCCCTTATTCGTAACGACGCCCATAAAATCATTGAAGAATGTATGATTTTAGCTAATGTCGCTACCGCACAATTTATTGAGCAACATAATAAACCGGGCTTATTCCGAGTTCATGACAAACCGAGTGAAGACAAGTATAAAAACTTTGTTACCTACTTGAATGAATTAGGTTTATCGTTACCTGCAAAAGAATCACCAGAGCCAAGAGACTATGGCGATATTTTAGCGAAAGTAGCAGGTCGCCCAGACCAAGAGCTTATTCAAACCATGTTATTGCGCTCTATGCGTCAAGCGGTTTACCAAAGTGATAACTTAGGGCATTTTGGTTTAGCGTTAGAGTCATATAGTCACTTTACCTCACCTATTCGTCGCTACCCTGATTTAGTGGTACATCGGGTGATTAAAGCTATTTTACAAGAGCAATTGTTAGCGCAATCAGCAGATCATTCAACAAACAATTCAACAAAAAATTCAGTAGACAGTTCAGCAGCGAATGCAGGCTTTTATGACTATAAACTTGCCGAAGTTATTGAGTTAGGTGAGCACTGCTCAATGACCGAACGTCGAGCCGACGAAGCAACACGCGATGTTGCCGACTGGCTGAAGTGTGAGTTTATGCAAGACCACATTGGTGATGAATTCACTGGTGTTATCTCTACCGTTACTAATTTTGGCATGTTTGTTCGTTTAGCGGATTTACATATTGAAGGTTTAGTACACATTACCTCGTTAGGGCGAGATTTTTATCATTTTGATGATGTCAGAATGTGCTTAACGGGTGAAAACTCAGGCATTAAATACCGTGTTGGCGATGAAGTTAACGTGCGTGTTGCGGCAGTTCACCTTGATGAGAAAAAGATCGACTTAACTATTGAGGGAGTCGCTAGCCAAACAGATAAGCCATCAAAACGTCAGGGCAAAGGTAAAGCTAAAACTGGAGGTCGCTCAAGTTCAAGTAAAGCAGCTACAACTAGTGGTACTAAAAAAACAAAAGCGACAGATAAAAACGGTAGTAAAGTAAAAACTGAGAAACGCAAAGCAAAAAAGCGCACTGAACGTAAAAAGCGTCCTGGAAAAAATGCCCGTAAAAAAGCGAAATAGTTTCCTAAAGTTATAAACTATATGAGACCAACCAATAAGTGGTTAACGGCAACGCTTTATAAATAAAGCGGTGCAGTAATAATTTTAAAAGAGAAAAACATGGCGAAAAATGAAGAGTTAGTTTTTGGTATTCACGCAATTAATGCCTTAATTGACAGCGCTCCCGAGCGTTTTATTGAGATTTGGTTATTAAAAGGCCGAGAAGATGAACGCCTTATGCCAATTATTAACTTAGCGCGTAAGTACGGTATTTCAACACAAATGGTACAGCGTAAATTTCTTGATGAAAAAAGCGAGGGTGAGCAGCACCAAGGTGTGGTTGCGCGTGTTAGGCCGGGTAAAGTTTTTACCGAAAATGATTTAGACGACATTCTTGCTAGTGCAGAGAAAAAAGGTCAACCTCCATTTTTACTTATTTTAGATGGTGTTACCGACACGCATAATTTAGGCGCTTGTTTACGTAATGCTGACGCCGCAGGTGTACA
Organism: Colwellia sp. D2M02; assembly: GCF_018860755.1. Taxonomy (GTDB): domain Bacteria; phylum Pseudomonadota; class Gammaproteobacteria; order Enterobacterales; family Alteromonadaceae; genus Colwellia; species Colwellia asteriadis. The sequence goes on along the minus strand of NZ_JAHKPW010000050.1, from coordinate 50,467 downwards.
AGCGATTATTGTACCGAAAGACAATGCCGCACGCTTAACACCAACTGTGCGTAAAGTAGCGGTTGGTGCAGCAGAATATGTACCCTTAGTGCAAGTGACTAACTTAGTACGTACTATGAAGCAATTACAACAAATGGGTGTGTGGATTATTGGTACTGCCGGCGAAACAGACACTTGCCTTTATGAGACCAAACTTTCAGGTCCGATGGCGTTAGTGATGGGGGCAGAAGGTAAGGGCATGCGTCGACTAACGCGAGAAAATTGTGATCAGCTAGTGAAACTTCCTATGGCAGGTAGTGTTTCTAGCTTAAACGTATCTGTGGCAACAGGTATTTGTTTATTTGAAATAGTGCGTCAACGCTCTGCTTAAACACTAAACACTAAACACTAAACACTAAACACTAATCGCTACGAATATAAAGCGAAAAATATATAAACCGATGAGGTAAATCATATAGATTAACCTCATCGGTTTTTTTCGTTAAGGCATCAACAGAGTCTAATTTAGGCTGAGCTTTCAGAGCCAAACTTTCGCGTATAAAATAGATGAAAATAGCGTATTCAATTGTGGGTTATATCAGCTTCTTCTGTATGTTTTTTAAGAACATTATAGTAAGGTAATATACCTGTTTTGATGATGGATTTACGGTGAACGGTTATGTCAGAGGGCATTGAAAAAATTGTAATTGTTGGCGGTGGTACAACGGGGTGGATGGCTGCAGCTAGCTTGTCACGCTACGTTAAAGATAAAAATATTACCGTTACCTTAATTGAGTCGCCTAGCATCAATACCGTAGGTGTTGGTGAAGCAACTATCCCTAATATTGTTTCATTTAATCGAAACTTAGGTATTGATGAAGTTGAGTTAATTAAAGCAACACAAGCTACTTTTAAACTCGGTATTGAGTTTGAAGGTTGGCACCAAAAAGACACGCGCTTTTTCCACCCGTTTGCTGACTACGGCATGAAAGTCGATAACGTAGAGTTTCATCATTATATTAACAAGCTCAACAGTGAAGGTTATTCATTGGATTTGCAAGATTACAGCTTTGCTTGTGTGTTAGCTAAACAGGGTAATTTTGCCCAGCCGCACCCAAATCCTACTAACCCTATGGCTGACTATTCTTATGCGTATCATTTAGATGCCGCCTTATATGGCAAGTTCTTAACTGATTTTTCGGTTAAACAAGGGGTTGAACATATTCTCGCTAATGTTGATAAGGTTCATTTAAATAAGGAATCGGGTTTTATTGAATCGGTTGAACTTGATGATGGACGTTGTATTTTTGGTGATTTATTTATTGATTGCTCAGGTTTTAAAGGGTTATTAATTGAAGGTGCTATGGGCATTGGTTTAGATGATTTAAGTCAGTGGTTACCTTGTAATAGTGCGGTTGCTGTACAAACTGAGTTGGCAGGAAGACCACTGCCTTATACGCGCGCTATTGCTAAAGAGGCGGGTTGGCAGTGGCAAATTCCATTGCAACACCGTATGGGGAATGGCTACATTTACAGCAGCGAGTTTAGCGACAAACAAGCCGCTGAAGATAGCCTACTGGCAAGCGTTCAAGGTCAAACCATTAATGATGTTAGACACTTCACTTTTCCATTAGGGCGACGAGAAAAAACCTGGCATAAAAACTGTTTTTCTTTAGGGCTAGCAGGCGGTTTTCTTGAGCCACTAGAGTCGTTAGGGATTTCTTTAATTCAAACGGCGTTGGCTAAACTCTTAACTTTCTTCCCAGATAAATCATTCAATGAAGCTGATATTGCTGAGGTAAACCGTTTGCACAGCACAGAGCTTGACCGTATTGTTGACTTTTTAGCTATGCATTATAAGTTAACCAAGCGTGACGATACTGAGTTTTGGCGCTACTGCCAGCAAATGAAAATATCTGACACGTTAGCACATAAAATTGAGGTATTTAAAAGCCAAGGACATATTGTGATGCATGATCATGAGTCGTTTGAAGAGGCTAGTTGGCTGTCGATGTATCACGGCTTTAAGGTTGTGCCGCAGCGCTATGATGTTCGGATTAAAAACCTTGACTCAAAGATGATAGAGCAAAAATTAATGCAAATGCGTAACTCTATTTATGGCGCGGCAGAGCAAGCGATGTCGCACCAAGCTTTTATTGAAAAGCATTGTCGTGCGAAAAGTGATCTTTAAGTAAAGTGATTCATTGATCGTGTTAACTTAGTCGAGTAACCAAAAAGGGAGTGCGTTTAGCACTTCCTTTTTGGTTATTTTAAAAAGTAATTAAGGTATTGGCGCTCGGCAGTATTGTTGAATAAATTCATCATGACTTGGTTGTAATTTAACTACTTGTTCAATTGCTTGCTTACCACTGGTTAAACTTTTATTTAACTGCGAGTAATTTAAGGCATCTAATGTTGGGTTATAATTTTTAGGTGTGATACCCATACCATCTAATACTGCATACCAACTGGTTGGCTGAAATAATTCTTCAACACCAGGAATTAATCCACCTGAAACTTTAAAGAAGTCTAATTTTTTTTGTAAAGTTGCAGGTATCTCCATGTTTTGACACCAACGCCAAAATTCAGTGTCATCACGCTCTGTGGCGGAGTAATGCAGTACCAGAAAATCACGAATTTCTTCATAGTCGGCTTTTACACGACGGTTAAACTCAGACATCAATATAGGGTTACATTCTTTTGTTGGAAATAAACGCACAAAAAAAGCTAAAGTTTTTGAAACCAAATGAATCGCGGTAGACTCTAATGGTTCAAGAAAGCCTTGCGCTAAACCAAGGGCCAAACAGTTTTTATTCCAAGCTTGTTTACGGATCCCTGTAACAAAAGGGATCACTTTAGGTGTAGTAATAGGCTCTCCCTCTATGTTGGCTAGTAAAGTGGCAATAGCGTCTTCATCACTGCAGTATTTATCACAAAAAACATAACCGTTGCCCGTTCTATGCTGTAGTGGAATACGCCACGTCCAACCTGCATTTTGTGCTCTTGATGTTGTATAAGGAGTTGTTTCACCGATATTTTTTGTTTGAACAGTAACGGCTCTATTGCAGGGTAAATAATGAGACCAGTCGTCATAACCTGTCTGTAAGGCTTCCTCGATTAATAAGCCTTTAAATCCTGTGCAATCAATGAAGAAGTCACCGTTGACCTCACGTCCATCTTTTAAAGTAACACTATTGATAAAACCTTGTTCATTTTTAATAACCGCTTCAACATGCCCTTCTGTGCGAATAACCCCAATACTTTTAGCGAAGTCTCTTAAATAACGACCAACCAATACCGCATCTAAATGCAAAGCATAATGTGCAGATGCTAAAGGCGTTCCCATTGCTTTAAACGGGAGAAAAAATCGATTATGATCTGATAATACCGACTCAGGAGAGTGTGCCATTAAAGGCGTTTCATCACCTTCTGCTTTTGATTTTAGCCAACATTGATAAAACTCGTGTCCATCAATATCTCGACCTAAAGAGCCAAAAGGGTGGAAGTAAGCGTGATCTTTTTTATGCCAGTTCTCAAAACGAATACCCCACTTAAAGCTTGCTTGCGTTGCTTTAATAAACTCCGCTTCATCAATACCAAGGCTGCGAATAGTTTCTAAAAAAGGTGGTATAGTTGCTTCACCAACACCGATAATGGCAACATCAGGCGATTCAACTAGCTCAACAGTAACATCACTATCTTTGAAAATATTTCCTAACGTTGCTGCAGCAACCCAACCAGCGGTGCCTCCTCCAACAATAACAAACTTTTTAATTGTGTTTTCCGTGACCTGCATTTGTTTCACTCTTATTTAAATTACTAACTTATTATTAGGGTTGGTAGCCACAATATTTCACCAAAAACTGTGTATGCGTTGGTGCATTATCGACTTGCTGTTTGATTATTTTTTTCATTTTTTCTAAATGTAGCTGTAAATAGTCATTATCCATTTTATCTGCTCTAGCATCATAATTTGTTGGTAAATAGTTTAAGCCATTAAATACTGCCAGCCAGCTATCAGCACCAAAAATTTCCCATGGGTAGCGAATAATATTACCCGTTTCTTTAAACTGCTGCATTTTTTCAGCGAGTTTCTCAGGTATTTCCATATCTCTGTAGCGTTGCCACATAGGGCTGTCATTACGTTGATTCGCCTTATAGTGAAAAATAATAAAGTCTCTTACTCGTTCATACTCAAGAGCATTTACTTCATTGAAGCGATTGATGTCATTATCGTTATAATGAGGAGTGTTAAACGATAGAATTATTTTTTCAATAGCTGTTTCAACTAAGGCGATACTGGTACTTTCTAAAGGTTCTAAAAAGCCTGAGGAAAGCCCTACGGCGATACAGTTTTTATTCCATGCTTTTTTTCTCCTGCCTGGCGTAAAGGTGAAGCTTCTTGGTTCATGTAAAATATCACCGTCAATATCTGCGAGTAACGATGCTTTTGCAGACTCTTTATCAAGATATTGACTACTAAAAACATAACCATTACCCATGCGATTTTGTAAAGGGATTTGCCATTGCCAACCCGCAGATTTTGCTTGAGAAATAGTGCGCGTGATAGGAGTAGAAGTGATTTTACTTTGTACTGCAACAGCGCTATCGTTAAATAGCCAATGACTCCAATTATCAAATCCAGTTTTTAAAGCACCTTCAATAAGTAATGCTTTAAAGCCTGAACAGTCGATAAACAAATCAGCGGAGACTGATGTCCCGTCTTTAAAGGTTAAGGAGTCAATGTTGCCAGAAGTTGGAGAAATATTGACGACTTCAATAATATTGTCAATTAGCTGAACCCCGTGATTGACTGAATATTCGCGCATGAGGTTGGCAAAAAGTGCGGCATCAAAATGTAAAGCCCAGTCAAATATATCGAGTTGGCTGTTAGGCTTTTCGGGAGGAAAAAAGAATTTGTTTTGCTGAGCTAAGTTTACCCCAAGAGAGAAGTCATTGAGATCATTGCTGTTGGTGCTAGCGTTTTTTTGTGCTTTAAGCCAATAGTGAATAAAGGGAACTTCTTTGGTACCTTGCCCAAATAAACCAAAGGGATGAATGAAGTTACTGTTATTATCAGTCCAGCCTTTAAATTCGATACCTAATTTACAGGTAGCATTGGTGGCTTTGATAACATCAATATCAGTAAATCCGAGCTTTTGATAAAATCGACGTAGCGTCGGAATAGTTGCTTCACCAACTCCAATAGTACCTAATTGTGATGACTCGACTAAGGTTATCGCTATTTTTTTATCAGGGAAGGTGGAAGTAAAGTGATGGCTTAGTGCTGCTGCAGTCATCCAACCGGACGTACCACCACCAGCAATCACAATTGATGTGATCTCGTTTGATGTCATCTTTATTTTCTCATTATTTATTGTAATAAGTAACCAGTGAGTACTAGTAGGGGAATATCATATTTTATTCAGCCCTTATTTAATACATAGTACTAATATAACTAACCTGAGATCGGCTTAACAAATGTTTCTCTAGCAGCTATTTTTCCTAACTTCTTCGTTAAATTTACTTGCAATAGGCCAGCTATTGACGCGAAATTTTCCTTGTTTATCATATGAAAAAAAGAAAAACTATCAAGCTATCGGTTCAGAAAAGTAATTTTTGCTGATATTTCAATTTGTTAAATATCTCTTAAACCAAGTTCAGGTTAACTAGACAAAAACGCCGCAAAATATGCGGCGTTTTTAAAGTGCGCAACCCGCACATTTTGTGAAAGTTACGCTAAAGTGTATAGTATTTAATCGTTAAATTAGAATGTTACACGAGCACCTAATGTCCAACGTGCTTCATATTCATTACGGAACGCTTTTTGTGAAGAAAACTCTAAATAAGTCTGTTGAACTTCTTCTAAAATGTTTGAACCATTAATAAATACATCTACGTTTTCAGTAACATGGAAGTTGGCGTTGAAATCAAGTTGTGAGTAAGTATCTTGATACAATGCTTGACGGCCAACAGCATCAGAGCCTTCAGTCATTAAGCGTGGGCTACGTGAGTTCCAGGCAAAACGCGTTGAAAATTCTTCTTGCTCATACCATAACACTAAGTTGTAAGTGTCTCTTGAATTACCAATGAAAGGCATATCGTTGCCTGATACATCTTTTGTACCTTGGCTGCTATCACTGTAAGTATAGTTAGCATCTAAGCCTAAGTTATTAATGAACGGGATATCCATAAAGTCATTAAAAGCGACTCTTGCTCCGACTTCAATACCATTAACATAACCGCCATCGCCTTGTACTTGAGTTGAAAAAGGCCATGGACCACGGCTGATGCCATCATCATCAGGCTCGTCGATCATTACAGTACCTGGAGTCGTAAAGCTTTCAATATCAATTTTGTAGGCAGAAATGAACATCATAGATGCATCACCATTATACCACTCAGCCGTTAATGAGAAGTTCTCTGAACGCCATGGATCTAAACTCGGGTTACCCGTCAGAGTACCGTTTACTACGCGTAAACAATCACAATCATCACTGTTAACTTTACCTACGGTTTTACCGCCACCCCAGTTAGCAAGGTCTAGTGATTCAACATTTTTAGAGTAAGCAAAACGGAAGATAATATCATCAGTTGCGGCTACAGCAACGTTAAGCGATGGTAAGTAATCTGTATAATCTCTGGTCGTAACGGCATCACCTACATCTGGACCTAAACCACTGTGTGGTAGATTAGGACCTGTTAAGTTTTGCTTAACGTATAAGTCAGTTTCAATAACTTTTAAACCAAAGTTACCACTTACAATACCTTGTTCGAAATTAGCTTGTAAGAAGTAGCTAAACTCTTCTAAACCAACATCATAAGTAGCACCACCATTTTCAGTACGTTGAACATTGCCGAACGTGTCTAAATGGAACTGGCGTGGGTTTTTAAAGTTACTTGGATCAATAGCCCACATGGTAGGAATACCTTGTGCACTACCAAAGTTAGACATTTGACTAACCGTTGTATGTTCGTCTAAACGTGTTGGTGGTAAAAGCGTGTAAGGAACCCACGTACCTGCTGCAAGGTCACCAACATCTGCAGTTAAGTATTCACCTGCTGCTGGGTTGCCTTCACAAGTAGCATTAGTATGGTATTGGTCAACCGCTTTCCACTGTGCAATATCACAACCATCACCAAACTCAGAAGTGTAGGTAAATTGGTCATGATCTACTTCACGTTCCATGTAACGTACACCAAAATCTACACTGGTAATAAATGGCATATCATCAAAGGCATAATTCCACTTGGTGCTGAAGGTGTTAATTGATGCGTCATCATCAGTGTTACCTTCTGAAGAGAAAGCGCCAATATGGTAAGAGTCTATATTGCCCATGTAATCGGCAACACTTTGCATACCTTGGCCACCATTAACCATTTGATCGAAACCACTAAATATTGGAGAGCCATTCGCTGCATTGTATTGTAATAAGAAAGAATCATCTTGAATGCCACCTGGTGCGAATGTGGCATAACAACCACCACGATCGCCAACAATAACGTCGTTAGGTCCACAGTTTTCACCTTGTGAAAATTGACCTGGGCCTGTAACCAAAGTGCCTTGGTCAATACTTAACATATCGCCTTCGCCGTAACCATGACGCATTTTCTTAGTTGCTGTAGCACGTGTCATACGTACTTGGCCGGTTAAGTTACCACCATTGTTGTAGTTTAATTCTAGGTTAAGGTTTTTAGACTTTTCTTCATTGCCGTTAACTTGAGTAAAAGTCTGCATACGGTAAGGTTTTAAGGCAAATTCATTAACCCCACCCCATAAATCGCCATTTTTATCAGTAAAGGTATCGCCTGTCCAGCTATCCCCATCAACAGGGTAAGCGTAGTCATTAAATGAGTTCCAACGGTTATTTTGTGAGAAACCTTGACGATTATTGAAGCGTTGCTGATCTGTGTAAAATGCATCAAAAGTTAGCTCGAAACCTTCACCTAAGTCCGCTTGTAAAGATAACTGGTAACCTTGACGCTCACGAGTCTCTTCTTTGTTAAAGGCAGAAAAACCTTGCGGTACTACATGACGAGTAGTGTTACCTTGTGGGTTTGGACCCCAAGTAAAGTTGTTGTTTGCTGCGCCAATGCCACCATTTTCAGAGGTATCGAAATAGCCGTTATAGTCAGTCGCTAAAGTAACTTCTTGTGTTACTGCAGAAAATAACACACCAAAACGATCCGAGTTATAACTTACTAAACCATTTAGGTTTGGATCACTTTCTTGACTAATAGAGCCACGAGTTACGTCAGCACCAGCGTTAAATGTCCAACCGCTATCCATATCGAAAGGACGACGCGTGTGTAAATCTATAGAGCCTGAAATACCGCCAGCAGTGCGTGCAGCTTCAGATGATTTATACACATCTACACCTGAGAATAATTGTGATGGTAAATCACCAAAGTCGGCACCCGATGAATCAATGGTCGTTGCACTTAAAAATACTTCACCATTTAGGGTTGAACCAATTTGAGGTAAACCACGAATTGCAACAGGACCGCCTTCACCAGCGGTACGTTCAACTTGAACACCAGTAATACGTTGTAATGAGTCAGCAATAGTAACATCTGGTAATTTACCAATGTCTTCTGCTGCAATACCGTCTACTTGAGAAGTAGCAAAGCGTTTGCCGTTAATACTTGCTTTGGTACTACCACGAATACCTGAAACCTGTATTACTTCTACATCATCTTTTACTGAGCTAGCGGTATCTTCTGCAGCCATTGCATATGGAACAGCGCTGGTAGATAAGACTACAGCTATGCTTGTTGATAACAAACTTTTTTTAAATTTTATATTTGACACAATAGGACCCTTAACATGTTTTTTATTATTTATAATTAGAGTTAGTACGTTTTCAGTTCAATTTTCTCTGGTATTTAAAACAATAGTGGTACTTTTCAAATGCATTCAGGTACTTTTCTACTGCTTTTTCATTTAAATGTCGAACGCTGTCATTTTTATAAATACACGTTGCAATTTATGAACAAAAAAGTACCTGCATACAGGTAAATACCAATAAGAGAAAGTGATTTTATTCAAAGAAGTTAAATGCGTTAATATTCAAGCAAGCAGTGTGTGTAAGGGCGAGGCATGAATTTGTTAAAAGCATTAACTCTATGATTAATAGTTAATAAATTAACTATCAATCCACTTTCAACCCACATTTTAGGAATGATTATTTGCCACTTAAGTTACAAATTAACACTTACTTCCGTGTAGGTTGTTAATTTGTAACATTCTAGGAGAGAGGAAAGCAACCATTTTTTTTGTTTATTAATAAATCATTATGTTTAACTTATAACCGTTAACGATAAGAAAATATGAGAAGTGAGGTTGTGCAGGAAAAGCTATGTGAGGCACCTTCGATAATATGTACGTTTTATCGAAGGTGCGAAAAGTTATCTTATTTCTTAGGGCGTTATTCTTAGGGCGTTAGTAAGCTGTTATGAGCGTTAAAGTTTAAGCCACAACGGCGAATGAAGTCACCCAAACCAGCCATTTCTTGGTGATGCGCTGTATAATCAATTGTTTGACTTGTACTTGTCTGCGGGAATACACCATAACCAGCCAACATACAAGCCCATGACTTAGGCTGGTAGCTGCCCATTAGTTTATATTTAATCATATCGTCAGCGAAATTTTGACTATTGGTCCACAGGTATAATATTCGACCTAACGTCTCTGATATGTTGCTATTTTTGGCATTATCTCGCCAATAATCAGTATCAAGGCGTTGGTTGGCTTTGTAGTGGCAAACCACATAGTCTCTAATGCCATCAAACCTTGAGTTTATATCTTGATTAAATGCTGATTCAAATTTATTAGTACCTTCACCCTCTTGATAGTGAAGCATAAATTGCGAAACGGTATTAAAGGAAAGTGCTATTGCTGTTGCCTCTAAAGGCTCGATAAAACCTTGTGATAGCCCAACCGCTAAACAGTTTTTATGCCAATGCTTTTCAACCCTACCTACTTTCATTTTCAAATGTCTTGCTTCGACATCGCTATCTAATAAACCTAAATGATCTCTCAGTTCCGTTTCAGCTTGATCGGCATTGATATAATCACTGCTATAAACATAACCATTGCCAAAACGGTTTTGTAACGGTATTTGCCAAGCCCAACCGTTAGTAAGTGCGGTGGCTTTGGTTTCTACTGGCAGTATTGATGATATTTCACTGGGCATAACAACAGCAGAGTCATTGAATAAATTATCTTTAAAGCTTTGATAGTTAACTTTTAAGGTTTTTTGCATTAATAACGAATTAAAACCAGAACAATCTAAGAAAAAGTCGGCTTCAAGTAAGGTTTGATCACTTAGCTTTACTGCATTTAAATTACCGTCGTTATGTACTAATACGTCACTAACAGTACTGACGATTTTTTTTACACCTAGACTTTGCGCATGTTTAGCTAAGAACTTCCCTAACAGTGCAGAATCAAAGTGATAGCCGTAAGCAATACCAAAAGGGAAACTTTCAGCAGGTAAAGGCCCTAAGTTATTTTTCGATAAATAGGTCTCTAAAAAATAACTATCAGGATGTGCGTTAACATCATAGCCCTGCATTTTTGCTTGAATATTTTTGAAAAAAATCGGTACGGTTAACATATCGTCAGTTTGTGCGGCAAAGGGATGAAAGTAAGACTCAAAACCTTTAATGTTTGACCACTTATCAAAAGTAATACCATTTTTGTAGGTGGCATTACAATGGGGCATCCATTGTGAGTCAGTAACGCCTATGGCATCAAAAAATAATTTTAAATGCGGTGTACTGCCTTCACCCACGCCAATAATGCCTATTTGTTCGGATTCAACTAAACAAATTTCAGTGTTTTTCCACCGAGAAGCGAGTAAGTTGGCTGCCATCCAACCTGCAGTACCACCACCTACAATTACTATTTTTTTTGGCTTGCCGTCATTATTTAACATTGTTTTATGCTCATTCTTTATTATTTTAAGTACTTTGAGGAATTACTGTTTAAGCTTGGTAACGAAGTATTCTTTAACCGCTGTAATATATTCAGGGGATAAATCGCCGAGTAAATGATGCTGATGTTCAGGAATATAAGAAGCTGGATCGACACCTTGTTTGAACAAGTAATGATCGAACATGCAGCGCCAAGCATCGCGCTGTTTAGGGCTCAAATCTCGCATAGCAAGTAATGCTATATTTAAACTATCAATAGGGCTAGGAGATATTGCATTTGGCGCGGAAGAACCATTCCACCAGTAATTCATTAACGCATTTACTTTTGATAAAGATTCAACGTGGTGCCACCAAAGCATAGGAATGAAAATAGCGTCACCAGGGGCTAACTCTGCGCTATATGCGGCGGCTTGTGCCTGTTTAAATAATGGATAACGCTCATAATCAGGCTGTGCAAAGTTAACTAAGCTTGTTGGGGCTCCAGCAGGGGTAAAGTTGAGTGAACCAGGGTATAAATTCGCTGTTTGCTCGGGTGGAAAAAGTATAAAGCGTCTGCGACCTGCAACAACACACGCGATATTATCGGAGCCATCATAATGAGCGCTAACAATGCCTTCATTACCAACCCATAAGCGTGGTTCAATGTGAGGAAAGAAGTCAGACTGATTATCCTGAACTAAGCCAGGTAAAATATCGCTAGTGCGTGCATTTTGCATAGAAATGGCAGGGTAAGTCTCGCGATCAATTAGTTCAAGTAAACGTCCTAGAAAAAGATCAACACGCTCTTCGCCACTTAAATAGTTAACATCGGTCATCTCTTCGTTATAATAAAAGCGCTTGTTAGCCGCGGGGGGAGCTACGAGCATTTTGGCTTTTGTCCCTTGATAAAACTGATTTAAATAATCGACAAAAGCGTTAGGTGATTTTTGAGCTGCAGCCACTAATGGCCAGTTTTTAACAAACCCACGGATGACGATAGGCTTTTGCGCAGGGGCAACTTCTTGAAAAAACTGTGCGGCACTTAATGTTGCACTATGTAGGTTGTACTCTGAAATGCTTTTATATACGGTCATTTACTTTTATTGACACCTTTCATAATCTTACTTTTTAATTAATTACACGCTTGGCAATGCGTTTGAATATATTCGTGGTGATTAGGCATTTGTTTTACCGTAGCACGAATATCATTAATATTTTTAGTTAATGTATTGGTTAGGTCTTGCTGATGAAACGCATCTAATAGCGGGTGGTATTTTTTAGGACGAATTTTCATTCCTTCTAAAATAGAACACCAACTGTCATTTGTAAAAAACTGGCCTAATGTATGATCTAATTGACCACGTTCTCGAAACTTACGTATTTTCTCGTTCAGCGACTTAGGAACAGGCATGGTTTGGCACCATTGCCAAAAATCACTATCGTCACGACCCGAAGTGCAATAATGTAAAATAATAAAATCTCGAATTTCTTGGTAATCGGTATTAATGTTGTCGTTAAAGGCTTGCTCGTTATAAGCATCAAAGTCGCTATCAGGGAAGTGCTTGATAAAATGGACCAGCGATTTATAAACTAAATGAATAGCCGTTGACTCTAAGGGCTCTAAAAATCCACCTGCTAACCCTAAAGCTAAACAGTTATTGTGCCATATTTTTTTCCGTCTTCCGGTTGTAAACGGAATAACTCTAGGTTCATTTAGCATTTTCCCTTTGATTTGCTTAAGTAAGGTTTCCATTGCTTGTTCGTCACTACAGAACTGGCTAGCAAAAACATAACCATTACCCACCCTATGCTGTAAAGGAATGCTCCAAGACCAACCCGCTTTTTGTGCGGTTGCTATTGTATAAGGAACGGGGTTATTTACTTGTTCAGTTTGTACTGCAACAGCGCGATTACAAGGTAAATAATGCGACCAGTCTTCAAAGCCAACTTGTAATGACTTTTCAATTAATAGTCCGTGAAAGCCAGTGCAGTCGATAAAAAAATCACTGGTAAGGCTTGTGTCATTGTCAAGTTCAACACTTTTTATAAAATCCTTTTCATCTAGATTAACGTTTTTCACTGTGGCTTCAATACGAGTAACTCCGCGTTTATGGCAAAGATCACGTAAATAGTGAGCAACTTTTACGGCATCTAAATGTAGCGCATGGGCATAACTTGATAGTACCCAGTTATCATGCTTTGCGGGGCGTAACATAAAACGTTCGTTTTCAGCCATGATAGCGCTTGGAGAAAAGTCAAGCCAGCGTGATTTTTCTCCATCAGCAAGTGATTTCAACCAGGCTTGATAAAACTCAAAACCGTTGATGTCTTTGCCCACTTTACCAAAAGGGTGAAAATAGCTTTCGCCTTGGGTTAACCAGTCATCAAAGCGTATGCCTAACTTGAAAGTAGCAGAAGTTGCTTGAATAAACTCTTTTAAGTTAATTTGACTTGCTTGTATAAAGTCCATCATTGAAGGTACGGTAGACTCACCTACACCTATGGTCGCAATATCAGGTGACTCCACGACAGTAATTTGAATTTTACTGCCTCTTAAAGCACTTGAAAGGAGTGTTGCTGCCATCCAGCCGGCGGTACCGCCACCAACAATACAGATAGATTTTAAAGCGTTTTGCATAATAAGGCCGTATTTATAATAAGTGTTATATTATTTTCTCGTGGGTTTGTGAGCTTGTATTAGTGGCGTTGATATTTCGAGATTACTTTCTACAGCCCCTAAAGTAAATAAACGACGCTGCATTGCTACAGCGCCGTTTATATTACCTTTTCTACTTTTTTAGCTACTAGAAAACAGCGCTAAGACTCAACGAGTAACGACGGTCTGTCGTAAAGGTAAAGGCATCGGTTAATGTCCCTTCCTGATTTTGTTGATATTTAGTTTTAGTGTCTGAATCTAAAACATTATTTACCGTTAGGCCAATTTTGACATTATCGGTAATGTTGTAGAAAAGACTAGCATCCATCATGCCTTGCGCTTCAGAGTAAGCAGGGACGAACTCTTCAGACTCACGTAAAGTTAATAGATACTCAGAGCGCCATGTGTAAGCTAGGCGAAGTGAGAAGTCGTATTTTTCATACATGCCGACAATGTTGAAGTTCTGATCAGAATACCCTTGTAATGGTAAGTTAGTAAACTGGCGGAACGAGTTACGATTGTCGGTAACTGGCACACCAGCACCATTGTATTGTAGCTGCTCAGCAGGTGAAGTATTTGGATCTTCTAAACCATTTTGATCAATATAGGTATAGTTAAACTGCATGCCTAAACCACTAAATACGCCAGGTAACATATCGTAGAACTGACTATAAGCAAGTTCTACACCACGAATTGTGCCCGATCCTGTGTTATCAGGGCCGTAAGCTGATACTGGGTAAGTGGTACCATCGACTTCAACTTCGGTAGAAAATTGCTTGTTACGAATAATGTTTGAAAGCTTTTTGTGGAACAAGCCAACTGTTACAGAGCCAGCATCGGCAAAGTACCATTCGGTTGTTAAATCTAGGTTTATTGACTCTTCAGGCTCTAAAAACGCATTACGTGCATTAGCGCTGATTTCAATGTTTCTAAGATCAACCGTTGGGTTAGTCGCTTCATCTTTACCTTGAGAAGGGTCTAATAGTACTTCTTGGTAATCTAAACTAATGTTCATTTTGTTAGCTGAGTCGACTAGGCTTGGGTAGTAAAGCCCTTTTGAAGCGCCAAATCGAACAATTAACTCATCAGTAAGACCAAAACTTAAGTTTAAGCTTGGTAGTATTGTAGTGTAATCAGTTCCATCAACCGTGCTAGCGAAGCTTTCACCTGAAGCCAATGCGAAAATACTTGGGTAGTCATTTAGCATTACTTGGTAAAGTGAATCACTTTCACTTGTGCCGCGACGAGCAGTGGCTGGTGTATTAATACCACCAGTTGATTGTAGTTGATAGTCAACATAACGTAGACCAACATTACCTTTAATAATAATATCGCTTATGTCGAAATCAAAATCACCACGTACGTAGAACTCAGTACGTTGAGTTTCACTTGAGCTAATATGACGAGGAGCAAAGTGACTAAATACGCGATCACCTACGTCGGCATAAGCTAATGCACAACCGCCACTACCGTCCATTGCATTACCGTTAGCGCTCCATGTACCACAACCATCTCGAAGTGTTTGAGCGTAGTTCTGTGCTAAGTCCATACGTGGGAATAAGAAGCTATTATTAGCACCAACTAAACTATCGCCTTTGTAATGGTCAGCAAAACTAATACGATCGAATAAACCAGGCTCTACTTGCGGCGAAGCATTGTAAGAAGCTTGAGCATTCCACGGAGTGCCTAGCGCTTGCCAGCCTTCATAATCAGTATCACGAACGGTAAGTTCTTTTTCTGAATAGTAAACACCGGCTTTAATTGCGGTAAAAGCACCATCAAGGGCATATTCAAAGTCTAACTTAATCGCGTCAGAACTTGCTTCGTTATGCTCTTCTTGTTGCATACCACTTGCTAATCGTAGAATAGGGTTGGTATCAGCATCCACGTCTGGTGGCATAGACGTATTCGAATTTAAATATTCTAAAGTTGGGGTATCACCGCGTAAATCTAGGAAGAATGGAGCATGCTCACTAGTTTGGTTACCATTGATACGTGAAGTTAGTGAGTTATTGTGAACAATTTGTTCAGAATCAATATGTTGATAATCAAACGCAACGGTTAAACGATCGGTCGCTTTAAATACTACATTTAATGAAGTGTCATCAACCGTACTTTCATTATAGTTGTAACGTGAGCGGAATTGCAGTGGTAAATCAGGGCTAGTACCACGACCAACACCAGAGGTTACATAGCCGTTGCTATCAACCGTTAATGGGTAATCTTGATTATTCCCTTCATAGCCATCAAACCATTGTATACCATTAGGTGCATAAGATAAGAAACCACGGTCACCTGAGGCAATAACATGCTCTCGCCACTCTAATGAGGCTTCTGAGCTTATGTGTTCTAAGGTTGCGGTAATACGTTCGTCATTACTTTGCCATTGCAAAGAGGCGGTTAAACCTTGACGCTTACGATCATTTTCCGCACTGGTCATAGTGTAACTTGCTGGCGCATACCAAGTTGAACCTTCAGGTTGACCTTCAAGTTCCTGTGCTTCAAACGGCGCAGTATAGTTTGCAGCATCTTGCTCTGAATATTGAACGGTATCGCCCAAGTCGGCACCACAAGCACGCCAATCTGAAGCGCCTGGAATACAAGGGTTAGAATATTGCCCTGCGATTACGCCTGGGCTTGGTGTACCCCACTCATCGTATGAAAAAGTATCGGCAGGACCGCGACTATGGAAGTTACCTAAACCAAAGCCGTCACCACGACTTTTGTGTTCTGAATATGAGCCAGCAACTAATACCCCAAATTTACCAGCATCAGTATCCCAACTATCTGAGAAAAGAGCACTAAATGATGGTGTGACTTCTTCACGGTAATCACCGTAGTTTGCTTTTGCTGTAAAAGCAAAAACAGGCTCTTCAGAGTCAAACGCTTTACGGGTTACTAAGTTAACAGTACCAGCGATACCGCCAGAAATAAGATCAGCGGTTTGGTTTTTAACAACTTCTACCGCACCTAGTAATTCTGCTGGGAAATCTTCATAACTTAAACCACCATGTGGGTTTGCACTAAATGAATCGCGACCATTTACCTCACTACGAACACGGTCTAAACCACGTATTAGTACACCGGTACCTTCATCAGCAAAGTGCTTAGGATCGCTTGATGATGCAAAGCGCTCGATAGTCACACCAGGTAAGCGTTGCAAGGCTTCTGTTACTGATACATCAGGTAATGCACCAATGTCTGCAGCGGTAATTACATCTTTAACGGTGTCAGCATGGCGTTTTAGGTTTTGCGCACTATTAATACTATTACGCATACCGACGACTTGTATTACTTCAAGATCTTCATCTTTAACTTCTTTTTTATTGACGTCATCAGCAGCAAAAGCTGCTGTTGATACCGAATAAGCAACGGCCGCTGATATGGCGATTGCTAAGCGTTTTCTCTCAAACTTGCTCGACATTGTATACCCTCAATATTTATTATTTTAATATTTGGCTCTTTATATAGCCTTAGGTTTTATTTATTTTTTTCTTGTTACGCCTGTCATAGCAACTCTATTAATTAAGTGAATATTCTCTCCCTATAAAGAACACCTATGTATTAAAGTTGATATTAAATCCAATTAACATATTGATAATTAGGTTTTTTATAAAGGCTCTCCTTAATATGTACAGAAATAATATGGCATATATTACTAATGTACATTTACCTAAGCCGCCCCACTGTTTAGGTATATAGTCACCATATCACAATGAATTATTATTCACTTAAATTAACTTATTATACGTTATTGTCTTTTTGATACGTAAGGTTATAAAATAACAATCATTAAGTATTGAACTTGTTACTTTTTAACATTAGTATGTGGTAAAAATCAACATATATTTACATTTTTGGTTGTTAATTGACCATTATGATATTGTTCGTTGATATATCTTTCTAGGTAAGTGAGCATAGGTAAGTAAGCAAGGCGAATAGGTCTAAGGTATGAAAAATAGCTTTACAAAAGCTGTGGTAGAAAAAGGCAGCGGCGTTACTAATAATGCACAAAAAAATTGGAACTTACTTGCCGAAGAGGTGAGCTTCCCTACTGCGGTGTTAAATGAGCAAGCATTAACTAATAATGCCCGCTGGATGCAGCGTTTTAGTGATGACTCCGCGGTAAAGTTAGCGCCCCATGGCAAAACCTCAATGTCGCCTGAGTTGTTCCAGCTACAACTAGCGCAAGGCTGTTGGGGGATTACCCTGGCGACTGTCCCGCAAGTGGTTAATGCTTATAATAGTGGCGTTAAGCGTATTATGTTAGCGAATCAACTTATTGGTTTATATCACTTTAAACTCATTGCAGACTTAATCATTGATACAGATATTGAGCTTTATTGTTTTGTTGACTCTATTGATAACGCAAAAGCGCTTGATGATTATTTCTCAAGTCGTGGTGTTACCTTGAATATTCTACTTGAACTGGGTGTTAAAGGTGGGCGCTGTGGTTGGCGTGATATTGTTAATATTGATAGCTTAGTGGATGTAATCACTCAAAGTAGTAGCTTGAAATTAACAGGGTTAAGCTTTTATGAAGGGGTAATTCATGGTGACAACTCTTATCAACAAGTTTGCCAATTTATTGATGAAGTAAAAGTACTGGCACAGCGCCTACTTGCCCAACAAAAATTTGCACTGCCAGAGGTTATTTTAACCGGCGCAGGTTCAGCTTGGTATGACGTAGTCGCTAAAGAATTATTGCCTTTAACCTCTGACTTTACCGTTGTTATTCGTCCTGGTTGTTATCTTATTCATGACACTGGTATATATCAAGAAGCACAAAATGCTATTGTAGCACGTAGTCAATTAGCCTGTGATATTGCTGGCGATTTGATTTCTAGCCTTGAGTTATGGGCTTATGTTCATTCAATCCCTGAGCCGGGGTTGGTGATTGTTGGTTTGGGTAAACGTGATGTTGCTTTTGACGCGGGCCTACCGACACCAGAATATAGTTACCGACCAGGTAATGATAAACCAAGCAAAGTTAATGGCTGGCAGGTTGTAAAAATTATGGATCAACACTGCATGATGGAAGTGAGCCTTGATTGTGACTTAAAACCGGGTGATTTAGTGATTTTTTCAAGCTCACACCCGTGTTTAACATTTGATAAATGGCGACATATCGGCATTAGAAACCAAGACTTCACAGTTGAAAAAACCATAACCACCTTATTTTAGCTAAACCATTATTAGTAACCTTTAAAATAGAGTAAATCAATGGATATAGTCAGTAGAATTAAAGCCGGTCTAGGGCACTTTAGCCCCGCCGAGGAGAAGGTTGCTCGCTTTATTTTGGCCGATCTCAATTATGCGGCCAATGCCCCTATTAATGAATTAGCTGAAAAAGCTAAAGTAAGTCACGCCAGTATTACCCGTTTAGCACGTACCTTAACTTGTGCGAATGTCCGCGAACTTAAATTAAAGCTAGCGCAATCGGCAGCCGTTGGTGAACGCTTTATTAATGAAGATGCCGTTGATAAAAAAGATATTTCTCATGTTTATCAATCTATACACGACATTCTAACTTTAAACGCTGGATTGATTGAAGATGAAACGGTTGAGCAAGCGGGACAACATATCTGTGCAGCAAAACATACCTTGGTTTTTGGTGTTGGCGGCGGCAGCAGCATGATGGCACAAGAGTGTCAAAATCGTTTTTTTCGTTTAGGCATACCAAGCAACGCGCATAGCGATCCGATGATGATGCGTATGACTGCTGCTACGGTTGATAATGATGATGTTGTGGTGTGCTTATCACTTAGTGGCTTAAGCCCTGATGTTTATCATGCTACGCAAATAGCGAAAGAGTATGGCGCTATTATTGTTGCTATTTGCCCTGATGGAGAGTTGGCTAACTTAGCAGACTTTCACCTGCCGATAGCGACACAAGAAAGTGACTATATATTCAAACCGAGCGCTTCTCGTTATGTAATGCTTGCGGCGATTGATATTTTATCCAGTGAATTAGCGATGAAAAATCAACGAAAATCACGAGAGAAGTTGCGCCGATTAAAAGTACAACTTGATGCGCACCGTGAACAGCATGCTACAGGGAACGATAGCATGAATGAGCACCTTAAACGCTTACCATTAGGGGATTAGTACGTGCACAAAAAAACAATGGAAGTGCCAAATAATGCAGCCCCATTAAATAACTCAAGTAAGCACTCAACTGAGATTATTATTGATACCTTAATTATTAATGCAGAGTTGTGTGATGGCAGTGGCTATAAGAGTATTCAACAAGACGTTGCTATTAAAGGTGATAAAATTATTGCCATAGGTGATCTGAAACATTGGAACGCTACAACACTGATTGATGGTGAGGGTTTACTATTAGCGCCAGGCTTTATTGATGTGCATACCCATGATGATCTTGAGGTGTTACGTAATCCTCAAATGCACAATAAAATTAGCCAAGGGGTAACTAGTGTTATTGTTGGTAACTGTGGTATTAGCGCTAGTCCATATCAGTCAGATAAAGCCCCCATTGATCCAATAAATTTACTTGGTAAGCCTGAAGAGTTTTGCTTTCCTAATTTACAAGCGTATGTCACTAAATTTAAGCAAATAAAGCCTTTTATTAATGTGGCAGCACTGGTGGGGCATACAAGTCTTAGAGCGCAAGTGATGGACTCATTAGATCGCGCAGCAACACCTGTAGAAATTGAGCAAATGGTGCTGTTATTGCGCAGCGCGCTAGAGCAAGGTGCCAAGGGTTTCAGTACAGGGCTGGCCTATCATAATGCTAATTGCGCGCCTACAGAAGAAGTGCAAGCGTTAGTGCAGCTGTTGGGTGATTATAGCGCGATTTATTCAACTCATTTACGTACCGAATTTGACGGCATTATTGATGCGTTAGATGAAGCTTTTAGTGTAGGCAAGAAAGCCGAGGTGCCGGTGGTTATCTCACACTTAAAGTGTGCTGGAAAAAATAACTGGGGGCGTGCTGGTGAAATACTTAACCATATAGAAAGTAATCAACAGAATCAGCATATTAGCTGTGATTGTTACCCTTATAATGCGAGTTCTAGCACTTTAGATTTAGCACAAGTTACTGAAGACTTTGAAGTTTATATTACCTGGTCTGAGCCTCACCCTGAAAAAGCGCAACAAACCTTAGCGGCAATTGCCGAGCAATGGCAAGTGTCATTACTTGAGGCGGCTAAGCGACTACAACCCGCTGGCGCTGTTTATCACGGTATGTTTGAGGAGGATGTTCGCACCATTATGCGGGCACCTTATAGCATGATTGGCTCAGACGGTTTACCTTGTGATCCTCATCCGCATCCAAGACTGTGGGGAACTTTTCCACGTGTTTTAGGGCATTATTGTCGTGATGAAAATGTATTAGCGCTTGCGCAGGGTATTCATAAAATGACTGGGCTATCGGCAACCGAATTTAAGCTTAACCAGCGTGGTTTTATCCGCGAAGGTTACTTTGCTGACTTGGTGCTATTTGATCCTGAAACCATTAAAGATGTGGCTAGCTTTACCAATCCTGTGGCGACCTCAAAAGGCATAAAGTGTGTTTGGGTTAATGGTCAACTCAGTTATGAAAATAATGCCGCCGTTTCAATGCAGGGTGCAGGGCGTTTTCTAACTCATAACGAGGTTTGTTAACACGTTTGCTAGCACAATAAGCACTAAAAATAGTCAAGAATGTAAATAAATTTAAATAAATCCATTTTTATAAATAAAGTCAGATAAGTAAGGAAAAAACAATGACAATTAAACGTTATGGTGTTGAAGGCGGTAAAGGTACCGGTGGACAACATTTACCTTTTTCTCGTGCAGTTGAAGCGGGTGGTTGGTTAAAGGTCTCAGGTCAAACACCAATGCGAGATGGTGAAGTGGTTGAAGGTGGCATTATCGAACAATCGCGTATTGCTATTGAAAACTGTATCGAGATTATGACCGAGGCTAACTATGGTCTTGAGCATGTTACTCATGTTTCGGTTGTGTTGACTGATTCTCGATATTTCCAATCATTTAATAAAGTCTTTAAAGAATTTTTTGGTGAACATCCTCCAGCGCGAATTTGTTTAGTGGCCGACTTGGTTGTTGATTGTAAAGTTGAAGTTGATGTGACTTGTTATAAAGCTCCATAAGGTTTGATAACTCAATCATAAAGTAGTTAAGAGGGCAGGTATGGAAACATTATTTATTATTGCTTTTATCGCTTACATGTTGGTGATGATCGCTATTGGCTGGTTAGTTTCGCGTAAGCAAAAATCGGGAGACGATTTTTTATTAGCAGGCCGTAATGTTCCTTTACTTCTTTCGCTAGGTACTACGGTTGCTACTATGGTTGGCACTGGATCGTCAATGGGCGCGGTCGGTTTTGCTTATCATAATGGCTGGGCAGGTGCTCTTTATGGTTTAGGGGGAGCGGTAGGTATTCTCTTACTTGCTTGGCTTTTTGTGCCAGTGCGAAAACTTAACTTCACTACCATGAGTGAAGAGCTCGCTTATTATGTTGGCAATAATATTTATGTAAGAAATATTATTGCTTTTATTATTTATGCCGCAAGTATTGGCTGGTTAGGTGCGCACATTATTGGCGGTGGTATGTATTTATCATGGCTAACAGGCTTAGACCTAAGCAGTGCTAAGTTACTTATCGCGCTTAGTTTTGCTATTTATGTTGTTATTGGTGGTTATACCGCCGTGGTATGGACCGACTCAATTCAAGCACTTATTTTGTTTGTTGGCTTTATTTTAATGGCTTATTTTTCTGTTGATTATGTTGGTGGTTGGCAAGCTATGCTTGATAACCAACCTACAGAAAATACCAGTTGGTTTGCTTTAGATAAAATGGGCGCTTTACCTGCACTTTCGCTCGCATTGGCTGTATTGGTGGGGGTGTTAGCAACGCCGTCTTTTAGACAGCGCATTTACTCAGGAAAAAACGTTAGTACTATTCGTAAGTCTTTCATTTATTCGGGCGTTTTATATTTAGCCTTCTCTATTATTCCTGCGCTAATCGGTATGAGTGCTTATGCGATGACCGCAGATTTAGAAAATGCCGCGTATGCTTTTCCTCATATCGCATTAAATGTTATGCCGGTTGCTTTAGGTGTATTAATTATTATTGCTGGTATATCAGCAACACTCTCTAGTGCTAGTTCAGACGCTATTGCTGGGGTTAGCGTACTGTTAACAGACATTTATCAAGCGATTTTTTCAAGAAAACCTGCCGCTGATCGCATGATGCTTTTTTCTCGTCTCGGTTTGGTCATTACCATTAGTATTGCCTTAATGTTTGCCATGCTCTCGAACAATATTATTACCTATATCACGCAAATGATTGCGGTACTAATGTCTGGCATGTGTGTTTGTGGGCTGTTAGGTCGCTTATGGCCTAAGTATAACTGGCAAGGTGCTATTGCTACGTTAATTGCCGGAATGAGCAGCGCTATTTTAGTAAGTACTAATGAAAGCTGGAATAGTTTTTTTGGTAATTCAGTACTACCAGCACTTGTTTGCGCTACATTGGCAGGTGTAACGGTTACCTTACTTACCTATAAGCGTACCCCAGTTAATAACACCGTTACTGCTGCTGAAATAGAGCAAAGCGGATAGACAACTATTAGCCACTAATATATCAAAACTTTTAAAATACATAGGAATTATTGTGCGACGTCTCTCTAGTTTTTTACCACTTATCACCCTTAAATTGGGTTTAACAGTAATGTGTTTTTCAGCATTCGCTCAAAAGGCTACTATTGAAAGTTGTTTAGGGTTAATGCCTTGTCCGCAGCAAATCGAAATAAAAGACGGGCTTTATCATTTATCTGTTGCCCCTAAAATTTTTATACAAGGTATGAGTGAGCAGCGACAAAAAGTGGCGTTAGCGCGATTAAATCGGCATTTAAAAAAAATTAATGGTTTTGCTTTTCAAAAGTTAGAGGTTACCAACACAAAGAAAAGTGCAGATATTGTTGTGTTAGTTCACTCTGCTAATCAAACCTATCAATTACCCGCATTAGGCGATGATGAAAGCTACCAGCTCACCATTAATAGCTCGAAAATATTACTTAATGCTAATTCCGAATTTGGCGCTTTACAGGGGTTAACAACTTTAGTGCAATTAGCGGCTTTACCTCATGGCGCACGGCCATTTATTACCGATAATGTACACGCTAAAACGGATGCTTTAGCATTAACTCAGGCGAATATTAATGATAAACCGCGCTTTAAATGGCGCGGGTTTTTACTCGACAGTTCACGTCATTTTATGCCTGTTGCTACTGTGAAACGTCAGTTAGACGGCATGGCTGGAGCTAAACTCAACGTGTTTCATTGGCATTTAACTGATGATCAGGGGTGGCGAATTGAATCAAAGGCTTATCCTAAATTGCATCAATTAGCTTCTGATAACTTATATTACAGCCAAGCTGAGATTAAATCGGTAGTTGCGTATGCTAGTGATTTGGGGATTCGTGTCGTGCCAGAGTTTGACATTCCAGGTCATGCTTCTGCAATTGCGGTTGCGTATCCAGCGTTAATGGCAGAACAAAAAGTTTATGAAATGGAGCGCCACTGGGGAGTTTTTGAGCCGTTATTAGATGTCAGCAATGAAAATGTTTATCTGTTTGTTGATAAAATGGTTCAAGAGATTACCACTTTATTTCCTGATGCATATTTGCATATTGGTGGCGATGAAGTTAATCCTAAACAATGGCAGGAAAATGCTGATATTCAAGCGTTAATGGTAAAAGAGGGCTTGCACGATAGCGAGGATTTGCACCGCTTTTTTAATGGTAAAGTCCAAAAAATATTAATGAAGCACCAACGTAAAATGATGGGCTGGGATGAAATACTCCACAAAGACCTTCCTAAAGATGTGGTGGTGCAATCCTGGCGCGGTTTAGAATCTATTAATCATATTGCAGGGCAGGGCTATCAAGCGTTGTTATCTGCAGGTTATTATATTGACCAACCTCAGCCTACTAGTTATCACTACCGCAATGACCCACTTGCCTATACCAATCACCAAGGGCTTAATAAGTCTACTCAAATAAATAAAACTGGGCATCAAACTTGGCAGTCTTTTTCTTTTACCATGCCGCGTTTAAAAGGCAGTAGCGTTCGTGGTGAGTTAACCCTGATCACAGACAATAATAATGGTGTTGATAAAAGTGACACCGCAACAAATTTTAGTGCCTATTTAAAGCTAAATGATCACTTTTATAAAGAAGTTACCTTACTCTCATCACTCAGTGAGTTTAAAGCCAATAAGGTTGTTTTTAATTACGATAGTTGGATGGGTGCTATGCGTTTTGAGCTAGATACCTCTAATTCAGCTGCATTGCAGGGAGTGATTTTTGTTGGTAATAGTTATTATCCTTTAGTGGCAAAAACTACCTCAAGTCAAAAAGCAACGGTTGTTAATCAAATCAACTTATTACCGTTATTATCAAATGAGCAAGCGAAGAATATTCTTGGTGGTGAAGCAACATTATGGGCTGAAATGATTGATGAAAATAATGTTGATTTACGGGCGTGGCCGCGCTTATTTGCTATCGCTGAACGTTTTTGGTCAGCTAAAAGCCTAACAGACAGTAATTATATGTATCAACGCTTACATTATATCGATGATTATGCTGCTAACGTGCTTGGCTTGCAGCATAAACAACAGCAACAAGATGGTTTTCAGCAATTACTTAATGATAATACCTCAGCAGAGGAGGTTGTAAATGATATTGCGGTGTTAACTGAATTTTCGCAAGTGTTAGCGCCAGCGCAGTATTACACTCGTCATCATATAAAATATCAGCAAAATCAATATCACCAACAAGCGCCATTAAACCTATATGTCGATTATTTAGCGGTTGAGAGCTTTAGTTTATTAGCATTAAAGCGCCAATTACAGGCCTATCAGCAAGGTAATAAGTCAGCACTAGGTGTTATTGAAAGCAGCATACTAGCTTGGCAGCAAAGCGAACCTTCATTAGCTGCGTTAATAGCAAAACATGAAAAATTAGCTGATTTATCAGGCTATGTGGCAGACTTTAAACGTTTAAATAATTTGGGGTTACAGGTGATTTCTGCGTGTAAACAAGGTCTACCACTAAGCGAATCACAGCAACTTGCAATTAACCAACAAGTACTAGCAATACAAAGTAAACAACAAGAAATAGTATTAGCGACTGCGCCAGTTATTCGTGAGCTTATGGCAAGTTGTCAATAATCACACCATAGAGGCGCTGCCTTGCTTAAATACTAAACAGATAGCTGCAAATTTAAGTTTGAAAGGTCAACAGCCCCTAAACCCTATTGATAAAAGCAGAGAGTATTAAATGAAACAGAATAATTTAACTAAAGTAGCTTTAGTATGTGCAATGACAATACTAGCAAGCGCTTGTACGAAAAACTCTACATCAACAACAGCTCATCAGGTTAATAATGTGCCTTTATATCAAAGCACAGACTGGATTACTGATGGTGTATTTACGCAAGGCGTTGAAGGCCCAGCAGTAGCTCAAAATGGCACTTTATATGCGGTCAATTATCAGCAAGAAGGTACTATTGGTAAAGTTAGTGGGCAAAGCAACGCTGAGCTATTGGTTGCGTTACCTAATGGCTCAGTGGGTAATGGTATTCGTTTTGATAGCATTGGTAATATGTATATTGCCGATTATGTAAATCACAACGTCTTAAAAATAGCGGCACAAGATCTTGCCAATAATTCAGTATCGGCCGAAAAAGTACAAGTTTATGCCCATTCTGCACAAATGAATCAACCTAATGATATTGCCATTATGGCCAATGGTATTTTATTTGCTAGTGATCCTAATTGGGCAAATGGCTCGGGACAATTATGGCGTATTAACACCTCAAATTCAGCTCAGGGTAGTAGCCAAGGCGATAAACCACAAGGTGAAGCGGTATTACTTGAAGCGAATATGGGCACTACTAATGGCGTTGAAGTAAGCCCTGATAACAATACCCTGTATGTTAATGAAAGTGTGCAACGTAAGGTATGGCAGTACTCATTAACGCCACAAGGTGATATTGAACATAAAAAATTATTAATCAGTTTTGATGATTTTGGTTTAGATGGTATGAGAACCGACAAGCAAGGTAATTTATATATTGCACGTTATGGCAAAGGCGTTATTGCCATTGTTTCGCCACAAGGCGAATTATTACGTGAAGTGCAATTAACCGGTCAGCATCCAACTAATGTTGCCTTTGGCGGCAAAGATGGAAAAACGGTATTTGTAACCATGCAAAAACGCGGCGCCATTGAATCATTTCGTAGTGAATTTGCAGGGCGTGAGTTTATTGGCAACTAACTTCGCTTTGAGTGATTTTTATGCTTGTTATTAATATGTCTTGCGCCTATAATACGCGTCCTTAATTCAGCCTGAACTTTTGTTCCTTGCCTCAATACTGGTGTTGGCTGAGCCAGATTAAGAGGCTACAACCGTAAGGAGCTCGTAATGCGTCATTACGAAATCGTATTTATGGTTCACCCTGATCAGAGTGAACAAGTGTCTGGTATGATCCAGCGCTACACAGACTTGATCGATGCTGCTGAAGGCAAAATCCACCGTCTTGAAGACTGGGGCCGTCGTCAATTAGCATACCCAATCAATAAATTACATAAAGCACACTATGTTCTTATGAACATTGAAGCGCCACAGTCAGTTATTGATGAACTTGAAACTTCTTTCCGTTATAACGATGTTGTTATTCGTAACATGATCATGCGTACTAAAAACGCGGTAACTGAAGCATCACCTATGGCTGCTGCTAAAGAAGACCGTCGTGAAGTTAAAAATGATGCACCTGCGCAAGAAGCAACTGAAGGCTCTTCACAAGAGAAGTCTGAAGAAACTGCTAGCGAAGAATAGTCATTTGTGATGGCTCTCTCGTTGAGATTTTAATAGAGAATATCTATGCAAGACTCTCTTCCAGAGAATAACCTGGTGATGACAGGTGAAGTCGTGAAAGCGCCTAAACAGTCATCAAGCCCTGCAGGTATAGCACATAGCCAATTTTCAATAGACCATAAGTCTATTCAAAATGAAGGGGGTTTTAACCGCCAAGCTTTTGTGAGAATACAGGTGGTGGCAACAGGTGAATTATCACAGTTAACGCGTGAATTAGTTGCTGGTAGTATGGTGAAAGTGAGTGGTTTTATTAATCGTCACGAATCTAGAAACGGAAATCCGCTTTTAGTACTACATGCCCAGCAGATAGAAATGATTAATTAAGGATTTTTTACGCTATTTTTAGCATAAAAAAACCATATTAGGAGAACTCCATGTCTCGTTTTTTTAGACGTCGTAAGTTTTGCCGCTTCACAGCGGAAGGCGCAACTTCTATTGATTATAAAGATGTTGCAACTTTAAAAAACTATATCACTGAAAGTGGTAAAATTGTTCCTAGCCGTATCACTGGTACTGCTGCTAAATATCAACGTCAATTAACTCGTGCGATCAAACGCGCTCGTTACTTGTCATTGTTACCATACACCGACTTACATAAGTAAGCTAATAAGGGGTTTAAAATGGAAGTAATTCTTCTAGATAAAATCGCCAAATTAGGCGGCCTTGGTGACAAGGTAACTGTTAAATCTGGCTATGCTCGTAACTTCTTATTACCACAAGGTAAAGCAGTTTTTGCATCTCAAGCTAACGTTGAGCACTTTGAAGCTCGTCGTGCTGAAATTGAAGCTAACTTAGCTACAGTTTTAGCTGCTGCACAAGCACGTGCTGCTAAATTAGCAGAATTAGCTGAAGTTACAATCGCATCAAAATCTGGTGACGAAGGTAAATTATTCGGCTCTATTGGTACTCGTGATATCGCTGATGCGATCACTGAAGCTGGCGTAGAAGTTACTAAAGCTGAAGTACGTTTACCATTAGGTGCAATCCGCGAAACAGGTGAATTCGATATCGCTATTCACTTACACAACGATGTTGATACTAGCATCAAAGTTGTTGTTATCGCTGAAGCATAATAACGTTGTTATAGCGTAATGCTGTAACCAATGTTATTAATAAAAACCGCACTCTCTTTGAGATTGCGGTTTTTTTATGTGCGTTAATTTTATAGCAAGTTCATTATACTAACGCATTGCCTGTTATTTGACGTAAAGTGATTACCAAGCTGAACCCGCTTGAATATAAAATACCGTATCTTCTGGGCCCTTTGCTATATCTACGCCCATATTAAAACCATAACGTCTAGCAATAAGATAACGAAAGCCAAGGCCTTTACTGACTTTACTTTGGCTACTGGCTAAGTCAGAAAAATCATTACTGGCTTTACCTGCGCCCACAAAGGCATTAACTTCCCAGCGAAAGTTAATTTTATAAACTAACTCTAGCGCTGACATTGCAACGGATAATCCTTGATAACGGGCTGATGGAATACCGCGCATATCAATAGCCGGGGTTGCATAAGGCGGTAAAAAGTTATCTGAATTTGCATAATTGACTGCGACTCTAATGCCTGTTCGCCAATTTTTTGAGAGTTTAAAATAGTTGAGTGCAGTTAACTCTGTCAGTTGGTAATCAATATCTGAGCCTATTTTATCATCAAACCATAAGTGATTGAGTTCATATCGTAAGCCTTGTGTTGGTGAGAAAAAGTTATCTCTTGAGTCATACTCTAAGGTAAAGCCTGCACCTGAAGTTGCTACATCGCGTGTTAATAACTTACTGATGGATTCTTGCCACTGTGGGGGAATATTATCAATTAATTCGTTAGTGTTTTGGGGAGAAATACTGGCATTAATATATCGTTGAGTGGGGCCAAAATAAAACTTACTGTCACCTAATTTAAATTTTAGTGTTTGTAAAACACCGGTAGCTTGGGTGGTTATTTCTATTGGCTTGTTTAAATTCACATCACCAAAGCCATAAAAGTCTATATTAATATTCCCATAACCAATGCCACCTTTATAACGAATACGCCCTTGTTTGAAAAAGCCTAAATGGCCGCCACCAACAAAATAAGAGTCATTACCTGTATAAGCGCCAATAGCCGCTGAGACGCTTGGTGGCATAAGGTGAGCAGCTGCTGATTGGTTATTTTCATCTTGCATTGCTTTGAGTCGAGCACTGCGTTCTTCTTCACTTTCATGAAAGAATAAGCCCATCATACCTAAACCGCCTTCGACGGCCGGATCGGTAATAATAATAGGTACAGGGAGAAAGCCATAAGCATTTTCAGATAAATACTGTGAGGCGTCTAATTGATTATCTAATTTATCAAAAAATTGATCTGAAGCCGCAAATACTGGGCAAGCTAGTAATAATGCGGCAGCGATACTGTACTTACGATAGTTCACAATATTCTTCCTTTAGTTGTAAACTTAATTGCTAGGCTAGTGCTGATAGCGTATTGATTCAATATGTTAGGTGTTTTAAAGATCTTTAATTAATAACCTGAAATCTGTTACCGTCTGGAAGTCGTCGATAATATTCATTGCTTTTTTACTGTCAGGGTTGGCAACTGCCAATAAGTGCTTGATACCAAAACGCTTGGCTGAGTGTAATATGTCAATGCTATCGTCGATAAAGAGCGTTTTATCGTTGTTGAAATTTTGTTTGTGCTGTAAACGTTGCCAAAGGAGCTGTGACTCTTTGGTGACACCAAATTCATGGGTGGAATAAAGAACATCAAAATATTGATCAAGTTGAGTGCGCTCTATTTTTAATGATAACGCATCAGGATGAGCATTGGTTACCAGTACCACTTCACGACCGCTGGCTTTTAGCGCCATTAAAAAACTTTTGGCATCATCACGTAATTGAATTAAATGCTCTATTTCTCGTTTGAGCTCCTTAATGGGCATTGTTGTTTGAGCTTCCCAGTAATCTAAACAGTACCACTCAATAGTGCCGGCAACAGACTGGTAATGGGCCGCAAGTTTTTTTTGTGCGGCCTCGACTGAAATGCCCATTTTTTGGCTATAACGCAAAGGTAAATGTGTTAACCAAAAGTGGTTATCAAAATGTAAATCTAAAATGGTTCCGTCCATATCAATGAGAACGGTAGATATTTCTGACCAATTTAACAATTTAATGATTCCAAAAGAGTTATTTATCGTGTCATTATAGCGTTAACTTAACTGAATTATTCAATTATTGTATTGTGCTCATGATAGATAAAAATCAACTTCCAGAAATTACAGGAAAACGAACTGTTGCCAAAAGTGCACTTTTTAATATTGAACAAATCGATTTAACGTTCAGTAATGGTGAGAAACGGCAATACGAGCGTATGTTAGGATCTGGTCGCGGTGCGGTATTGATAGTACCTATGATTAATAAAAATACGATGGTATTAGTCAGAGAATATTGTGCTGGTACTCACAGTTACCAGTTAGGTTTTCCTAAAGGGTTGATCGATCCAGGTGAACAAGCTGAAAATGCGGCTAACCGTGAGTTGAAAGAAGAAATATTTTTTGGTGCAGATAAACTTTCATATGTTGCAGAGTTAATGATGGCTCCTGCTTTTTTTAACGCTAAAATGACCGTATTTTTAGCAGAAGGTTTATATGAATGTAAACTTGAGGGTGATGAGCCTGAGCCACTAGAAATAGTTGAGTGGCCTATCGCTGATTATAAAGGCTTATTGCAGCAAAATGATTTTACCGAAGCACGTAGTATTGCAGCCCTAATGTTAGTCATTGATAAATTCAGAGGTAATCATGAGTAATAACGAAAATATCCAAGATAAACTACTGAATGTCGCATTACAAAGTGCGAAAAAAGCAGGTGTTGAGGTAATGAAATATTACCGACAAGGTAACTATACCGCTGAATTAAAAGATGACGAAAGCCCAGTAACAAGTGCCGATATAGCCTCAAATGACGTTTTAATGGACCAACTAAGAACATTAACACCTGATATTCCAATTATATCTGAAGAGGTTGGCGCATTAGCATTAAGTGAGCGAAAAAACTGGTCGCGTTATTGGTTACTTGACCCTATTGACGGCACCGGTGAGTTTATTATTGGTAGTGGAGACTTCGCCGTAAATATTGCGTTAGTTGAAAATGGTCACCCGACCATTGGTGTTATTCATGCCCCTGATCACTGCTTAACTTATTACGGTCAAAAAGGTTTAGGATCTTTTAAAGATAATAGCCAAGCGAGTCATGCAATTCAGGTTGCTAATTTTGAAGAGAACCGAAAAATTAAAGTGGCTATTAGTCGTCGCCAGCAACTTGAACTTATGGGGCAATATCTTAATGAGCAATATAATTATGATTATATTGCTTTAGGTAGTTGCTCATTGAAAAACTGCCTAATTGCTGAAGGTGGAGCTGACTGCTATTTACGTGTTGGTGTTACTGGTGAATGGGATACTGGGGCAAGCCAATGTATTTTAGAGCAAGCAGGTGGTAATATTTTAGATAGCGAATTTCAACCACTGAGTTATAATCAACGTGAGAGCTTACTTAACCCTGACTTTGTTAGTTTAGGCTCTCGAGATTTTGCATGGCAAAGTATTATTAAAGCGCATAGACAACATTACTAATTAATTTTATGTTAACCAGCATTTTAAAACAGCATACCTTACACCATCAAGCAGGACATCGTCCGTGCTTCTTCAAGAGTATTGATCAAATTTAAATTTTTGATGGATAGCCATTGCTGCCATCAAAAATATCCTATTGTTATTTTCTGACACTTTGTCGCTATCCGTTGATCTAAGCTAATTCATCATCTATTTTTTTAAGTAGAATTTGAGTTGCTCATCCCCTATTAACGATGAACATATTAAAAATATGTCGATTGAACACAAAGCAAGAGGAAACAATATGACAACGCAAGTAACCACACTTTTTGACAACATTTGGCAACAATACCTGCAAGTTACGCCATCAGCTGAAAAAATTCACGCTTTATTAGGCAATGGTGCTGATGTGATTAACGATCATGTCGCGTATCGCACCTTTAACAATACTAAAGTGAATTTAGCGGCATTAGCTAAGCACTTATTAGCATTAGGCTATACCGAATGTGGTCAATATGACTTTGCAGCGAAAAAGCTTGATGCTAAGCACTTTGAACACCCTGATAGCACTATGCCTAAAGTTTTTATTAGTGAACTACGCGTTGAAGAATTTTCAGCACAAGCGCAACGTATTATTAATGACTTAGTTGCCCAACTACCTGATGATGTTAGTGACCGGGCTGACTTTTTATATTCAGGGCAATTATGGAACATTAGCTCAGCCGATTACCAAACCTTGTTAGCTGAAAGTGAATATGCAGCATGGCTTGCTGCATGGGGTTATCGTGCTAATCACTTTACGGTTAGCATTAATCACCTTGAACAATACGATGATATTCTAGAAGTCAATGCGGCGTTAAAAGCAGCGGGTTATCCACTAAATACTAATGGTGGTGAAGTGAAAGGCGATGAAGCAGTAAAGCTTGAACAATCATCAACGCTTGCTGACACAGCGCAAGTGCAATTTAGTGATACAACACTAGCCATCCCAAGCTGCTTTTATGAGTTTGCTAAACGTTATCCATTAGCAAATGGTGAGTTATACACCGGCTTTGTCGCCGCTTCAGCAGATAAAATATTTGATAGTACTAATGTTGCTAAATAACCTGAGAGCGGCTTAACATATGAAAAGAAGAAAACTATCAAGTTAGCGATTCAGAAAAGTAATTTGTTCTGATATTTTAATGTGTTAAATATCTCTTAAATCGGACTCAGGTTAAATAATCGTAACTGATTAGTTGTAGATGTTTGTTCAGTCTTTAAACCTACGGGAAGCTGCTCTTGTTAGCCTGTAGGTTTATCATTACCTGATAACCTACTTAACCTGATTTCGGCTTAACAAATGTTTCTCTAGTAGTTATTTTTCCTGATATTTCAATTTTTTAAATGTCTTTCAAACCGAGTTCAGGTTACTTAAATTCATCGTTATTTTGATGAGTAAACTCATCATGCTCACTTTCCGCTAGTTGCTGCATAAATTGTGCTTTAGGCAGTATATTTACACTTTCATAAAGCTCAGAATAAACGACTACCACGCTACCTTGCTTGAGCTGTTGTTTAACTTGTGTGATTTTTTGATCATTGTTTATATCAATATCCCCATTATCACCGCCCTCGCGCACAATAAACTCTTCGATAATGGCGGTTAGTGTTTCATCAGCAATTTGTTCGAATGGAATAATCATAATAGCCTGCATTAAAAAAGTGACGAAGCGCAGTATAACAAGTTCAGAGCAGGTAAGGGGGATATAAAGAAAGTTAAAAGCTAGAAGTTTGTATACCAGCTATTAACAAGAGCACTTATGCATAAAGCTGATATTAAACTAATTTATTGAAGAGTAGCCCTTTACGCTCTTCTTCATTTTTCTTATTGATAATTGCTGCTTGTAATAGTATTTCTGTTTGCTGCTGTTCGCTCGTTTGTGCAGCAAAATCAGTATCTTCAATACGTGAGCGAGAAGCGCTAACATTGACTACACTGGTTTCGTAACTACTAACTTGGCTAGCTAAACTATTACTACTTGCCCCTAGCTCACTTGCGCTAGTATTAACGATTTCTGCGGTATCTTGAATAGCGGTTTGTGTTGCTTGAGGATCACTAGCATCAAGACCACTGATAAAGTTCTCTTGGCCGAGCACATTACTTGCCACGGTGTTTATTTCTTCAGTGATTTGATTTAGCTCGTCTTGAATAGCACTGCTATCGTAAAGTGGGTTGCCTGATTGTACTGACAATACATTAGCGCGCTCTAAGCCTTCTGTTATGGCAGATAAGGCACCCGTTTTTACGGTATTAAGGTTAACTTGATCTTGTGCGTTAAAGCTTAACTGTTGATTGCCATTAATTTGGCTTGTTAGGCGGTTGGCTATTTGTAGCCCTGCGGCATCATCAGCAGCTTTATTGATACGTTTACCTGAAGCGAGTTTCTCACTTTGCTGCTCAGCTCGTTGATTTAAACGCTCAATAAAACTTAAGTTATTGTTTGATTGATTGATGCTAAGCATAAAAGATTACCTCTACTAAAGAGTTGACGATGTCAGTAATTATAGCAGAGGTCTGTATGAAATATAAACAGATAATCACCAAGAATAAGTGTCACTATTTTAGCTACTTGAGTATTTAAACCCGATTACACTATTTTTTATCGTTAACAATATGCGTAATAAAGTAATAAATGTAGTAAGCACAAATAGCTAATACAACCCCTAAGCCACCAAAAGAAAACATTACAATAGGGTCGTTAGTTAACATTGATAACAGATCCATAATAGGCTCCTAATTACTCGTAAATATAAAGTGAGGTAACAACAACGGCGTTGTTACTTTCCATATATCTAGTGTACTTAAGTCACCTAGTTAACTTGCTGATGTAGATCAATATATTGACTTGTTATCAGCCATTTTCGCTTTAATTTCTTGTTGGTCTAGTATTTTTTGATAAATTTCATTGGCTTTTTCACGACCGCGTTCAATTTTAAGTTTTGATAACGCTCGTTCATCAATTTTTCGGCTAGTTTCAGCGTCAGGGTAGCCATTCCATGAGGCAATGGTGTTCCATATATAAGACTGCTCAATACTTTTTTCGATGCCTTTGCCTTCGCTATATAGTAAGGCTAAATTGTATTGTGCTAAAGCGTAGTTCTGATCTGCAGCACTTTTATACCAACGAGAGGCTGCAAAATCGTCTTGCTTAACGCCTTCGCCAGTGGCATACATTACCGCTAAATTAAATTGAGCACTGGCTAAGCCTTTATAGGCAGCTTTACTGGTAAGCTCGAATGCTTTTTTTAAATCTTTTTTAACAAACTTTCCTTCAGTATAAAACAAGGCCAATTCAAATTGAGCATCGGGGTAATGTTGCTCGGCTGATAATGTTAATAACTCAATCGCTTTGGCAATATCTTTCGGCATGCCATAACCGTTTTTATGCATCATTGCCATTTGATATTGTGCAGGAGAGTAGCCTTCTTCAACCAGCGGGGTAAACTCGGCAATAGCCGCTTTAAATTCGCCTCTATTTAATTCATAAATACCCGCATCTAAATCAGCTCCTTGAGCTAATGTGGTAGTGCTAGCGAATAACGAGGTGCTAAAAAGCAATATTTTCAGTGTGTTATTCATAACTCATTCCTTTTAATCAATGGTTTATTATAGGGTATAGTACTCTATAGGTTAAAACGAGCGAAATTCATAGTTATGTTTGTTAATTGGCAGCAGACATTATTTCTTCAATTTCTTCTGCTAATTCTAGCCATACCATTTCATTTTCTTCAATATCGTTTTTTAAGCTAGCTTGGCGTTTTAGTTGTGTTGTTAATTCACTCTTTCGCTCTGCTTGATAAATATCACTATCACTCAATAGCGCTTCTACCTCGGCTAATTCTTTTTGCCAAGTTTGAATATCTTTTTCAAGCTTATCGGCTTTCTTTCTCAGTGGCGCAGATATTTTTCTAAGTTCGGCTTGTTGTTGGCGTAATTGCTTTTTATCAACCGTTTTTTCATTATTGCTATTGTTTTCAGTTTTGTTCGATTTTACTGTATCTTTTTTATCATCGTTTAACCATTGCTGGTAATCATCTATATCGCCACTGAAATCTTTTACGGTGCCGTTCGCGACTAAGTAAAACTCGTCAACACAAGACTCTAATAAAAATCTATCATGGGCAATCAGAATAATAGCGCCGCCAAAGTTTTGTAGTGCCATGACCAAGGCTTGGCGCATCTCTAAGTCTAAATGGTTAGTTGGTTCATCGAGTAATAATAATTGTGGCTTTTCTAGCACGATTAACGCTAGTACTAAACGTGCTTTTTCACCACCAGACATGGTTTTAACCTGACTTAGCGCTTGGTCACCACTAAAGCCAAATTTACCTAAAAAAGTACGTGCTTGTGGTTCGCCTAAGGTGGGTTTTGCGCGTAGGATATGATCAACAGGGCTAGATGGCGCATGCAGCTGTTCTAATTGATGTTGAGAAAAGTAACCAATTTTTAGCTCTTGTGCGCAGTAACGTTCGCCACTGAGTATTGCTAATTCACCTGCCAGTGATTTTATAAGCGTTGATTTACCTGCGCCATTTCGCCCAAGTAAGCCAATGCGACTACCAGGTACTAAAGTTAAACCAACATCGGCTAAAATAATTGCTTGTTCGCTTTTATCTGACTTAGCATAACCACACTGAGTTTCTTTTAGAGATAATAGCGGGTAGGGTAGGTTTTCAGGTTCTTCAAAGCTAAAAGTGAATTGACTATCGACATGCGCTGGCGCTAAATCAGGGAGTTTTTCTAAGCGTTTTAAGCGGCTTTGTGCCTGTTTCGCTTTACTGGCTTTTGCACGAAAACGATCAACAAAAGCCGTTAAATGAGCGGCTTCTTTTTGTTGGCGTTGATACTGTGCATCTTGCTGCGCCAAATGCTCAGCACGTTGGCGTTCAAAAGCGGTGTAATTGCCGCTATATAATTTCGCTTGTTGATGTTCAATATGCAAAATTTGCCCAATAACCGTATCAAGAAAGTCCCTATCATGAGAAATAAGTACTAAGGTACCAGTGAAGCGTTTTAACCAACGTTGTAGCCAAATAACGGCATCTAAGTCTAAATGGTTGGTTGGTTCATCAAGCAGTAATAAGTCAGCACGAGAGATTAACGCTTGTGCTAAGTTTAAGCGCATGCGCCAACCACCTGAAAAGTCTTTTACAGGGTTATTTAGCTGAGATTGTAAAAAACCTAAGCCATGAAGTAACTCACCAGCACGAGCCGGTAAACTGTAACCGTTGATCGTATCAATTTTATTAATAATAGTGGCTTCAAGGTTACCATTTTGAGTCGATCTAGCGTGTTCTAATTCTTGCTCTAATTGACGAAATTCTTTGTCGCCGTCCATGACATAATCAAGAGCTGATTGCTCTAAAGAAGGGGTTTCTTGCTTTACCGTGGCAACATCCCAGCTATTTGGCATTGATAAATCACCCGCATCTGGCGCTAAGTCGCCTAAGAGTGCGGCAAAAAGTGAAGACTTACCACAGCCGTTACTGCCCACTAAGCCTACTTTATGATTTGGATGAATAGTGAAGCTAGATGATTTTATTAGGTTTTTAGCCCCTCTATCTAAACTTAGGTCTGTTGCGGTAATCAATGGTAAGTCCTCAATATCTTATCGAAAGCAAAATGCGCATGCATTGTCCCTTTTCCTATAGCCACTATTCAAGGTAAAATAACCGATATTATTCATTTAACTTTAAGTTAAGCATTGTTATAGATGGCTAGCTTGAGTGAAAACTTAGTTAAAGAGAGCTATAGAGTTTATGACAAATCATAAAAAACGATTTATCGCTGGGGCGGTTTGCCCAAAATGTAAAGCGATGGACACCATGGCGTTAACTAAAGAAAATAGCGTTGAAAAAGTAACGTGTGTTAGTTGTGGTGAGCAAATGGTTCAACCTGAGGCGCAAGTGGCCAAGGCGGTTCGTCAGCACGAGCAAGTGATTGGTGTTTTTAATCCTGAATAATCGTTAATCGCCATTCAGGATTTTTAACTGCGTTATATTTAATAATGAGGTGGTGGCGGCTCTACTTCTTCTGTTTGTGAAGACGACAAGTTACCCGCATCTTTTAGGCGATTAGCCACTAATTGAATTTGCTGCTTAAGCTCAGCAATAGCATGTTGGTGAACAGCTAGCTCTTCGCTTAATTGATCAATAACATCATCTTGAAAAACATTACGTGACTCTAATGAGTCAACACGCTCTTCTAAGTCTTTAATATATTGGTTATTAGCGCTGTGTGCACTTAGTGTGATTTCGGCATTGGCCATGTTTCAGCGTATCCTGATGAGCTTATCGTTAATAAGGTGTTATTATCGCTAAATGCGATACTATACACAACAGCGCCGGTTGGTCTTTTCGCTTCTTTTGGTGTTACAAACCAATGGCTAAGTCGTTGACCTGTTTTGACATCCCAAACACTGACTTTACGTGAAGCTGCACCGGTAACTAAAGTTTTTCCGTCAGGAGAAAAGCGAACGCTGCTAAATACCTCTTGGCGTTTAGTTCCTTGTAGCGTGCTAATACGTTTACCTGTTTTTAAATCCCAAATGTATGCGCCTTTCATGCTATCAGCTGAAAAAGCGAAGCGAGCTTGTTCATCTAGCGCCACTTTAGATACTCGGGAGCTGTGGTTTAACTGGTAGATGACTTGTCCAGAAACAGTATCCCAAATATACGCAATAAAGTCGTTTCCCCCTGATATGGCAACTCTGCCATTAGGCAGCATATCGACACTATTAATCTTTTCTTTGTGCCCTAAAAACTCTAAGCGCCTGCCACTATCAATACTTACATGTACTACCGTACCGTTACTTTTCCCAATAAGTACGTAATCACCATTATTGGCAATAGCAATATCGCGAATATTGGACTCACGTACTTTCCAGTAACCCTCAGATTGCCCTGTAGTTAAGTTCCATAAAGCAAAGCTCTCCCTGTTGGCCGTTAATGCATGGCTACTGTTCTGGCTAATATCGATAGATAATACTAAGTTGTCACTGCTATTTTGTTCTTGCGCCCAATTATATAATCGCTGTTTGGTCTTGATATCCCAAACACTGACACCATGATGTATAGAAGAGACAATACTATATTTACCATCGTTGCTAATTTGGCCAGCATAAGCGCCGTCAACGGTCATTTTTAAACGAGCAAGCGGCTGCTGTGTAACAGGCTGGCAAGCCGTTAACATTATGGTAATTAACAGTAAACATGGTAAGTTACATTTAAACAAAATATTAATACTTTTTTATCTAGGTATTTATCGTTAGTATAAGTTCTTTTTTGAAATTGTTTAGTGTTAATATTCAAAAAACCTAAATACAACATTAGGTCATAATCCTAGTGGCTCATAATATACGGAGAAACAAATGAAATTTTTTAAGCCTACATTAGTAGCACTTGCCTTAGTTGCAGTTACTGGTTGTCAAGAAAAAGCAGTTGAAGAAGTAAAAGCACCAGTACTTGAAACAGAAATTCAAAAGCAAGCCTATGGTTTAGGTGCTTCAATTGGTATGTATATGGAGCGTAACCTAGTAGAGCATGACAAATTAGGCTTAACGTTAGATAAAGAGCTTATTACTAGAGGTTTTATTGACAGTATTGATGGTAAAGCATTAATTGAAAAAGAAGAAATTCAAGCATTATTAATGAACCTAGATGCAACCATGAAAGAAAAACAGCAAGAAGCGATTATCGCTGAAGCTGAAGCAGCGTTAGCAGAAGGCACCAAGTTTTTAGCTGAAAATGCTAAGAAAGAAGGCGTACAAGTAACTGAGTCAGGCATTCAATATGTTGTAGTTACTGAAGGCGAGGGTGATAAGCCAGCAGCAACAGATACCGTTAAAGTACATTACAAAGGTACTTTCTTAAACGGTGAAACATTCGATAGTTCATACGATCGTAATGAGCCTGCTGTTTTCCCACTTAACCGTGTTATTAAAGGTTGGACTGAAGGTGTACAATTAATGTCTGTTGGTTCAAAGTATACCTTTACTATTCCATCAGATTTAGCTTACGGCCCAAATGGTAACCCACCACGTATTCCAGGTAACTCTGTGCTTCAGTTTGAAATTGAATTATTAGAAATTCAACAGGAAGAAGCTGCACCACAGGTAGGCGATCAAGCCGCACAATAACAATAACTTGTTATAAAGTTTTTAGAGCCACGAGTGATTTCATTCGTGGCTTTTTGTTTTGTTGCGCTTAAGGTATTTACGCTCGCGTTGAGCTTTTATTAAGCGCAAGCTATTATGCTTAGCTGCAGTATTTTTTATTAGATAATAAGGATGTTAGAAATGAAAAAAAGTGTGCTATTGGCAATATCAATAATGTTAATGATAACCTCAGCGTTTATTGCTAATGCGAAGATTTATCAGTGGACAGATAAAGACGGAAAAAAACATTTTGGTGATAAGCCACCAGCCGAAGAGAAAGTCGTAGTACTGAGTGAACAACAGATTAATGCACGAGGTAGCAGCTACACTAAAGAGCCATCAAGTCTTGTTGAGGGTGATATCTATCGAAATAGATTGAGCGACACCGTGGTGATGTATACCACATCAAGTTGTGGTTATTGTGCCAAAGCTCGAAAACACTTTGCTGCCCATAACATTAAGTATGTTGAAAAAAACATTGATAAATCGACGCGCTATAAACATGAATTTAAGCAAATTAAAGGTAAAGGTGTTCCGTTAATATTTATGGGGGAGTATCAAATGTCTGGTTTTAGTGTTGCTGGCTTTACGCGTAAATATGAGCAGTTTATGAAGAACGCGTCAGTGAACAGCTAACTTATTTTAGCGTCGTAAGCATCTCGCTAAAAGGTAGTTTTGTTAATTCTTCTTTAAGCTTCAATATATAATTAATTTTTTTAACCTGAGTTCAGGTTAGTTGTTAAATTCAGGTGTAAAATAAAATACGATGATGAAAAAACTCCTTATTATTGGCTACGTATGGCCAGAGCCAAATTCATCAGCGGCTGGTAGTCGCATGATGCAACTAATTGAAGCATTCAAACAGCAAAACTATCAAATCACTTTTACCAGTCCCGCTCAGCAAAGCGAGCATATGGTTGACCTGCCTAGTTTAAATATTGATATTGCCAATATTGAACTCAACAATAGTAGTTTTGATGATTTTATTAAAGCGTTACAGCCTGATGCTGTGATGTATGATCGCTTTATGATGGAAGAGCAATTTGGTTGGCGTGTTAATGAGCACTGCCCACAAGCATTACGTATTCTTGATACTGAAGACCTCTTTAGTTTACGTGATGCGCGCCACAAAGCTTATAAGCAAGGAGTGGCGATGACTGATAATGATTTATTATCGTCTGAGCTAGCAAAAAGAGAAATCGCCGCTATTTTTCGCTGTGATTTAAGCTTAATGATTTCACAATATGAAATGGAGTTACTACCACGGTTATTTAATGTACCTAGTCAGTTACTGCATTATTGCCCTTTTATGTTTACTGAGCAGCAATTGAATCAAGGTAATCCTTGTTTTGATGAACGTGATGGTTTCATGGTGATAGGTAACTTCAGGCACGCGCCGAATTGGGATGCGGTATTGTGGTTAAAACAACAAGTATGGCCACTTATTAGAAAACAGCTACCTGATGTTAATTTGTCGGTTTATGGTGCTTATCCACCGCCCAAAGCCACTGATTTACACGATATTAAGTCAGGTTTTTTAGTAAAGGGCTGGGTTGATGATGCAGTACAAGCAATGCAATCAGCGCGAGTATGCTTAGCACCGCTGCGCTTTGGCGCAGGTATCAAAGGAAAATTAGCAGAAGCTATGATGTGTGCAACGCCTTCAGTGACCACAGATATTGGCGCAGAAAGCATGGAAACAGCAAATGATTGGGCGGGTATTATTGCTAATGATCCTCAAACTATTGCTGATGCTGCAGTCGAGTTATATCAAGACAAAAATCGCTGGCAATTGGCAAGTAATCTTGGGCCCATTAATGCGAGGTTACTGTATCAACAAGCGGCAATAATGAGCAACTTCAACTTGCGCTTATCACAATTAATTGAAAATTTAGCGCAAGAGCGGCAACAAAACTTTATTGGCGGCATGCTTAATCATCATCACCATAAAAGCACGCGTTACATGTCACAGTGGATAGAGGTTAAAACCCAGCTAAAGGCGTTAACGGATTTTGAAAGTTCGAGTGAAAGTGATACCTAAAATGATACCTGATATGAAACTTATTTTTTACTAAAGTGAAGCCTCTAATACTTTTTGTAGGCGCTTTGCTGCCAGCAGCAGTTGTTGTTCCATAATGGGTAAGTGCACTTGCTGATAATTATCAGTGAGCACTACTGTTTTTCGTGGTTGTACGCAGCGTTTATTACTTGCTTCGCCTGCGCTGTCAAGCTGACAGTATTGAAAACTATTTTTTCGCACTAGCTGATAACTTTGATCAGCCCATAGCCATACTTGTGCAGGTTGATAAGCTGGTGTACTTTTCTTATGCCACTGCGCCGCTAATAAACTTAGCCATTGCACGTAAGTGCGTTGCGACTGAGCCAAAATACAACTGTCCCAATACCAATGTAAGTTTGTGCATTGCTTTTGCTTAGCAAGCTTGATCTTGTTTCCTCCTAAGTCGCTGGCGTAGCTTACATGTAGGGGTTGATGAATATCACCCAGCCAATGCCCCAAAAAGAGTAATGCTTGTGTTTTTTGCCAGGAAACATCTAAGTGTTGTAATTTATTTTGGTGGTACAAAATAGCTTGCGGTAGGCAATTTTTATCACAGCTATTAGCAATTACGTTAGTGTTACTTCTTGGTAGATTCATATAATGCCAAGCATTATATTGCTGGTAGCTATCTTGTTTTTTTATAGCATCTGCCCAAGTACACGCTTTAGCAAAGGTTATTTCATCACTTTCTTTTGTGTGGTTATAGCGGTTAATGCGGCGTTGTTCTTTGGCAGGAATAAATGCGAGCAATTGTTTTATTCGCTGTTGTTTACTCTCAGGTAAGTGTTCAAAAGCTAATTGACAAACTAATTGATGACCTAGCTTAGCCAGAGCAAAGCTAGGTTGAGCATAGACCAAACAAAGTAAGAGTAGTGCTTTAATAACGTGTTTAGTCATAAACTTATCCGTTAATTAATCAACAAAAATCTGCATTTCTTCGCCAATTTGTTTACGCATTTCCATGAGTTTGACTGCGGTTGAATGCTGCTTTTTATCAGCTTCAGTTTTTGGCACCCATTGTGGAACGCTCTCTGATTGACCGTTTTGATCAACCGCGACCATTATAACAATACAATGAGTAGTTAAGCGGCGATTAAGCGATTTTGGATCGCAAGCATTTACTTCAAGGGCAATATGCATTGAAGAGTTTCCAGTATAAATAACCTTAGCCTCAACCTCTACTAAGCTACCAACATGAATGGGCGCAACAAAACGAATGCCACCGGCATAAGCGGTAACGCAGTAGCGGCCACTCCAGCCAGCTGCACAGGCATAAGCAGCTAAATCTATCCATTTCATTACGGCGCCACCGTGTACTTTACCACCAAAATTAACATCTTGAGGCTCGGCTAAAAATCTAAGGGTTATATCGCGTTGCGGTTGGCTCATGGTCTGATCTGCATATTATCAATAATTATCATAATGCTAGCAGATAAAACGACAAGTGTCGCAATGCTTATACTGGAGAAGGTAATTTGTTTTATTTATTTATCAGGGCGTGATTACATTTGCTGATTAAGTGAGCAGTTAAATAAAAAATAATAACAACTATTTCTTTACATAAAACTTTACTTTAAATAAAATGATAACCATTATCATTTGTGTTTGGTTGTTGTGAATGGAAATATGGCAAGCGTTATTACAAAGAGCAAATTATAGCTTTAATCATAATTTATGGGCTCAAGCAGAAGAATATTATCATCAAGCAATTGAATGCTTAGAGGAAAAGTGGCGCGATGATATTGAAAATGTAGCGTTGTTACAGGCATGGGTAGGAGCTTTTCATCATTTAGCTATTTTATATGAAGAGCAAAGTAAACCTAGAATAGCGTTTCGTTATTTACAAATACCGCATCAACGTATGACAGAGATCTCACAGCATCCTGCTTATAGTGATGAGTTTCAATTTATTGCTTTACGATTTCTAAAGAGCACGTTAACACCTTTATTGGAATTCAGTAAAAAGCATCCGGCTTGTGACAGCTGTTTGGCTTCATTACAAAAAATAGCCGTTGAGGTTGCAGCGAGACAACCGATACTACATTAGCTAAAAGTGGCTTGCGCAATGTTTGAGGTTATCGCACGTCAATAACATTATTTATATATAACAGGAGTTAGATAAATATGAATGCAACGAAATTATTTATTAGCGTACTTATTTTTTTGAGCAGCGCTACTGTTTTAGCACATTCTGGCCATGATCATAATGCTGCTAATTCAACCTTAATTCATTTGTTATGGCTAGCACCGGTTATTGTTGTGATGGCAGCGATGAGTTACCGAAAGATAAAAGCGACTAAGTCAGACAAAAATCATTAGTTAACCTGAACTCGGCTTAAGAGATATTTAACAAATTGAAA
>NZ_JAHKPW010000050.1:0-5585 GCF_018860755.1 Colwellia sp. D2M02 | reverse complement strand
TTAAGCCGAGCTCAGGTTAGTTATTATTAACGCAGGATACCGTTATGTTTTACAACCTTATTGCTAAAATTGATGAAAAATTTCACTTTCCTGTTGTTAGTGCCCATTGTGATATCCCCTGTAAAATTTATGATCCCATTAGTGCACAGCTGGCGGTATTAACCATAATACGTATGGTTGATTTACTTGATGAACTTAA
Organism: Colwellia sp. D2M02; assembly: GCF_018860755.1. Classification (GTDB taxonomy): domain Bacteria; phylum Pseudomonadota; class Gammaproteobacteria; order Enterobacterales; family Alteromonadaceae; genus Colwellia; species Colwellia asteriadis. The sequence goes on along the minus strand of NZ_JAHKPW010000050.1, from coordinate 5,386 downwards.
AGCTAAAGATACGTTAACATTGGATGAGCAGGCGCAGTTTTTGCGTTTAGTCGATCAAAAAGAAAAACATGGCTTGAAAGTTAAAGCAGAAGTTAATGTCATTTGGGGCGACTATATTAAAGCGCCACAACTCGATGCATATCCAGAGCTGCATGAATTGGTTCACAATATTATGTTAGCGACATCACAAGCAAAACAACACATTAGTAAAGCGGCAAGTCTTAAGCTATTAACGCTGGTGAATCGTTTTGCTGAAATTTTCTGGACAACAAAAGGGGTTGAGACTTTTGTCGCAGCTTGTCCTTATCCACCAACGCAACCATTAATTTATCCTAAGCTAGCTTAAGTTAACTTATTTTCAAGGAACATTATTATGTTTGGTTTTCATTTTTGTAAAGTTAGCGGCATTAGTATGTCGCCAACTATTCCTGAAAATAGCTATATATTTATTGTACCTTGGTTAAAAATATTTAAGCTAAAAGAGGGAAGTTTGCTGAAAGTATTACACCCTAAATACGGTTATATGGTGAAATCGTTAGCACAAACTGATCGAAATGGACTCTTTTGGTTAAAAGGGCATCATAAAAGTAGTTTGCCCATTGAAAAAATTGGACCGGTAGGGAAATCACAAATTGCAGGTAAAGTGTTATGGGTTTTTCCGCCTAAATAAAGTTTAGGCGGAAATACATCGGTTATAAAAAGCTCAAACCTTTTTCTAAGTATGTCGCTACCTGCCCGTAACCGTTACTTTGTAAGTAGCCATTTAAGGTATTTACTAACACTGGTGCTTGTTCTTTTGGAATACCAATTTTTTCAAAAGCGCTATTTAGGTATTGTAAGCTTTCTGCTTTTTTCCCTGCATCACCTGCATTAGATAATAATGAATTCAATGAATTTTTTGATTCTGCAACTTCTGGTGCTTGTGATAAGTAGCTATCTAAATCAGGTATAACCTTGCTAATCATCGCAAAATTCTCACCGCTTAAATTATCTTTAGCGACCTTTAATAAAGAGCCAAAACCAGCAGAAACTGTGCTTTCTGATAGGTTAAGCTGTTCAGCGGCATAGCTTATCATGGCGTTGGTTTGTAACGGTTTAGTTTGCTCTTGGCTTGCTGACGTGACTTGTTTGGTTGCTGATTGAGCAGCAGACTTAGTTAAGTCTGCTAGTTCATTTGCCGATACTGGTAATACTGAAAGGCTTAACAGTGCAGGTAGTAACACCGCAGGTAACATTTTAGGGGCGATTTTCATAACGAAAGTATCCTTGGCTTAATCAATAAAAGTTTAATATAAGACTATATGAAGCAAAATTACATGATTATTATAAAAGACAGGAAAAATAGGGCAATAAAAAAGCCTTTCTCAAAGAGAAAGGCTTGAAATGCTCGCATTATGGTCTTGTTAAACAAGCTTCTTATTAGTTGTAGCGTTTTATATTTATTATTGTTTTTCTGAAGCGCAGGCATTTTATACCAAAGCATTTTTGCCACCGCAACAACTTTAATAGAGCATAAACTCCACGATTTTTTTCGTAGTAAAGTGGTCTAATTAGTTGTTGCTCCTAAGCTATTGATTTGATATTCATTGGTAAAATGCAATAGCTTATGTTGGCTAAAAAAATAATTAAAATTAATTTGAACTTTTTATATTCACTTTCTCTCTGCCTTGATTTAGCGCATGGATCAAAGTGTTCTCTGATGGTAAACTGTGCCAATAAATTACTGCCTATAACAGTTTAATTAACAAAACTAATTAACTTTGCGTATTAAACAGGTAAATACCTTAAGAGGAACTCTCGGTGACCGAATTAAAAAATGACAATTATTTACGTGCGCTATTAAAGCAACCTGTCGATTACACGCCAGTATGGATGATGCGCCAAGCTGGTCGCTATTTACCTGAATACCGTGAGTTAAGAGCAACTGCAGGTGACTTTATGTCATTATGCCGTAATGCTGAGTTTGCTTGTGAAGTTACTATTCAACCATTACGTCGTTTCAAATTAGATGCTGCGATTTTATTCAGTGATATTTTAACAATTCCTGATGCAATGGGCCTAGGTTTATACTTTGAAACTGGTGAAGGTCCAAAATTTACCAATCCAATTACTTGTAAAGCTGATATCGAAAAAATTGGCATTCCTGATCCAGAAGATGAGTTAGGCTATGTTATGAATGCGGTACGTACAATTCGCAAAGAGCTTAACGGCGAAGTGCCATTAATTGGTTTTTCAGGTAGCCCATGGACATTAGCTACTTATATGATTGAAGGCGGTAGTTCAAAAGCCTTTACTAAAATCAAAAAAATGATGTTTGCTGAGCCACAAGCTTTGCATATGTTACTTGATAAACTGGCAGATTCAGTTATTACCTACCTTAATGCTCAAATTGCTGCGGGCGCACAATCGGTAATGGTTTTCGATACTTGGGGCGGGGTGTTATCACCACGCGACTATAAAGATTTTTCATTACAATATATGGCGAAAATTGTTGATGGTTTAACCCGTCATGCAGATGGCCGTAAAGTACCAGTAACATTATTTACTAAAAATGGTGGTATGTGGTTAGAGTCTATTGCAGCAACAGGCTGTGATGCCGTTGGCCTTGACTGGACTATTGATATTGAAGATGCAAAAGCACGAGTAGGTGACAAAGTTGCCTTACAAGGCAATATGGACCCATCAATGTTATATGCACCGAAACCACGCATTGAAGAAGAAGTCGCTAAAATTTTAGCAGGCTTTGGTCATGGCGGTACAGGTCACGTATTTAACTTAGGTCACGGTATTCACCCAGACGTTAACCCTGAACATGCAGGTCACTTTATTGAGTCGGTACGTCGTTTGAGTCAGCCTTACCATAAATAACACCGAATATATTTTGCTAGGTTAGTTATGTATTAACTTAACTACCGTTTAATGTGTATTGCTTAACAAAGCCGAGTTTACTTAACGTATACTCGGCTTTTTTTGTGTCCGTTAATAAATAACCCAAATTCAGGTTAAATATTATATTCACCTAAATTCTCCGGTATTGGGAGTACCTCTAACTAAATTCATCGCTCTAAGTTTATATTATCTAATTTATTACTTGTGTTTTGGTGTGCTGGTGGTGTATAACACGTGTATTGTTTTTATGTTAACGCAAGGGAGTAAGCTATGACCCCTCAATGGGATGCTGATAAACCTATCTACCTACAACTTTACCAACAAGTGGTTGCTCGTATTTTAGATGGCTACATAAAAGAAGGCGAGCCTTTGCCATCTGTGCGTAAGGTTGCGGCAGAGTATCAACTTAATCCGATAACAATCTCAAAAGCTTATCAAATGCTTCAAGATGAAAATATTGTCGAGAAACAACGGGGTAAAGGGCTTTTTGTTAAACATGGCGCGCAAGAGTTAATGCTCACTCGTGAACGAGAGAGCTTTTTAACCACGCAGTGGCCACAAGTATTAAAACAAATAACACGACTAAAGCTGTCGGTAGCACAGTTGCTTGCAGAAGATAAGGAGAATAACGCATGAGCGCATTAGTATCAGTGACTAATTTAAACAAGTCGTTTGGTGACAAAAAAGTACTGACAGATATCAATTTATCGTTTGAAGCAGGACAAATAATTGGTCTAGTCGGGCCTAATGGCGCAGGTAAAACGACTTGTTTACAAGCGATATTGGGGCTTATTGATTTTTCTGGCGATATTGATGTTTTAGGGCACCACCCTAAAAAAGATCGCGTGAAGATGCTCAATGATGTGGCCTATATTGCTGATGTTGCTATTTTACCTCGTTGGTTAAAAGTATCGCAGGCATTAAGTTATATGAATGATATTCATCATAATTTTGATATAGCCAAAGCACAGGGATTTTTAGCCAAAACCAATATTGCCTTAAGCGATAAAGTAAAATCGCTTTCAAAAGGCATGATTACGCAATTGCATTTAGCACTTATTTTAGCGATTGATGCCAAAGTACTGATTTTAGATGAACCAACGCTAGGGTTAGATATTTTAACGCGTCGACAGTTTTACAAGCATCTTCTAGAAGATTTCTATACCGAAGATAAATGCATTGTGATTACTACACACCAAATTGAAGAAATTGAACATATCTTAACGGATGTGGCTTTTATTAAAGCAGGTGAAATAGTGTTGTCGCAAAGCACTGAAAATATTCGTGAACGCTTCAATATTTTAGCGGTAAATGCTGAGCATGTTGAACAGGCCGAAACGCTTAAGCCGTTATTTAAGAATACTATGATGGGGTTAACGACGATGCTTTTTGATAATAGTGATTTTAACGCATCAGATCAGGCTTTATTACAAGATTTGGGGCAAGTGAGTGTGCCGAGTTTAGCCGATATTTTTGTTGGTATGATGAATAAGGAGACGTGCTAATGAACACATCATTAATTAAAGCTTCTATTAAAAAAGAATTGTGGGAATTTAAGGGGATGCTAACTTGGGTGCCTATTACCTTAATCGGATTAATTATTGCGGTGCCATTATTAGCATTGCTACTAAACGATCTTGATGGTGATAAGTTTCTTGCAGGAGTAAAGCAATTAGCGGAGTTACAGTCTTCACCAGAGCTGCAAACTATATTCTTTTCGTCAACCATTGCCTTATTTACGCCGTTTTTAGTGGTTGGGTTTATTGTGCAATGTTATTACTTAATTAATTGCTTGTTTGATGAAAAGCGCGATCGTTCAGTGATGTTTTGGCGTTCACTGCCAGTATCAGATGGTTTAACTGTGGCAATAAAGTTACTAACTGGTGCTATCGTTATCCCAGCTATTTTTATGTCAGCAGCAACGGCACTATTTTTATTAGGCTTGTTGGTGAATATTGTTATTAGTAGCGTATTATACTTTGGCTATGATATTTCCCTTTTTGGGTTGTTAGGCGAAATTAATATTGTGAGTAACTTAAGTTACATTTGGGTGAGCTTATTACCAACCGCTGTTTGGTTATTGCCATTATTTAGTTGGTTAATGTTAGCGTCTATTTACGCAACTAAAGCACCATTTTTATGGGCGGTATTACCCATTGCAGCGTTGTTAGTGATTGAAGGAATTATTGTTAATTACTTGCAGCTACCAGATATGTTTTTTGGTAAGTTTTTAATGGACTATTTTTCAATAACTCCGAGTATTGAACATGGCAACTCAATACAAGCACATGACAGTTTGAGTATTATTTTAGCGCAAATAGACTATAGAACCGTTGTTACTTCAGCAGTACTTATGTATGCGGTTTATTGGTTTAGGGTTAATAAAAGCGAAATTTAATGCCGTCTTTAGGGGCTGTTGATCTTTCACGGTTAACTTTTAGCTGAACCCTTCGGGCAGCGTTTGTTAGTCATTTTTACAGCGTTATCGCCTTTTTAG
>NZ_JAHKPW010000022.1 GCF_018860755.1 Colwellia sp. D2M02 | reverse complement strand
GGTGTATTATCCATACAAGGTGCTTAAAAGGACTAAAACAGTTTGCTCGTTTTTTGCAAAGTACCGCAAAAAATCAAGCCAACTATTTTAGCCTCTTAGCAAAACGTTATATTTACTTCATTGAGGTGATAATTTGTCCACTTATAGAAGAACAAGTCTGAAAAAAAAGCAAAGTATAATAAATGCTTTGCCAATGGTAACAGACGAGGATTGGGATGAATCACCATTATTAAGTAGTCGTTGCATTTCAATTTGGGATAAGTGGTTATTTGAAACGAATACACCAAATGCATTAAATGATGCAACTACTGAACAAGAGGCCGAGTGGCAAAGCTACTTTGATCACTTTCATGCTCAAGCCTTAAATAATTTTACAGTTTACATGCAAGCTAAAAAGAAAGGGGTTTTTAAAGAGGTAGTCGATAATGAAAGCGCTGTTGAAAGGTTATCGGACTGCCTATTTGAATTCTTGATTCCTGAAATAAAAGTTATCTATAGTGTTGGGTTTGATTTTACATCGCACATATATTTTCAAGATTTTGAGCTTGCCAAAGATCTCTTCGATTTGGTAAAAGAGAGTAAGTTGAAATTCCTGAATGATCGGTACGCGTAAATATAACAAGGCATTTAAACGGAACAAAAACAGTGGGTTACGTTTCGCTTCGCTACACATTTTAACCCACAATTTTTGTCCGCTTAATGCGGCGTTAGGCGAAAAGGAGTTTCGATGAAAAAGTTGTACATATTATTATTTCTTATAATTGTCATCCCTATTACGTGTTGGGCTAGTTTTAAGCCCATTAGAGTCATTGCGCCTGAATTCTCAGGTGTGAAGTGCCTAACTCAATTAATCTGTGTAGAGGATGAAACACAATTAGCTAAAGTAAAACAGCTATATTCCAAAGCTATGAAGCAGCTTGAAAATGACATAGATAATATCCAAAATAAGCCAAGAGTTGTATTTTGCTCAACAGAAGAGTGTTTTAACTATTTTGGTTTATATAAACAGAAAGCGGCCACTTTAGCTACATTTGGTATAGTTCTGAGCCCTAGAGCTTGGGAAAATGAGTATTTGGTTCATGAGCTAATACATCATTTGCAGCATGAAAGGCTTGGTTTGACGAAAGTGTGGTTTTCAACTCCAGATTGGTTCATGGAGGGCATGGCATATTCACTAAGCAAAGATCCTAGAGCTGAATTAGCTGAACCTTGGCAGGGCTATCGTAATAAATTTGATACTTGGTATGCAACTATCAATAAAAGCGAAAAATGGTTGTCAGCTAAAAAATTGTAATTTCGCCTAACAAGCAGTTAAACAAGGACAAAAAACAGTTGGTTTTGCTCCTTCGTCGCTAATTTTAACCAACTATTTTTTGCCTGTTAACAGGGCGTTATAAGGCAATGCATATTTGGAGTTTCAAATGTCGAATATAGGATCAGTTCAGTACTCTAAAGGCAATAAAGTTGGTGAATTAAAAGCTGTCTGGATTCATTCCGATTATGGCAATGGAACTGGTTCGGCGACTGGAAGTCAAAGTGCAACGTTTGAAGGTAAATATGAAATTGAATATTTTGATTGTAATGGTTTATCTTTAACGGTTCTTAATTTAGAAATTATTAAGAATGCCCAACGCTACGATTTATCGTGGAGTAAAAATGGTGTAGTTACCAGTATTGGAATTGGAGTAGTAAACTCTGGTGTATTATCAGCAGGCTACTACGACGTGTAAAGCCTTATAACAAGCCATTCAAGAGGGAAAATTTACAGTTGGCTGTTTTCACTCCGTTCAACATTTTAGCCAACAATAAATTTCCCCTTAATGGGGCGTTAGTTGCCGCAACTTGTTCGAGTAAATTTATTTATTAAACGTGCGGTATTTCACATCAAAGGATTGGTGTTTGTTTCCTTTCTTTGTTGTTCAATTTTCAGTTTTATAAAGTCGTTTTGTGCTTTTGGTTACACAGTTTTCGCCTTAGTTTTGCAAGGTAAAAACAATTGGCAAAATGCGTAAACGGCTCAAAGTTCACGTGTGGCGGCAAAGTTGCGGTGGGAGTTTTTTGATTCTTCCGTCTAATCCGTAAACGTGGTAACTTATTGTAAGTTATGTGATTTAACGCGCAGCAACTAACAAGGCAATCAAACGGACACGTAACAGTTGGCTCGGTTCCGCTTCGCTTCACATTTTAGCCAACCATTACTTAGCCGCTTATTGTGGCGTTAGCCGTCTTTATAGGTTCATCGTTTTAAAATAGGAGATGTATATGGATATAAGTAATATTTTAACTTTTATAGCAGTAGCCACATTACTTGTTGTTTCACCTGGACCTAACGGGTTCCTTATAGCAAAAACTGTCCCTGTTTCAGGTAAGAAAGCTGGTTTTGCTAATATATGGGGATTCGTAGCGGCATTTTATGTACATGGCACGCTATCAATTTTTGGTATTTCTTTACTATTGGTTCAATCTGCTCAAGCATTTTTTATCTTTAAAATGTTAGGTGCGGCTTACTTAATTTGGATTGGTCTTAAAGCGATTATTAGTGCTTTCAAGCAAACTGAAAACTCTACTGGAAATACACATCAAAGCCCCAGTAAAAATACCTCAATGCGCGTAGCATTTTTTGAAGGATTTCTAACCAACGTATTAAACCCTAAAGTATCAATGTTTTATTTAGCTGCATTTCCACAATTTATGCCAGCAAGTGAAACAGCACTTAGTGCATATACCCTAGTTACTGCTCATGCAATTGTTAATTTTTTATGGTTTTCAATGATGATTATAATGCTTTCAAAAGTTAAAGGCGTTACAAATGGAGAAAAGTTTAAAGTGTGGTTAAACTCAATTACTGGAGTTGTTTTTATTGCTTTTGGTTCAAAACTAGCTTTAATGAAAAACGGCTAACAAGTCGTTAAAGCAGGACAAAAAACAGTTGGCTTTTGCTCCTTCGTCGCTAATTTTAGCCAACCATTTTATTGCCTCTTAACGAGGCGTTATACGAATCTCGATTATGGATGATGAAATCAAGTTAATAGTTTCAAACGAAGCTGGTATTTCTTTCGAAAGCATAATGGATAACTCCACTTTACTGGGTGATCTAAAAATTGACGGTGATGATGCTTGGGAAATATTTGAACAATGTCGCAGTAAATTTCAACTTGATTTAACTAGCTTTGATTTTAATAAGCACTTTAGGTCTGAGCCTTGTTTTAAAGGTTTAATGTACTTATTTCGTAAAGTTAAATACCGTGATGAGCATATTGCTTCAAATAAAGTGCCGATTACGGTTAAGCAGTTAATTAATGCATGTAAAAATGGTAAGTGGTAAATTCGTATAACAAGGTGCTTAAAAGGACTAAAACAGTTTGCTCGTTTTTTGCAAAGTAACGCAAAAAAGCCAGCCAACCATTTTAGCCTCTTAGCAAAACGTTAGTTGCCTTTCTAATCTTGTGGAAATTTCTGCTTCTGGTGTAAAACTCGCATAATACGAATGGTTTCACCATCAACCCAATAAGAAACGATCATTGATACTTCGGGAATTATTAATATTCGCCCTCGAAAAATATCTCTTTGAACACCCATTAATGGATGCTCTAGTAAATTTTCAACTTTAGATTCAATTATTTGGTCGGTCTTTTCTGCAGCGCTAGGGTTAAAATCAAATAAGAATTCAAATATTTTTTCACGGTCATTTAGTGATTCTTCTTCCCAAAAAATCATATTTTATCTCTGTTACGGATTTTATTCTTTCTAGCTTCCATCTGTTTTTTAGCTTCATTGTGTTCAATAAAATTTGCTGTACCACTATCAAATTTATCAAATGCAGCATTTATTTGTTCTGTTAACCACAAATCATGAGTCATTGTTTTTCGTTGTTCTTCAGCCAAGCCTACGGTAAGCTCTCTACATGCATCGCTTAATGTGCGGCCTTGGCTTTCAGCCATTAACTGCGCTAAGCGTTTAGTTTCTTCGTCAACTCTAAATTGTATGCGAGTGTCCATAATATGTTACCTTAAATTTATTCTGTACACACAAATGTTAGCACTGACATTGTGCATAGGCAACTAACAAGTCGTTTAAAAGGACAAAAAACAGTTGGCTTTTGCTCCTTCGTCGCTAATTTTAGCCAACAATTTTTTGCCTCTTAACGAGGCGTTATGCGTCAGGTGCGAATTCTATTAAATTTATTTGCTAAGTTTGGCGCTTTACCAATAGTTTTGTCGTTGTTGCCTTTTCTTTATCTTGGTAACTTGCGCGTAATAACACTGTTTCAGCTTTTGGTTAAATAGTTTTTCGCCAAAATAGGGCGGTTATAAAAGTCACTGTAATTCAGTGGCTCAAAATTCACGGTTTTGTGGGTTGCACTGAGGTGTTTTTTACTTCGGCTTTTGCTGCCACGAAATCTTATATAGGTTGTGCGGTTTGTGGTTATTGCTACCAGTCGCATAACAAGGTGCCTAAAAGGACTAAAACAGTTTGCTCGTTTTTTGCAAAGTAACGCAAAAAAGCCAGCCAACCATTTTAGCCTCTTAGCAAAACGTTAGCATTCAAGGAAGAGTTATGAGTAGTTGGGAAGTTGGTCCTTTTGAAAATGATGATGGTGCAGACATACTTTCGGTATGGAATGAGTATTTATCAGACACTGCATTGACCTGGGGAATGGAAAAAACGTATTCATTTTTTGAAGATGTTTACTTTAAGACTCGATTACCGATTATTACTGATGGTAATGCAGATAAAGTTATAGCGATAGCAATTAAATTTAGTGAAACTTTTGATAATATCCCAAGTAAACTCAAAAAATTAGTAGGGGAAGCTATCGCTTGGGAACTTCATCTTAAAGTTCTTTCTGAATGGAAAAGTAAATCGAATAAAAGAAAAAAATCATTATTGGCTAGTGCTGACAAATTAGGCGTAATAAATAGCATTCCAAAAATTAATCAACGGGCTTCTAATTACTCAGAAGAAATAAATTCACTTAAGACATGGTTTGCTAACCTAGAAAGAATAAATAATGTTAGAGAAACTATGTCAATTAAAGATTTTGATTTTATAGATTCGATCAAACCTGCTTTTGCTTCTGAGGTCGAGAAATTAACAAGGATCTATGATGAATCCGATGAAGATGGTTCTGCTGAATTAGGACATTTAAGGTATTTGTATTTAATTTGGTATGTCCTTTTTAGTCTTGAATTCGATTCAGATGAAATAATAGGTACCATCGAAAGAAAGCGCCTTTGAATGCTAACAAGCATTTCAAGCGGGACTGCTAACAGTTTGCTCGGTTTCGCTACGCTACACAATTTTAGCAAACTATTATCAGCCCCTTAAATGGACGTTATATGCAAAGGAAGGCTCGGTGTTAAAATTAATCTGTGACAGTGTTTTATATTATTCACAAGGTGATGAAGCTTCATTTTTTAATTGGCTCAATTCAATCGAAAGCGTTGTAAAGGTTCAAGGCTTCGGAACTGAGCTTGAGGTTACTGTTTCATCTAATGATATTCCTGACGAAGAATTACGTGAATTTTTGGCAATATTTACTCGTTATGGTGTTCACCTTAAGCAACTGCGCATCTTTGAAAACTCAAACAACGCAGAATGGTTTACTCAAAATAAAGTTGGCTGTTTTCACTTCGTTCAACATTTTAGCCAACAATAAATTTTCCCTTAATGGGGCGTTAGGTTACAGTGTTGCCTATTATGATCTAATCGCTCTAAAACGGAGGGTTAAATGATTAAATCCATTCCTCTCTTACTAATATATTGTTTCTGGGTATTTGGATGTAGCAATACCCAAAATTGTAATCGTCAATTAAATTCAGAGAGTTGTATGTCCAAACCAAGTAAAAATGAAATTAGCATGGAGTCATATTTCCCCAGCCCACATGTTAATGTAAATCTTGAGGGTGAAATTTTACAAGCACTTCAAACTAAGTTTGAGTCTTCATCTGATATTGAAGTTAGTATCCTAGATAAAGATCGAGCTGATGAAAGTAAGGCCATGTATTACGTCTGGTTTAAGGTTACATTCGAACATAGCGCTCCGGAAAACGGACTTGCATTAGTAGCAGTTGGAATAATCCCAGAGGTAGTTACGTACTATAATGAAAGTATGGTTTTAGACTCCTTGAAGCAGGAAAATCAAGTAGTTGATATACCTAAAAACATACTAGATGCAGTAAAGGTTTCGCTGAAAATGTAACCTAACAAGGTCAATTAAACGGAATTAAAACAGTTGGTTAAGTTTCGCTTCGCTACACATTATAACCAACAATTTTAGTCCGCTTATTGCGGCGTTATGCGTCAGATGTGAATTCGATTAAATTTATTTGCTAAGTTTGGCGCTTTACCAATAGTTTTGTCGTTGTTGCCTTTTCTTTAACTTGGTAACTTACGCGTAATAACGCTGTTTCAGCTTTTGGTTAAACAGTTTTTCGCCAACGTAGTTTGTTGGTAAAAGTCACTGTAATTGAGTGGCTCAAAATTCACGGTTTTGTGGGTTGCACTGAGGTGTTTTTTACTTCTGCTTTTGCTGCCACGAAATCTTATATACGTTGTGTGGCTTGTGGTTATTGCTACCAGTCGCATAACAAGGTGCTTAAAAGGACTAAAACAGTTTGCTCGTTTTTTGCAAAGTAACGCAAAAAAAACAGCCAACCATTTTAGCCTCTTAGCAAAGCGTTAGGCTATTTATCATAATTCGGAGAATATTAATGTCGAAAATATTATTAAGCTTTATCATTTCTTTACTTGTATTGACAGGCTGTGGCGGAGGCTCTGATAGCTCTAACAATCCATCTGATTCTTCTAATACCCCACCCGAAGTTGATACAAATTTATTATCAATTAAATTACCTACCGTGGAAGGACGAGAATTAATCACAGATATCGCATCCCTAGATTTAAATCAAGATGGAGTGAATGACTTGGTATTGGTAAGAATCGGAAGTGATTATGCTGGAGATGTTTATTTCCAAGCCTTAATTAATAGTGGTAATGATACATTTGAAGATCAAACAAGTTCATATTTTAGAAATGTTAACTTCAAAGGCTACAGCTGGGTTGAAAAAATATATTTAGTTGACCTAAATAATGATGGCAAGCTCGATATTGTTTCTCATCACGACCAATCTCATTTTGAAGAAGTAAAACCTATGCTCCAAAAGCTTGATGGTGAATTTGAGTTTATCAACCTAGGTGGTTTTAATGATATTGGATCATTTGTACCTATTGATGCAGATAATGACGGAGACATCGATTTAATGGTACATATGATTGATAATTTTAATGACCCTATAGAGCGTAACTTGAATTGGAAGCTATTGGTTAATAACTTGGTAGAAACAGGCTCGTTATCTTTTAGCTTAGGAAATGGAGCTATACCCAACTTTAAAGGTCTAGATAACAGTACCTTTATTTATAGCCCTGCTGTACTTGATATAAACTTTGATGGTCTTAATGATATTTTCTATGGTGGACCTAAATACGATTCTCAATTTGTAGATGAGATAATTCCTTATTCTGTATTAATCAACGAAGGAGCGAATAGTTTTATAGATGCAAGTAATAATGTAATCGTTGGCTCGCTAGGTTTAACTCATGTGCGTGAAATAAGTGCTGCAGATTTTAATGGTGACACATATATGGATATATTAATTTCTAGCCATGGTTATGATAGTGGAGCTTTTTCAGGTGAAAGAAATCAGTTGTTACTTGGCGATGGTACGGGAAAATTGCTGCTTGATGAAAGTAAACAACAACCATTTAATTATCTGGGATTTACACACTCTCATGATTTTGGCGATATAGATGGGGATGGCGATATTGATATTATACTTTCAGACATAACTGGAAGTGATGTGGATGGTCAAGCACCTATCCAAATTTTATTAAATGATGGTAATGCCAATTTTTCGAGACGAAGCACTTCTATCGAAATCGATACTGGGTCACCATATATTGTTTCAACAAAATTAACAGATTTAAATGGTGATGGTTTTCTTGACTTAGTTGTAGGTGGCGATGATTTGAAACACCCTGCAGTTGTTGTTTGGAATGATGGAAGTGGAAGCTTCTAGCTTATAATCGGAATTGAAGTGGCATAGTTAAT
>NZ_JAHKPW010000057.1:51758-64626 GCF_018860755.1 Colwellia sp. D2M02 | reverse complement strand
ATATAAGAAAAAATTACTTTTCTGAATCTCTAGCTTGATAGTTTTTCTTCTTTTCATATGATAAGCAAGGCAAATTTCGCGTCAATAGCTGGCCTATTGCAAGTAAATTTAACGAAGAAGTTAGGAAAAGTAGCTGCTAGAGAAACATTTGTTAAGCCGAGCTCAGGTTATTTAGGCTATTCTGATAATGTGTACTATTAAGAAGACATTTCGACTAAATAGTCAGAAGCTAGTTTTTGCTTTTCTTGCTCTGAAAAAGCTTTACCTGCTTGTTGAAAAAACTCTTGTTCTTCTTCCTCTAAATGGTGGTCAACTTTGTGAGCAAGTTTTTTGAACGTTAATAACCATTGCGGAGAACTCATTTCTAGCGCATCTAATTCCGCGATAAACTTATCTATTTGATGATGTTCTGCCACACCATGACGAGACAAATCAATAGTGCTATCTAGTTGCATGAGGGGTGCGTAAAAGTATCTTTCTTCGGCTACGGCATGCGTTTCTAACTCTACTTTGAGCTGCTGATAATATTCAGCCCTTACAGCGGAGTTTCCTGTTGTATCTAATAATAACTTAATAAGCGCCCTTTGCTTCTCATGGTCATTTCGTAATGCTTCAAATATTTTCATGTGTAACTCCGATTATTAATATGACACCGTGTCTATCCAGCTGCTTTATTTAACCTTCAGCTATAGTTAAAAAAGACATAAAACAAAAAATAATTTAACAATTGAATTAGCGTTTATGCCGCCTTTTTACAAAATAGAACTTACGTATTTGCTATTCACTAAGTAATGTTCACTTAGTAACATTCAATATTCATACCATTCAAATTAAAATATAAATCATTGAAAATAAAGTAATTTAAACAGGTCATCATTTACTAGAAATAACATATGCAAGATGTACACAGCACGTATGAAAAGTTTACACACCGTTTAACGACTACCGAATTAATAACGTTAAAGTGATTAACCTGAACTCATACACCGAAGAAATATCTACACCGCTAACTCAAATTACTTTTTAGGGGAAGAAAAACGCTAAATTTAATATCAAGTGTGTGTTAATTTAGAGCACAAGAAGCTATTTCTAATAGCACTAGTAGCTGAAAATTATGATCAAAATAAGAAATAGCTCTGTTGTTTAAAGATAAAATCGAGAAAGTAATATGTTAATAATATCGACTCTAGCAACCTTATTAATTGCTATAGCCACTCTGCTGCCTTTATCAAAAGAAACACATTGGGTTGTTAGGTCAATGGATTTTCCTAGACTGCAAATAGCGGTTATTTCAGCAATAATTCTTACTTATAATCTTATTTTTCTTGATATGAATATGAGTATTACTTGGCTATTGGTTTTCACTGCTTTTTTCTGCTTAGCGTGGCAGCTGTGGTGGGTACTACCTTACACCTTTTTATGGCCTAAAGAAGTCAAAACATCAAAGCTTGATAATGCTAATAAAGAACTCAGCATAATGACATCTAACGTACTTAAAACTAATCATAATAGTGACGCGTTAATTGACCTTGTTAGCAGTAATAAACCTGATATTTTAGTAACACTAGAGTCTGATGAGTGGTGGGAGAATAAATTAAAAGTATTAGAGAGTGACATGCCTTATACCGTTAAATGCCCACTTGATAACTTATATGGCATGCATGTTTTTTCGAGACTGCCTTTCACTGAAGAGACGATATCTTATTTGGTTGAGAGTGATATTCCATCAATACATCTTTCTCTAGAACTAAGAACTGGCCATAAAGTAAGAATGCATTTTGTTCACCCTGCACCACCTAGCCCTACAGAAAACACAGAATCTACAGAGCGTGATGCTGAGCTAATCACCATTGCAAGAAGCCTTGAAAAAACAACCCAGCCAGTTATTGTAACAGGCGATTTAAATGATGTAGCTTGGTCTAAGACCACACGACTTTTTCGTAAAATTAGTGGTCTACTTGATCCGCGTGTAGGACGTGGCATGTTCAATACATTTCACGTTGACTATTTCTTTTTACGTTGGCCGTTAGATCACCTTTTTCATAGTGCCCATTTTACCGTAAAAAGCATACAGCGCTTATCATCTATTGGATCAGACCATTTTGCGCTATTCACCGTACTGGTGTATGAGGTCGCAGAAAAAACAAGTCAAGATGGATTAAGTACACAACCCCAAGATCATATCGAAGCGAGTATCATATCGAACAAAAAAGGAGTAGATAAAAGTGAAGTGCCAAGCCCTAGTGAATAAAGGGCTGTATTTCATAGCTGTAATAAGCACACTAGAAAAACAGCTCAAAACAAAAAGCGTATTTTATTTATCGTTTTTATCTTCAAACCAGCAATAACAAGGTTGCTGTGAGTAGTATGGTTTTTGTTTTTTATTTACCGGTTTTGTTTTAAACCTTAATAACATAGATTGAATATATTTTTTTAGCATGTCAGTCCATTCGCGTAATTGATTCGTTAACTCATTTATTAAAAGCAATATGAGTTGGGCATTATTTTCTGCTGTAAGATTAATGCGCATACTTAGCAGACGCTAAGGGGTGAGCATTGTACTATGAGGTTGCTTGTAGCATCATTTATGCTTTTTAACGTATCCCACAGGCATTTCTCAAACGCAGAAAAAAACACACCGCAGTGTGTTTTTTATTCGCTTATTAAAATAAATTAGCTATGAGCAACTTCTAATTTATCAACTACCGACTTAACATCATCAGTATTTTTAGCAATAACAACGGCAAGCTCTTTAGCACTATCTGATTCAACTTTACCCATTAAAGTTACCACGCCGCCACTCACTTCTACTTCAATATTAGTGCCACTGACTTCTGACTCGATTAACAGCTTAGTTTTAACAACTGTCTCAACTTTTGAGTCGGTCAGAGAAGCTAATATCTTACTATCTTCATGCTCGTTGTCATTGAGTACTGTCAGC
Source organism: Colwellia sp. D2M02 (assembly GCF_018860755.1). Classification (GTDB taxonomy): domain Bacteria; phylum Pseudomonadota; class Gammaproteobacteria; order Enterobacterales; family Alteromonadaceae; genus Colwellia; species Colwellia asteriadis. Next base: position 61,685 of record NZ_JAHKPW010000057.1, on the reverse strand, counting down.
TTATTATCTACAGAGGCTACACCGTCTAAACTTTCTACAAGCTCTTCTGCTAATGCTTTATCAACGTCACTGTCAACTTTACCAGTAAGAATAACTACGCCATTTTGAACATCAGTATTAATATCAAAAGAGTTTAAACTCCCGTTAAATAGCAGCGTACTTTCAGCTTTTCCATCTAACCATGCATCTTTAGATTTATCTTCCCACGTGTTCGCCGCATACGCCGCAGTTGAACCAGCAGTTAATAATGTTAATGCGATAATAGAACGAATTGAGTTTTTCATAATATTCTCCTTTTTATTAATTCACACTAACTATTGCCACTATCATGCCAAAACATAACATAATGATTTATAAGGATTAAAATGTTTGATAAAAACTAAATTTGGCAATTAACTTACTTTTTTACATATCAAGTATGTAAAAATTACATGCTTTGAGAAACATTACTTATGCTGAACAACGCCGGTTACGCATAGTTTATTGGGTCAAAAAAAGCCACTTTTACAATAAAAGTGGCTTTTTAGTAGGCTCTACTTGCATACTAGTTGGGTTAACAGACAAGACTAACACCTAACTTAATTAGCAATGTAAATAACTAAGTAGGCGTTTCAGCTTTTTTAAAGCTGCCTTGATTTGAAATGACCGCATCTAAACCTTGACCACCTTTAATACCAAAATCGAGTGTTCTAATAGGGAAAGGAATTAAAATATCAGCGTTTTCTAACGACCTTTTAATCGTAACAATAGTGCTATGCCTAGCCTCCATAAAGCCTGTTTCGCCAGGATAATCAATCCATACCCAAACCAATAAATTAACAGCGCTGTCTCCAAAACTTTCCGCAAAAACCGCTGTTTCATCTTTTTTAATGACAAAGTTACATCGGTTCAACTCTTTAACAATTACCTCTGCAGCCTGCTCTATATCATCAGCATAAGATATTGATACCGGTATCTCTAAACGCCTCACTCCTAGTACCGTATAATTGGTTAAAATATTTCTGAATAAAATTTTATTAGGAATCACCTCTAGTTGGCCAAAAAACGTTTCTACCAGTGTATTTCTCAAGTTAATTGTTTGGACTGAACCAAACACACCATCTGCTTTAATAATATCCCCTACCTTAAATGGCTTTCTTATACCCATAACAATACCGGCAATTAAATTTTCGGTCATATCTTGAAAAGCAAAACCAATGGCTAAACCAATAATACCGGCACCTGCCAGTAAAGAGGTTACAGTACCTTTTAAACCAACAAAGTCTAAACAAATGAATACCCCCATTAATATCAAACACGCTTTAATAATAGCTGTGCTTAAATCTGCAATTTGCTTAGAGTCAAATGCACTCCTTAAAACTTTACGAATAATATTGCCAGCGACACGCGTAAATAAAGAAAAAAAGATGATAAATATAATCGCTACGATCAAGTTTGGAATATGCTGAATACCGGTTTCTAGCCAGTTATTTAACTTACCTTCGATCAATGACCAATATTTATCTATTGCTAGTAAATCCACAATTTTGCTCCTGTTTGGACTATAAGTTCTCTCACCAATACAGCTAAAGCAATATTCATACCTCAAAGTAAACAACTGAAATACAATAGTTTATTCAAATTTATTTATAGAGATTTATGCCCATCAGGTAAATATTACAAAAATTTGTGAAATACTCACGGTCCGAAAATAAAAATTTAACACAGACTATTTCAAAGTAATTTATTACTATGCAAAACAGCTCTCTTACTCTGATTTAGAGAAGCAACAATGCAATGAAGCACAACTCTTTTCTATAAAATCCTCTCGGCCTCAACCCTAGCTAGATCAGACAAGCTCAGGCATAATTCACCTATTAGTGATTATTTAAATAGGGTGTATTCATGATCTACAGTATGACAGCTTTTTCTCGCATAGAAATAAAAGGCGATTGGGGCAATGCCGTTTGGGAAATTCGCTCGGTCAATCAACGTTATTTAGAAACCTACTTTCGCCTACCTGAACAGTTTAGAGGGATAGAGCCGGTTTTACGTGAACGTTTTCGCAAACAATTAAACCGCGGTAAAGTAGAATGCAGCTTACGATTTAATGCTAACCCTGCCACCAAATCTGAATTAGCATTAAATGAAAAACTAGCACTACAGCTTATTCAGCATGCTAATTGGGTAAATGAGCAAACACTTAACAGCCAGGTAAACCCTTTAGAAGTGATGCGTTGGCCTGGCGTAATGGAAGCACCTGAAACCGATATGTCGGCCATTCAAGCGGAATTACTCACGGCATTTGATACGGCATTGAAAGACTTCATAGCCGCACGTGCAAGCGAAGGCGAAAATTTAAAAGCGATGATTGAGCAACGTTTAAGCGCTATATCAGCACAAGCCGACCAAGTACAAAGCTTTATGCCTGCTATTATTGAATGGCAACGTAACCGTATTATTGACAAATTTAACGATGCAAAAATTGATTTAGACTCTGGCCGCGTTGAGCAAGAATTAGTATTACTTGCCCAAAAAATGGATGTTGCCGAAGAACTAGACCGACTTCATAGCCATGTAAGTGAAACACAAAAAATATTGAAAAAAGGTGGCGCACAAGGCCGTCGCTTAGACTTCATGATGCAAGAATTTAATCGTGAAGCTAACACCTTAGGTTCAAAGTCAATCAACGCTGACATCACTAATGCTGCGGTCGAGTTAAAAGTGTTAATTGAGCAAATGCGCGAGCAGATCCAAAATATTGAGTGATTTTTTCACCTGTTACTATTTGCCATAATTAACAAATAAAGCCTCGTTTTTCGGGGCTTTATTGTTTCTTTATGTTTTCATCTGTTTATAGGTGTTATAGTATTTGTGGTGGGCAATATGGTGAGCACATGATCATCGTTAAAATATAAATGGTGGGCAACTAGGAGTATGGCAATTATCACAGCAAAACAAATACAGGCTTTTGTAAAGGGCGCTCCTAAAAGACACCCTATCGGTAGTGGCTTGTATTTAGTTGTAAGAAATTCAGCAACACCTTATTGGATGCTGCGTTATTCATCTAACGGTAAGAGAAAGGAAATTACATTAGGCCAATACCCTGACCTATCGCTAGCTGACGCTAAGGCCGATGCAGCCATAAAAAAGCGAGAAGTGAATTTAGGCTCTGATCCGCTGATTGCTAGAAAGCGAATTAAAGAGCAATCAATTAAGCTAGTAGATGATCTCTTTGCTGATTGGTTTGATAACGATATTGCCAAGCGGCTAAAACATCCAAATATACCAAAGCGTGTATACACTAAGGACGTTAAGCCCTTTATTGGTGATATGCCTCTCGATCAAGTAAATGCCCGTGATATTCGCAAAATTATTCAAGCTATATCTGATGATCGGCCAACAATTGCTAATGATGCGTTAATGTACTTAAAGCAATTATTTAGGCATGGCATAAAGCTGGATTTGATTGCTCATAACCCAGCTAGTGCTTTTACTGTTTCTGATGCAGGGGGCGTTGAAAAGAGTCGAGATAGATATTTAACTTTAGATGAAATCACCAAGGCTTTTAAAGTTTTTCAACAGCATCCAGCAAAGTTTAATCGTGATAATTATTTAGCTTGTGCCTTGCTTGTGACGTTAGGGGTTCGTAAAAGTGAGCTTTGTTGCGCGAAGTGGGAAGAATTTGAACTTGATAAAGCTCTATGGCACTTGCCAGAAGGTAGAAGTAAAACGGGCGCACCGATCACTATTCCTTTACCTAACCAAGTATTAGTGTGGTTAAATGAGCTTACAATGCGTGCTTGTGGCTCTGATTATGTATTTCCTGCTAGACGAGCATCAAAAAAACCTCATATGGGCGACGATACGCTAAATAGGGCTATTTCTTCGATGTTTGGTCATGAGGCTGGGCGTAAAACACAACCACCTAATTTAATGGGTGATATTAAGCCATTTTCACCGCATGATTTAAGGCGAACTTTTAGAAGCTTGGCCGCCTCTCAAGGTGTTGCTGGTCATGTTGCCGAACGCTGTTTAAATCATAAATTAAAAGGAGTTGAAGGTATTTATGATCGCCATGATTACCTCGAAGAACGAAAAGATGCTCATACCAAAGTCACAAACTTATTAGAGCCAGTTATCGATGGAAAATAACCCGAAAAAAATAGATTGTGTGCGCAGGCTAAAAAAATTAGCGAAGTGGTATCGGCCAAATAGGTATGCTTGGGTGAAAGATGCCACCTTATCTAAGATTAGTGATGAGCTATCGAGCAGACGAGCGGCTTATCATGGGTTAAAAAATAATAGCATTGAAGATGGCTATATCGGGGGTTTATTTGCTATATCTTTAGAGGAGTTACCTGCCAAAGCACCAAGTAATATTGAGTGTGAAAGAATTCATGAAGAGCTATATAAAAGTGCTGTTTACCCTGTTTCCATGGGACATGTACTTTTATGTGAAAAGAAATATAAAACGCGCTCTGATTATGATGCTGACCCGTTTTCACAAAAGAATACTATGCAATTTCTGGCAGATAGCGATGAAGACATTTGGGTTAACTTACCGCTTCATATGCGAGATTCAGATATATTGGACGAGGTTCAAAAACTATTAAATCAGCTTAGAGCTAAGCTCAATAAGCCTCAACCAGATAATTACAAAATGAAGTCCCGTGTAGAAAGACTAAAAAAAGGTGGGATTTTTGAGTATTTAGATTTAGATATTTGGGCGAAAGCAAATGGCTATTTACTTAATTTAAGTACCATTGCTCAAGCTATTAATGCGCATACTGTAGATACAGATCTTTATGCCTCAGGTGCAGAAAAGAAAATTTATGACAAAAAAACTGTTTCTGATGATATAAAGCGACAAGCTGAAATTGCGGTTACATTAAAGTTTTCTGATAAATTAGATTTAATTTTAACTAATCAAAATAACGAAGATGTTACGTAGCCCTTTAAAATCAATACAACCACGTATCGTGGTTTCGCCACTGTAGTTTTTATCAAAAATCTACGGACAACAGCAATATTATACGCACTAGTATATGCCAATCCCTATACGAACAGGCAGAGGCACTATGACAGCACAATACACCCAACCCACCCCTGAGAAACGAAAAGAACTACTACAAATAGTTGGTGAATCAGATCGCTTAGTAAAAGATCTAGAACGTAAGAAACTGACAACTTTAAGTCGAACACAGACGTGGAAGTTAGAAAAACAAGGCGTACACCCTCAACGTGTTCAATTAAGTACAAATTCAATCGCTTGGTTATTATCAGACCTTTTATGGTTTATCTATAAGCAGGTACTAACAAACAACACTGATAAAAATTCCAATTCCTAAAATATTTAACGATGTAAATAGTAATCGGTCTTCAATATTCTTATAGGTAATTTATGGGGTTTGAAAAAAATAAACGGTCTAAGGCTAAAGAGCGTTTTGCTGGTATTCCTCATGCTGTTATGAATCATATTGATTACATTGAACTCAGTGGTAATGCTATTAAATTATTACTTGAAGCTGCTAGGCAATACAACGGCAGAAATAACGGAAAACTATGCTTCGTTTGGTCACAAATGGTTGAACGCGGTTGGAAATCTAAAACGACTTTAAGTTCTGCAAAAAAGGAGCTACTAGCAAAAAACTTACTTGTGATTAGCAAATATGGAGGCTTACTGCATGGTAAAGGAATACCTCAATATTATGCTTTAACTTGGCAAGCAATAGATGAAATCAACGGCTTTGAAATTGATGTTGAGCCAACAATAAAGCCGATAAGAAACTTTCGATTATAAAAATATCCTAGTCCAGTTTCTATACCGTATCAGTCCAAAAGCTGGACTAGTATCGGTACATAATATGGACTAGGACTACATTTTTCGGTACAGAAATTGGACTAGGAGAAAAGCTCACACTTCCAATTTTAATGGCGCATGAAGTTAGTGTGTGCAAACTACTGTAGTCCAGTTGTTGGACTCCTATATATATAACCATATTCCAAGTATGCAAAACACTTGGTTAAGTGATCAGATTAAATGGAAATAGTATGTGTAAGCAATTAGAAATAATAGAAGTGATAACTAGTAAAGCAGATCAAATAAACGTCGTAGCATCAGTTGCACAACAAGGCAACATAGAAGAATTAAATACAGATAAAATTGAGAGCTTATTCGGGCTCATAATGCAAATATCTAAAGATATATCATCAATAGCAAATCAGAGTGTTTGCTGAGGGTACATAAAACATAGTTATGCCTAGAGTACATTCAACGAGAGACCGTGAAGAGTTTAGCGTAGTCCTCAAATCATTGGAGAGAAATCGTGGTATTAAAGCTCGTTGGATCGCAGAACTTACGGCACTTTGGGCATTGAGGATTAGTGATCTACTTGCAATAAAGACGAGTCAAATTGATCAATCATTTAATACTGGTGAGTTTGTAATCATTGAAAGTAAAACCAAAAAACGAAAGGTCATTACTCTAACCCAACACGCCATAAAATTGCTAGACGAAATGCGACTAACATTTCCAAATGATGTTTATTTATTTGAGAGTAGATATGGTGGGAAAAGGAGACCTATTAGTCGTAAAACAGTTTGGCGTTGGATGTGTGAAGTTGAACCTGATGTTATTAAATGGCGTAGATCTTGTGGTCGTTTAGGTGGAGTTAACTTAGGTACTCATTCGTTACGAAAATCAGGTTCAAGGTTAAGACAGCAAGCGGGGGTTTCATTGGAAGAACTCCAACAGTTATTGAACCATAGTAAGCCAGAAACGACGATTAATTATCTTGATAACAATGAACAAGACTTGGTAGATACGTTTGTTGCTGGTGATAAAGCTTTGTTTGGATAATTTAATTAAATTGAGACAGTTTATAAGTTACGTCCCAATAGTAGGCTAACAACTTGATTTTAAAAGAGTTGCGTTTCTGTAGATTTAACATGATTTAAGTGTTGATGATTATGCCATTGGTAACGGATAAAGTTATATATATCAAAGAACTACTTGTAAATAGGTATTCTGAAAACTATAGGGGGACCCTGAGGGTTTCATTAATAACCACGGGTGCGAGGCTCGCGGTAATTGAAAAATATTTGCGTTTGCTATAGTGCAGCATCAGCTTTACCACTTGGGTGGTAAATTACTTGAATTTATTGGGCTGTAGCTTGCTGAATTTTGATTTTCATGTCAGATAATAGCGAATTTTAAACACAGATAAGCTTAAGGGAAACAAATTTTGAATATAGATTCTAAGTCATTAATCGCAGGGCTACCAGCATTAGAGGCAAGAGATATAGCAAGTAAGTTAGCTAATTTTTATAATGGTTTTTCAATTAAATGTTATGCGGAAATGTTTAACATCAATAGACCATTAGCCATAAAACAAATAGAAGCATTTGAAACTCAAGGATATATAGAGCGAATTGAAAATCATAAATCAAAGCCTTTTTGGGAACGAACGGTTAAAGGTTGTCAGCTTTCAATGGCAAGTGCAGCCAAAAGAGTAAAAAGAACAACTGCCGATAAACATTTTCGAGATTTTCTGGAACGAGTTAATGAGGTAAATACTAACGACAAATTTCTTTACCAAGTTAGCAAAGTTTCGTTATTTGGGAGTTACCTCACCGATGCTGAAACAGTAAGCGATATAGACCTGTTTGTTTGGCTTGAAAGAAAACCTAAATTTTCGCAAAATTTTTCAATGGTACGAGAGCAGCGAGCCATTGAAATGCAATCAGAAGGGAGAAATTTCAAAAGCTACGATGAACTATTAAGCTGGCCTGAATTAGATGTTCGTAAGTATCTTAAAAATCGCTCTAGAGTAATTAGTATTCAAGGTAATCACTTTGGTGCAGAGCAGATAGATTATAAAATTATTTTTGAAATTTCTGATGTTAGTTAAAAAGGCTATAAAAAAGGCTGGAAATCGGCATTAATTAAGGACTTTTTCTTAATAAACGACAAGCAATAGAGCTAGAAAATACAAGACTATATTTAATTGGTTAATCAGAAAAGGCTTTATTTATATAGGGTGCATAAGGGGGGGAGGTAAAATCTCTAGAGTCTATAGTACCGTGACCGTACCCTCAGACTTATTTTTATACTCGCAAAATTAAAAGTTTTTGACCCCGCCAAGATCCTCCTATTAAAATCATGTTGTGACGTGTCACATTGTTGAGTTACTCCAATTATAGGAATTTAACTATCGAGGTAGATTAATCAACTTTCTTTTGATCCTGACAGAAGAGCTTGTACAATATTCTAATATGTTATTTTTTATAAATTTTAATAACTCACTCATAAAGGAAATGTATGCTTGAACTATCATCATTAGAAGATATATCTATCTTGCGTGAATCATCTGAAATTGAATGTAAACTCGCTGGTGGGAAAGATGGTAAAGGTGAAGTTCCAAAGGATATGTGGGAGTCGTATAGTGCGTTTGCTAATACAGATGGTGGCTACATAATTTTAGGCCTTCGCGAAAAGAAAGGTTCATTTACAGTCGAAGGTATAGAGAATATACATAAAGTGAGAGGGGATATAGTCAATACAGCTAATTCTAATAAAGTAAGTTGTAATTTACTCTCTAATAAATCAATTGAAGAAATTGAAATTGATGGGAAACTTGTATTAGTTATATCAGTTCGACGAGCTACACGAACTGAACGTCCTGTCCACTTAAATAGTAACCCTTTTGGTCATACATATAGAAGAAAATGGGAGTCAGACGAAAAGCTTAATGATGAACAAGTTAGACGTATGATTGCCGAGCAAGTTGAAGAGTCAAGGGATAATAAAGTACTTAAAAATTTTGGTTTTGAAGAACTAGATTCAGAGTCTTTAAAAATATATCGACAAGCATACTCAAATCTAAATCCGGGTGCACCTTGGAATGATTTAAATGATTTAGAGTTTTTAAGGCGAATAGGTGCTTGGCGTATTGATCGTGAAACAGGAAATCAGGGGCTAACGGTTGCAGGGTTACTAATGTTCGGTACGCATTATGTTATTCAAGAACAATTTCCGTATTACATGCTGGATTACCAAGAAAGGCCAGAAGCTAAAACTGAACGTCGATGGGTTGATAGATTAACTTTAGATGGTACTTGGTCTGGTAACTTGTATGATTTTTATAGAAAAACTTATCGAAAGTTAACCTCTGACTTAAAAGTACCATTTGAAATAAAAGGTGGCATTAGACAAGATGATACTCCTATACATGTTGCCTTGCGTGAGGCTTTAGCTAATGTATTAGTACATGCGGATTATAGTGATAGAGCATCAGTGCTAGTAGTTAAAAGACCTGATATGTTTGGTTTTAGAAACCCCGGTCAAATGCGTGTTCCAGTTAAGGTTGCTATGAGAGGGGGAGAAGCCGATTGTAGGAACCGAACTCTTCACCAAATGTTTCGTTATGTAAATATCGGTGAACAAGCAGGATCAGGAATTCCAAAAATTTTAGCTGGGTGGAAAAATCAAAGTTGGCAACAGCCACTGATAAGGGAATTATTAGAGCCATATGATCAAACAATTCTTGAATTGAAAATGGTTGATCTTTTTCCTTCTCAAATTACTGATAAATTGAAAGAAAATTTTGGAGATAAATTTACAGAATTAAATGAACTTGAGCGGTTAATAACGGTATTAGTTTATGGTGAATATTACATTTCGCATAAAGAGTTATGCCAGTTGAGTTCAGCTCATACAAGAGAAGTTACACTTGCTTTGGTTCGTTTAGAAAGAATGGGAATTATTGGTTCAACCGGAACTCATAGAAATAAAGTTTATCATTCACCAGAAAACGAAATACCTACACCAGATAATAGTCTTGGGCAGTTTATTGCTGATAATTTATTTATTACAAAGCCCTTATCTGATTTAGAAAGAAGCATGGATAAAGAGATAAACCCGGAGATAAACCCGGAGTTAAACCC
>NZ_JAHKPW010000057.1:0-51600 GCF_018860755.1 Colwellia sp. D2M02 | reverse complement strand
CCCGGAGTTAAACCCGGAGATAAACCCGAAGTTGGAACAAGAACTAGAAGAGCAACAACATCATTTAGATAAATGGGAGTCACTGAAAAAGATCTCAAGTGTTGTAAGGGATGGTTCTAAAAGACTTACTTCGAAGGATGTAATTGAAAGAACAATACTTGAACTATGTGAAGGGCAACCTATATCTCTCAGTGATCTTGCTGAGTTACTAGGAAGAGAAGGCTCAACATTGAGAAAAACATATTTGAACCCTATGGTTAGTGATGGAAGGTTATCTCGAGTATATCCAACCAAGATAAATCACCCTAAACAGGGGTATTACAAAACTTAGTGTTTGGTGAGCAAAATGGTGGGCAAAAAATTATTTTTTTGTTTAGGTTTATTTATCTTGTTGTTTCTATTTGAATTAATTGTGATTAACAATAAGCAGATCCAGAATATAGAATAACCATTAAGAGTGATGCACTTCGTAGTGATTCTATTGAGCCATAGCTAGCACTACCTAGCTATGGCTTTTTTTTGGGGTGATTTTTAGCCATGCGCTCACCTTTACATAGTAAATAACCCACATGCTTGATATAACAGCGTTAGATTTTACTAGGATGCATAACTATGATCACACTTTCCCCTGAGCAATGTCGCGTTATTGGCGTGATGTTAGAAAAAGAAACCACTACACCAGAGCAGTACCCGCTCTCTTTAAATGGTATCACCACCGCCTGTAATCAAAAAAGTAACCGTGATCCTGTCATGTCACTAAGCGAGAGTGAAGTACAAAATATTGTTGATGGGCTGGTTATGTCAAACCAACTCATGGTTGATCAAAAAGCGTCGACACGGGTCAATAAATACTTTCATCGTTTTTGTAATACCGAGTTTGGTCATTTACAATTCAGTGCTCAGCAACGGGCAATTATTTGTGTTTTATTTTTACGTGGCCCGCAAACTCCTGGAGAGTTAAGAACGCGCACTAACCGTTTAGCTGACTTTGCTGATGTAAGCGAAGTGGAAGCAACATTAACTCAGTTGCAAGATCTTAATGGCGAGATATTAGTGAAAAAACTCCCACGTGAGTCTGGCAAACGTGAATCACGCTATGTGCATTTATTGTCTACTTTTGACGATGCTAATACTTCACCAGAAGAGCATATTCACACTCACGATATAAAGCCAGCACAGGTAAATGACATAGATGCTCCGAGCACAAATGAGGCGTTAGAGCACAATGTAAACCTGACCCAACGTGTTAGCGAATTAGAGCAACAAGTTGCTGACTTAACAGCACAAGTAGTCTGTTTAACTGAGCTATTTGACGCACAATAGAACCCTCTGGGAACATTGCTCATACAAGATTTCAGCACCTCGCTCGTGACGGGGTGAAAATTACAAAAGGTTAAAATGGAAGAGTTATTAGTTACGTTAGTTAATTTTTCTTGGGGTTTACCCATGGTGTTACTCCTTGTTGGGGGCGGCGCTTATTTTGTTGTTCATTCTCGTCTACTGCCCTATCGCAAGTTAAGCCACGCCATTAGCATTATTAGTGGTAAGTTTGATAATGAAAAAAATGCCAAGGGTGATTTAAGTCATTTTCAAGCGCTGATTGTGGCACTGTCGGGCACGCTAGGTTTAGGTAATATTGCTGGTGTTGCCGTTGCCATTACTATGGGAGGCCCAGGTGCTATTTTTTGGATGTGGCTAACGGCAATTTTCGGTATTGCAACTAAGTTTTACACTGCGTCTTTGGCTATTATGTATCGAGGGGAAGACCGCAGCGGTAAACTGCAAGGCGGCCCCATGTATGTCATTAGAGAAGGTCTAGGAAAAAAATACTTACCTTTGGCATGGCTATTTTGTATTGGTTGTATATTTGGCGCACTGCCACTTTTTCAAATAAACCAATTAGTACAAATTTTACGTGAGGTCATTGCTGTACCTTTTGGTTTAACTGCAGCAGATAACCACTTTACTTTTGATTTAGTGGTTGGCATTGGCTTATTTTTACTCATCGCTTGGATTGTTATGGGTAAGTTAACCCGTATTACGGCAGTCGCAACCAAAGTAGTGCCGTTAATGGTGGTGGGTTATTTCATTATGACCTTGACCTTATTAGCGATGAACTATGAGAAAATCCCTGAAACCTTTCTCTTGATACTTGCTAGCGCCTTTAACCCAAGCTCTGCGGCTGGTGGTTTACTCGGTACCGTGATTATCATTGGCGTGCAACGCGGTGCATTTTCAAATGAAGCGGGTATTGGTACTGAATCTTTAGCCCATGGCGCGGCCAAAACAACCGAGCCAATTAGAGAAGGTTTTGTCGCCTCATTTGGCCCAATAGTTGATACCTTAATTGTTTGTACTTGTACCGCATTAGCCGTATTAGTGACTGGTGCATGGCAAACGGACTTTCAAGGGGTTGGCATGGCCGTTTATGCCTTTGAAACAACTTTTCCTAACCTAGGCAGTTACTTGTTGATGGTGATGGTGTTTTTTCTCAGTGTCAGTACCGTGTTAAGCTTTTGGTATTACGGCAGTAAATGTAGTGAATTTCTCTTTGGTCCAAGCTTTGAGCGCTTCTATAAACTGTTTTATTTACTATTGATCATAGCCGGTGCCATTGGCTCATTGTCTGTGGTGATCAACTTTATTACGTTTATGTACGCATTAATGGCAATTCCGACCATGATTTCAACCTTGTTATTATCGTCAAAGGTCAGAATAGCTGCAAAAAAATACCTCAGAGATCACTTGTAACGGCATAAATAACAAGTATCAGCGAATGTGGCTTATAACTAAGTTATGAGTCACTAAACCTACCGGAACCACCTATTATTAATAAGGTATTCTCATCAATAAATAAGTCTTTGAGAAAACCAGCAACAATGTAAAATAACCACTCCCCTTTTGTCATTTGAAACTATTATGTCTACTATACTTAAGCTTCTAAGTACTCTCCTCCTTTTATCTATTATGTTTTCTGCTTATGGAAAACAAGCCACTCAACTTGATACACCAGTAAAAGCCTCAACCGATGATGAGTTACGCGTTATAAATAAACAGCGTAGTAAAAGATCTTGCGAGCAGTACTGTAACGCAAATAAAACAGAGCAAAGCTACTCAGAGCAAGTACATAATAGACAGAATTCTGTATCTTCAGTTGGCTATGAACGCCTTAAAAGTGAAGCCTTATCTCCTCGAAATAAGTGGTCTGATTTTTTACCTATCTGGGGAGTTGAAGCAAGAGAAAAAGGCTACTTACTTCCCCTTCCTTTTGGGGTTTCAATCGTAGGACTTACGCAAAAGCAACCCTTTACAGTATCAAAAATAGGACTCTCTTTTGACGGACAAGAGAGCGATAAAATCAATGGCTTTATTGGGGATAGTATTACCGCAAAAAACCTCAAGGTATCTGATACTACCTACAATTTACGTTTTGATACTTGGATATTCCCTTTTTGGAACATCTATGGCATTGCAGGAGAAACACGAGGAAAAGCAACGTTAGAATTAGACGTTAACTTAGGTTTACCAACGCTTTTACTTGTTGCTGGCAACATTGGTAATGGTTTAAACGAAAAACGCTGCGCCAGTGTTAATTTACCTTATGAAGGTCCAGCTCCCGGTCACTGTTTAGTTGCTAAATCAGGCATAGCAACAACGTTAAATTTTCATGGTTCAGTGCTTGGCTATGGAACAACAATAGCGGGTGGTTACGGTGATTTTTTCGGGATGTTTGATGTTAACTATTCTGAAGCTGATATCAATATCGCTATAGAAAAAACTCAACAAACCGTTTATTCCGCGCGTATAGGCTGGAATGGTACTATGGGTGGCTATCAGGGACAATTATGGGTTGGAGCAATGAAGCAAGATATAGAGCAACAAATTGCCATTTCAACGCCAGGCGGCAAGGTAGCAGTACTTGTTGATCAGCATACAAGCTCCCCCACTAACTATTTAATTGGCGGGCAATGGAATATCACAGAAGAGTGGTCCGTCATTGCAGAAACCAACTTTGCCTTTAGTGATCGCCAACAGTTTATGATGCAACTAGGCTATCGCTTTTAATCACTGAATAGCAATTTTAGTCAAGGCACCAGCTAGTTAACCTTAAATAGTGCGATTAAAAATATAGAGGTTAATCATAGTATCACCATCAAGTACAACAAAAACACGCTGTCAAACAAGCGTAACCTACTAAATAATCAATGCCTCTACTTTCAGAGAATATAGCCACTCCATTTAGTGATACTAACACCTTATTATTATTAATGTAAAAACTAAACATATCGATCAATCCAACAACAAGCATTGTTTTTTCATTCAAAAGCTATTTATAAAGTCCATAAACCACCCCATAACCGAACATCAAGATCACAAAAAGTAAAAATAATTAATTGATAAATATACTTAAATAATTAAATCAGTTTTAATAATTTAAGTTTTATTCGACTTTACTACGCCTTGCCACATAAAAACCAAATAGAAATAAATATCATTTACATAAACAATTCTTTAGTGTTATATTATCACAACTTTAAAAACGCGTTGAGGATCTTATGAAACCAGACATTCACCCAGAATATAAATCCGTTATCTTTCACGATACGTCAGCCAATACATCCTTTATGATTCGTTCGACTTATCAATCGAGCCAAACCATGAAATGGCACGATGGTAAAGACTACCCGGTATGTTATTTAGATACATCAAGTGCAAGCCACCCTTTTTATACTGGTAAGCAAACACAAACTAAATCAGACGGTCGTGTGGCCAAGTTTAACCAGAAGTTCAAAGTCACAAGTTCAAAAAAGGGATAACAATGAAAGTACTTAGCTCATTAAAATCAGCAAAAACAAGACACCCTGGTTGCCAAGTAGTTAAGCGCCGCGGCCGTGTTTATGTTATTTGTAAAGAAAACCCTCGATTCAAAGCAGTTCAAGGAAAGGCAAAGAATAAGTAACATCAAAAAGAAACAATCAGTCTAAAGCTACTTGATACCTTATTACCTTACTCAAGTAGCTTATAAATTACACTAAAGGTTATTTTATTAGTGTCAAAAACATAAATATCGGTATGATGTAGCTTTTCCCTCAAGGACAAGAAAATATGTTTACTGATATAGGTAATATCACCGAGCCAACTACAAATACAACCGATACAGTCACTTCATCTAAAAACCTATTATCCACTGATTTAATACAAACTGAATTAGATCAGGTATCTGAAATATATAGAATAATCATTAATTTTTTCACCAACTATAGTTTTCAATTAATTGGTGCATTAATCATATTTTTACTGGGTTATTTTGTTGCCGGGAAAATAGCCAATACCGTATTAAAGCTTTGTGAACGTCAAAACCTTGATGTGACATTAAGTCGATTTTTAGCAAGTACTGCTAAAATGGCGATTGTGGTTATGATTACGATAGTCGCATTAAGTAAGTTAGGTATTAGTGTTACGCCATTTATTGCAGCTATTGGTGCCATTTCTTTAGGTGCAGGTTTAGCACTACAAGGGCTATTAGCCAACTATGCTGCCGGATTTAATATTATTTTGATTAGACCTTTTGTCGTTGGCGATACTATTGAAGTACAAGGCGTTACCGGTGTGGTAAAAGAAGTATTATTAGCTTATACCGTCATTGAAGATGAAGATAATGCCGAAATTACTATACCCAATAAGCATATTGTTGGAGAAGTTTTACATAACTCACGAAAAAAGACGTTATTAAAACTAAAAGTGGGGATTTCGTACGACGATAACCCAATGGTAATTATACAGCTCATTGAAAGCACGTTAAAAAAACTAGATATTTTTGGTGACGAAATAAAAATTCAACTCGGTATTGATGAGTTTGCTGACAGCGCCATTAATATTGGTATACGTTTATGGATCCCAACCACGCAGCTTTATAGTGCAAAATATCGCGCGTATGAAGCTATTTACCTCGCCTTTGAACAAGAAAATATTACCATTCCATTCCCACAGCGCGATGTGCATTTATTGCCTTCGACAAAAGCAGAGTAAATCGTATAAAATAAGCACTACACCGTTAAGCTACTTTAACGGTGTTCTTATTCGCAGCTTTTGCATCTAATAGTGCATCTTCAACATTAAGCAGCATATCTGCAAGAGAAGTACCTGATTGCCACATTGTTAAGCCTATGCTGCAAGTAATTTTATCTGCAGCAAAAAGCTTTTCTTCAATAGCATAGCGTAAGGTATTTGCTAACTCAAAAGGAGCTTGTTTAGTACTTGGCATAGCAATAATAAAGTTATCACTATGCCAATGAATTATTTCAGCATCGCTAGGGACTTGTTGCTTAATCAAGTTAGCAAGGTTAATTAAAACTTCATCACCAATACTTGAGCCGTATAAGTCATTAATACGTTTAAAGTCATCTAAATCCAACTGTAATAAACTATAGCTCTCATTTTTATTGATAGCGCTGTCATTAAATTGTTGTAGTAAAATGTACCCTGCTCGCCTATTGAGAGTATTCGTTAAAGGGTCATACTTAGCTAAATTCTCAAAAGCCTGACTTATTTTGCCTAACTCAACCATACGACGATAAGTAAAAATTAGTAAGCTAATGGTTAAGCTTGCTGTTAGCGGCAAAATTTCATCTAATTCTAAATACTCGTATTGTTCTACTTGATCTAAAACCCACTCAAAAAAATCGTATTTAGCATAAATAATAAATAGCAGTACGTTAATCGCGCTCAGCCATAAAGCATCACGAATAACCGTTTGACGATGTAAATATTTATAATGGGGCATAATTTCATACTTCACAATTGAGGTGCTCAAATAACAAGCATTTACCTAATATTAACTAAAAAAAAACAATATTCATACAAGATGAGAGCGAAAAGTACAATAACCGAGCTAAGTTTGTATTAGATCAACAAAGTTATTGATGAAGTATTGAACGATATCTACTTATTGATTAACGGTTTTATGGAAAAAAAAGTATATTCTGCCATAGTTATAAAATAAAAAATAAACAGGATTAGTAATGTCCAGCATAGTTTGTAGTGTTTTTGAGTCTATTTCAAATAGCTATGGTAACGCCTTTTTTAAAAGTATAGCCTTGTCTTTAAGTGACTTACTCAAGCCTGATCAATGTATTATTGCCAGCGTTGATGATAAACAAATTACCGCTACAACCATTATTAACGTGAAAAATCACGAAGTAGAAGATAATTTCACATACACCTTAGCTGGTACTCCTTGCGCCGAAAGCACCAATGAAATTTCCTATTACACTAATAATGTTAGTACTGATTTTCCTAAAGACAAGCGATTGAATGATTCAATTATCAAGACCTACCTAGGAACACCAATCAAAGGAATTAATGGTGAGTGTATTGGTATACTCTGTGTCATGTACAGAGAGGTCATTAATAATAAAGATGAAATAGTGGAGGTGTTTAATGGCATTTCAAATAGACTATCTGCCGAGCTGAACCACTTACATGACCAGCAATTATTAAAGAACCAATTGCAAACATCAGAAAAAATGGCTTCGCTTGGAAGTTTAGTTGCGGGTATAACCCATGAAGTGAACACTCCGCTAGGTATTGCAATTACAACACACAGTATTTTAGAGGGTGAATGTCAAAATCTCGCTTTGCATATCAAAAATCAAGATTTAACCTTATCGGCCATGAATCACTATATTGAAGCCACTGAAAGTGCCTTGGCAATGCAAGGAGAAAATTTAGAGCGGGCTAAAAAGCTCATAGAAAACTTCAAAAAAACTGCGACAGATCAACATAGATTAGAGCTAGAAAACATTAACGTTAAAGATTACTATCAAAAAGTAATATCAACATTACGCGCGCTATTAAAGCCCCAACAAATCACATTGACGCTAGAGTGTGATGATAGTATTTTGGTGAAAACCTACCCTGGAATCCACGCGCAAATCATCACAAACTTAATCAGTAATAGCGCATGCCATGGTTTCTCTGAATCAAACAGCATGAGTACCAGTAATGAGATTACCATTGAAATAGCTCGAAAATCAGCTAACGAGATAGCAGTGAATTATCGTGATAATGGTGCTGGGCTTTCTGATGCTGCTGCTCAGCATGTATTTGAGCCTTTTTACACAACAGCCCGTGATAAGGGAGGAATAGGCTTAGGCATGTCCATTATTTCTAAGCTTATTAAAGACAAACTTCAAGGCGATATTAGCGTGGATAATAGCGGTAAAGGAGCACATTTTATTTACTCATTTAAAAGCGAATAGTAGCGCAAAAAAAATCGCTATTAAATAGGCATTACTTTATAAGCGCAGCGCCTCGCCCCTTCAATAATATGTTCTTCTCTGCTCACGGTGGCAACCTCACTCAACAATGTTTGAAACATTTGTAGCTCTGAACGGCAAAAATTCAAACATTTACTAGCTGCTGCACAAATAGGGCAATGATTTTCAATCAGCCAAAACACTTCATCTTGTTGCTCAACACTTGCCATATACCCCTCTGCTGTACGCAACTTAGCTAACATGGTTAGCTTTTCTTTAATACCGTACCTATCAGCTAAGGCTACACGGTAGTTGCTCATGGTCTCGCTTTCTCGGTGAGCAATAATTTTTTCTAGGCCTTCGTCGCCAAATAATGTCACCACCGAATCAATTAATTGCACGGTAAGTTCATTATGTCGGTCACCAAAATATTCATTACTTTTTTCTGTAAGAAACCAATAACGTGTTGGTCTACCTCGAGGCGCTTTTTCATCTCTAAAGCTAACTTCTCCAGATTCTTCCAACGCTTGAACATGCTGGCGAACACCCATAGTGGTTAAATCAAGTTCTGCAGCAAGTGCTTTAGCGGTTAGCGCGCCCTGCACTTTTAATAATTGCATTATTTTTTCATGTGTTTTCATCACCACTCCTAAATATCAGCTCATGCTTACTCACTATTATTAATCATATTTGCAACAACTTCATTATTAAATAAACTTTTTTATTTATTATTTTGTTGACTTAATTAAATAAACATTTTACTTTATTAAACATTAAGTAAACAAAAAAATTTACTTAATGGTTTTTTTATATCAATGGGAGAGTAATATGAAATTAATTATTGTTAGTAGTAGTCAACGATCTCAATCAGAAAGTGAAAAAGTTGCCATTTATTTATCAAAAAACAGTGAACAATTTACCGATATAGAACATATAGACTTATACCAGCAAGCGTTACCAATGTGGGATGGCTGCGATGAGAGTAAATTTAACCCGCAAAGTAACTGGGCACGTTTAAGTAAACAACTAACCGATGCCGATGCATTGGTTGTAGTCACCCCCGAATGGGGTGGAACAGCCTCCCCCTTACTCAAAAATTTTCTAATGATGTGTCAAATGCACGAAACTGGTCATAAACCGGTATTAATTGTTTCTGTTGTTAACGGGGTTAGTGGCGCCTACCCTATTGCAGAGCTACGAATGAATGCATTTAGTAATAATAAATTAGTTGCCATTCCCGATCACCTCATCATCAGAAATGTTGAAGAGGTATTAAACGATGCCCGTTTTGAAAATAACAACGTCAAGCTTGATCTTTCCTCTCGTGATAAACGGCTTCGCCATCGTATCGCTTATAGCATACATACGTTATTCCATTATGCCAGCGCCTTGAAAAACCTCCGAAAAAACCTTTCTGAGCAACCATTTAACAATGAAGAATTATACACTTACGGGATGTAATAAGGAGCACCTAATGAACATGAATCAAGTTACTTTACCGGTAAAGAATATGACTGAAAGCACTAATTTTTATCGTCGCCTTGGCTTTTTACTGATTGTAGATACACCACATTATGCGCGATTCTCATGCCCTGATGACGGCGCTAGTTTTTCACTCGCTCTAACGCAAGAAAGCTTTAATAACGGCGCGATTATTTATTTTGAACATCAAGGGTTAGATGCTTGGGTAACAGAGTTAATCGGGTTAGGCGTTCAATTTGAGGAGCTACCAACCAATAAGAGCTACTTATGGCGCGAAGCAACGCTGTTAGATCCCAGCGGCAATAAAATAAAATTATATTGGGCAGGGGAAAACCGGTTATATCCACCGTGGAGAATCACCTAGCCTAGCTCAATAACGAGCACCTTAATAAAAAATAGGAGAATAATATGATTAAATTAGAGCACGTTAATCTAGTCGTAACTGATATAGAAAAAAGTTTAAGCTTTTATAAGGCGGTATTTCCCCACTGGGAGGTTAGAGGCGGTGGCCAAGGTCAGTGGTACGGAAAGTCACGAAACTGGCTACATTTTGGTGATGACTCCCAGTACATTGCCTTAAATGACAATGGCGTTGGCGACAATAGAGACCTAACAGGTCATCAAGTTGGTTTAGCACACTTTGCTTTTGTTACTGATGACCTACAAGGGGTTATTAATCGTTTAGCACAAGCTGGCTTTGCCATAGATAAAAATGGCGCAGAAGATCCCTATCGTGAAAATGTTTACTTTATTGACTGTGATGGTTACGAAGTAGAGTTTGTGCAGTACCATAGCGACCTGCCCAACTTAAGAAACCGCTATGAGTAGAGCTTAAAATAAGACAAGCTTTACAGCACTACATTAGCTGCTTACACTTGTCTTATACTTTTTTTGCAATTAACGACTTACCTTATTCTATGTTTCGATTTATTACGCACTTTAAACTGTTATTCTTTGTGTTACTGGTATCGGGTTGTGCTGCTATTGGCATAATGGAATACGATAAAATTTACGGTAAGGCCAATGTTGAAAATAGAATAAATCAAACAAATATTTCTCCTGCGCAAATACAGAATTTTCACACAAATATAAAACCTATTTTAGAAAGCCGCTGTGTGGTTTGTCACGCCTGCTACGATGCACCATGCCAGTTAAAAATGGAAAATGTTTCAGGTATAGAGCGCGGTGCTAATAAAGAATTAGTTTACAATGGCGAGCGCTTACTTACTGGAAAAATACCAACAGGGTTAACCGAGTTAAATTCTATTAACAGTGACATACTACAAAAAACACGTGCACAAGGTTTTTTCCCAGTACTAAATGAGCGCCAGCAAAGTGCTACGGCTAATACCCAAGCGAGCGTTTTTTATCGAATGCTTGCACTTAAACAACAACACCCATTGCCTGATGATGCTTTACTTAATAACAGCTTTGATTTGTCATTAGACCGAGAACAGCAATGCCCAACCATTGAAGAGTTTGAACAATACCAGCGAGATTTCCCTCTCGCTGGCATGCCTTATGGATTGCCAGCATTATCAACTCAAGAACATAACACCTTAGTAAATTGGTTAGCGCAAGGGGCTAAATTGCCAGAGCCATCTTCACCAACGCAAGCTGAAGAAAAAATGATAATGCTTTGGGAACAATTACTTAACGGACAATCAAATAAAGAAAAGCTCATTGCTCGCTACCTATTTGAGCATTTATTTTTAGCCAATTTATACTTTCAAGAAAACAGTGATAGTTATTTCAAATTAGTGCGTTCTACCACGCCTCCTGGAGAAGCAGTAGCACTTATTCAAAGCCGAAGACCATTTGATCCACCCACTAAGAAAGCGCCATTCTACTACCGCCTTATAAAAAACAACAATGTGGTGGTTGCTAAAAGACATATGCCCTACCCATTCGGTTTAGCTAAATTAAACTACCTTAAAGAGCTATTTTATCAACCTGATTATCAGGTAGAAGCTCTGCCCGATTACGCACTCGAAACGTCTGCAAACCCCTTTATTACCTTTAAAGCTATTCCTGCAAAAGCACGCTATCGCTTTTTACTTGAACAAGCACAGTTCTCTATTATGAACTTTATTAAGGGTCCTGTTTGTCGAGGACAAATTGCACTCAATGTTATTGAAGACCATTTTTGGGTCGCTTTTTTAGATCCCGATTATTTAGACCAATACCACAGTAACGACTTTATTGCCGATAATAGCGAATTATTACAATTACCTGCGGCAACAAGCGACAAAACACTCTCACTGCTCTACTGGCGCCAATACGCGAAAAGCCAGCAAGAGTACTTAACCAACAAACTACACTACATAAAATCACTTAACTTAAAGCCTCAAGAACTGGGGTTAAACTTACTTTGGGCAGGTAATGGCAACCCCAATGCAACATTAACCGTATATAGACATTTCGATAGCGCTTCGGTATTACAAGGTTTTGTTGGTCAACCCCCTAAAACCGCTTGGGTAATTTCTTATTCATTATTAGAGCGTATTCACTACTTACTTGTCGCTGGTTTCGATGTTTATGGCAATGTTAGTCATCAACTTAAAACCCGACTTTATATGGACTTCTTACGGATGGAAGCCGAAGGTAATTTCATAACCCTTTTACCGAAAGCACAACGTCGTAAGGTACATGAGTATTGGTATAGAGATACAAACCCTGAGATCAAAGATTATATTTTCTCAGATAATTTTGATCACTTACCAGAAACAGGAGTTCAATATAAAACCGACACCCCTCTACTTGAGCTCTATGATTTAATCGCAGAACATACTAATCACTCAGCGCTAAATGATTACAATATTGAGGATAAAAATCGCAATAGAGCTTCAAAAACAAAGCACCAAGGTAAAATTCCAAGTCATAAAGGTATTGAACAAAAATTAGCACAATTACAGCACTTAGTAGGCGCGCCAGCCACTTTATTACCCCAAGTAAGTTATGTTGCAATAACCAGCCCTGAGGGGGATTATTTTTATAGCTTAATCAGTAACTCTGCTCATAGTAATGTTGCACATTTATTTGCAGAAGCCGAACGCCGCTTACCTAAGGAAGATAACTTAAGTGTACTACGCGGTATTGTTGGCACTTACCCGAATGCTTTTTTCCAAATAACAACTGAGCAGCTAACCGCCTTTATACAGGCCGTAAGCGAACTTAAAACCGAACAAGATTATCAACACCTCAAAGACAATTTTTCCGTGAGACGTACCGATAAAAATTTCTGGGCGTTCGCTGACAAATTACATGCTTGGTATAAAAATTATCAGCGTGACTCTGCGGGTTTGTTAGATTTTAACCGCTTAGAGAATCGTTAATCTACATCAATAAATGTGCTGTAACAAAAAAATTCCGCTTGTGGTATCAATAATTAAAGCAAGCCATAGTCTTGCTTATAGCACTTCTGCTAAACTGCGAACAGATGTAAAATAATTGTGAAAACACTTAAGCGATACCTTGTATTTCACAACAATAAAATAACTTAAGTCAATTCAATCAATCAAGCGAGAAACTGAATGAAAAATAAGGCCATATTATTAACCAGCGTGTTAGTAACTAGCGTTTTAACAGCGTGTTCTGGTAATGAACCTGAACAAAATACGGCTGCAGTAGCAGCAAAAACACAAGGTATTAACGTGACTTACCCAGTAACAAAAAAAGGTGATGTAGTAGATACTTACTTTGATACTAACGTTGCAGATCCTTACCGTTGGTTAGAAGATGACCGCAGTGAAGAAACGGGCGCTTGGGTTAAAACACAGAACAAATTAACCTTTAACTATTTAGATCAAATCCCTTACCGTGACCAATTAAAATCACGTTTAGGTGAATTATGGAACTACGAAAAAGTAGGCGCACCATTTAAAGAAGGCGATTACACTTACTTCTACAAAAATAATGGCTTACAAAACCAATATGTTGTTTATCGTCAAAAAGACGGCGGCGAAGCGGAAGTATTTTTAGATCCAAATACTTTCAATAAAGAAGGCACTACCTCGTTAGGCCAGTTAAGTTTTTCTAAAGACGGTTCAATTGCCGCTTACGCAATTTCTGAAGCAGGTAGTGACTGGCGTAAAATCATCATTATCGATGCTGAAACCAAAGAAGTATTAGAAGAGCCATTAATTGATGTGAAATTCTCAGGTATTTCTTGGTACAAAAACGAAGGTTTTTACTACTCTAGTTACGACAAGCCAAAAGGTAGCGAGCTTTCAGCTAAAACTGATCAACACAAACTTTACTATCACCAGTTAGGCCAAGCACAAAAAGACGACAAAGTTATTTTTGGTGCAACCGCTGAAGAAAAACATCGCTATGTGGGTGGTAGCGTTACCGAAGATAACCGTTACTTACTTATTTCTGGTGCGGTATCTACGTCAGGTAACAACCTTTACATTAAAGACTTAACTAAGCCAAATAGCCCATTAGTGACTATTGCTGACGGTTTCCTTGGTGATACTTACGTTATTGATAACGAAGGCGATAAGTTATTTTTAGTAACTAACATTGATGCGCCTAACAAAAAAGTTGTTACGGTAAATGCTACAACACCAACACGTGAAAACTGGAAAGACTTAATCCCTGAAACTGAAAACGTATTAAGCGCTTCTACCGGTGGCGGTTACTTCTTCGCAGAATACATGGTTGATGCGATTTCTAAAGTTTACCAATACGATTACCAAGGTAACAAAGTACGTGAAATTAAATTACCTGGTGTTGGCAGCTCAAGCGCCCTTTCAGGTGAGAAAGATGCTGATACTTTATATTACTCGTTCAGCAACTACAAAACACCAGGTACTATCTATAGCTACAACATAGATAAAGGCGAAAGTGACGTTTACCGCAAATCAGGCGCTAAGTTTGATAGCGACGCGTTTGAGTCTAAGCAAGTATTCTACACTTCAAAAGACGGCACAAAAGTACCGATGATCATTACCCATAAAAAAGGTATTGAGCTTAATGGTAAAAACCCTACACTTTTATACGCTTACGGTGGTTTTAACGTGAGCTTAACGCCATCATTTAGCGTATCTCGCGCGGTATGGATGGAGCAAGGCGGTATTTACGCAGTAGCTAACTTACGTGGTGGCGGTGAATACGGTAAGAAATGGCACAACGCAGGTACACAGCTTAACAAGCAAAATGTATTTGATGATTTCATTGCTGCCGGTGAGTACTTAATTGACCAAAACTACACTTCTAGCGATTACCTAGCAGTACAAGGTGGTTCAAACGGTGGCTTATTAGTAGGTGCTGTAATGACGCAACGCCCTGATCTAATGCAAGTTGCTTTACCTGCGGTTGGTGTTTTAGACATGCTTAGATACCACACTTTCACTGCGGGTGCAGGTTGGGCATACGATTACGGCACAGCTGAGCAAAGCGAAGAAATGTTTAACTATTTAAAAGCTTACTCACCAGTGCATAACGTTAAAGATGGCGTAAGCTACCCAGCGACTATGGTAACAACGGGCGATCATGATGACCGTGTTGTTCCTGCTCACTCGTTTAAGTTTGCCGCTGAGTTACAAGCGAAACAAGCTGGTGCTGCACCAACCTTAATTCGTATAGAAACTGACGGTGGTCACGGTGCTGGTACGCCAGTATCTAAAACCATTGACCTTTACGCCGACTTATTTGCCTTTACCCTATTCAACATGGGTTTTGACAAGTTACCTGAACAGTCAGCTAAATAGTTTTACCTGATTGATTTGGTAGAACTTATTAAGCGTTAAATTGTACTAACCATATCTTAAACACTGAAAGCCCAAACTTATGTTTGGGCTTTTTTATCTTATAATCATAAAAACCTTATTAAACCGTATGTTATATAGTAGACCCTGTTCAGCTATGGCATAGTTAGTCTGCTCGGTTAAAAATCATAACCTCACTAATAAACATTATTTATACAGGACGTATTTATGAAAAATATAATCATCATTCTTTTAGCTTTAGGGCTCTTTACTTTTGGCTACTTGTACTTTTCAAAGGAAACAATAAATACAACGCTAGCTTCTCAAAACTCCAAAGTAGAGCAAAACTCCAGCAAGCTAGCGCCAGAAAATAAGAAAGTCAAAGCAGCCAAAACAACGATAGCGCCAGCTAAAGAAATCGCGATTTCTCATCATACAAGTGAGCAAGAAATAATAGCTAATAGCACAGGTGAAAAACGACCTTTTGTATATGCTATTCCAGCAGACATAAAAGAGAAGATTTGCCAAAAAAATACGGGGAATACTACATGCGCTATTGATTTAGATAGCCAATATGCTACTGAAATAATGACGGAAAACGGAAGTTTATTATCTGCTGAAATTCATGTTATTTTAACCAGCAGTAACTTTAATGAAATACTAACCGACTTATCTAGTAACAAAATATCAGCTGATTTTTTTGAAAATGAAGCGACCTATAATGATGAACTGGCTAACTTGACGGCACAATTAGGCATCAGCAGTAATGGTATATCTTGTGGCGATACAACTTGTGGTTTAACTGTTCAGGGTGACAATGAAGAGGCACTGAAAACCTTCAATAAGAAATTTATGAATAGTAAAGAAAAAGGCAATTATTTCCAGCTTGTGCAAGCCGATGATATTCATCATAGGTACGAGAGCAGAATATTATTTTTCCCCGGCAATACTAACTCAGTGATTCAAAGAGCTAGATAAATAAACTTAGATTAACGCCATGTAAGGTAAGCTGTGCATTTCTATAAAAGATTAGTTATTCGTTAAGCTCTTTAGAACAAAAGATAAAAAACTGATCCACATCAAATACTTGAGTAAGTTACTCAAGTATTATCATCAATAGAATACATCATTGTTAATTTAAAAATAATTGGAGTAATTTATGGGATGTTGTGGTGGATGTGGTGGCGAAGGTCACGATGAGAAAAAAGAGCAAGATAGCACTACAGAGCAAACTGATACAGCTGAAAAAGACTAATTGCTTTTTTGTTCTGGGCTGTTCAACTATACAGAAATTCAATATCACAAAGCCACTAACCTATAAGAGGTGACGTGGCTTTTTTCGGTAATACAAGCCCACATTAATTAACCCGCACTCGGGTTACTTACCTTGCGTATGCTCTTTAATCAAGGCTAAAAACGGTTGCCCATAACGGGCGAGTTTAACCTCACCAATACCACTAACGCTAAGCATTTGATTATTGGTGGTTGGTTGTACTCTAGCTAATTCAGAGAGTGTGGCATCGTTAAAAACAATAAACGGCGCAATATCTTCAGCATCAGCAATGGTTTTCCGTAGCTCTCTCAGCTTAGTAAATAAAGCACGATCGTAACTTTTTTGCGGCGTTTTCTGTTGCCAGTAACTGGCTTTTTGTAAACGTGGGCTCGCTAACATTAACGGCTCTTCGCCTTTTAGCGCACTCCGTGAAGCTTCGGTTAAACATAACGTTGATTGCTGCTCTATATCTTGCTGTAAGTAGCCTAAGTGAATGAGCTGACCAATAATGGCGTACCAGTAACCCGGCGTTTTACCTTTGCCAATACCAAAGGTAGAAACCTTGTCGTGCTCAAACTGTGTAACCTTAGCGGTTAACTCGCCGCGCAACACATCAATCACATGGTTAATATCACCCTGTTGCTTGATACGAAATACACACGACAATACTTTTTGCGCTTCAACCGTACCGTCAAATTGGCTTGGTGGATCAAGACAAATATCGCAGTTACCACAACCTTTTTCTGTGTATTCAGCAAAGTAATTAAGTACCACTTGTCGGCGACAAGTTTGGGCATCAATAAAACCGTTCATTGCTTCAAAACGCTGCATTTCTACATTCACACGTTGCGGATTTTCACCTTCGCTAATACGTTTCTTAATACGGGCAACATCTTTTTCATCGACTAAAAATAGTG
The DNA here is from genome assembly GCF_018860755.1 of Colwellia sp. D2M02. Lineage (GTDB taxonomy): Bacteria > Pseudomonadota > Gammaproteobacteria > Enterobacterales > Alteromonadaceae > Colwellia > Colwellia asteriadis. The sequence continues at coordinate 33,959 of NZ_JAHKPW010000057.1, read as the reverse complement.
CTTCTGCATTTAAGCCGTCACGCCCCGCGCGACCTATTTCTTGATAGTATGACTCCAGCGTACGTGGTGGCTCATAATGAATAACATAACGCACGTTAGGTTTGTTAATGCCTAGGCCGAAAGCAACCGTTGCCACCACTATTTGAATATTATCTTTGGTAAAACCTTCTTGCACCATAGAGCGAATTTCACTCTCTAAACCCGCATGATAAGCGGCGCAGTTAATACCACTTGCTCCTAAATATTTAGAGAGTTTTTCTACCTGCCAGCGGCTATTACAATAAATAATACCGCTGTCTTCACCCTTCTTTTTGATATAACCAAGTAGCTGTTTTTCACCGTTATATTTTTGCGCTAAGGTAAAGCGGATGTTTTTTCGATCAAAGCTATCTAAGTGAATATAAGGGTTGTGCAGCGCCAGCTGGTTTAGAATATCTTTACGGGTAGTAACATCTGCAGTAGCCGTTAATGCCATTACCGGCACATAAGGAAACTGTTCTTTTAAGCATTGCAGCTTAGTATATGCTGGGCGAAAATCATGGCCCCACTGGGAAATACAGTGCGCTTCATCAATAGCAAACAAACTCAATGGTAACTGACGTAAGCTTTGTAAAAAGTAATAATTGGTTAAGCGCTCTGGCGCCACATACAGCAGCTTAATTTCACCTTGCCCTAACTTAGTGAAAATTTCATTGATCACTTCGGGTGCTAAACTCGAATTAATAAACGCCGCTGAAATACCTTGGCGAGTTAAGCTCTCAACTTGATCTTTCATTAACGCAATTAACGGAGATACCACCACAGTAACACCGGGTAATAATATTGCCGGTAATTGGTAACACATTGATTTACCGCCACCTGTTGGCATTAACACTAAAGAGTCTCGCCCTTGCAGTAAATTGTTAATAATATCTTCCTGCCCCACTCGAAAGCTCGTATAACCAAAATGGTGTTGTAGTGTTTCAAGTAATAGCGCTGAGTTATCAGTGTTTGTATCTGGGGTTTGGGTATTCAACAGGAAGATCTTCAAATAATTACAGGTCAGAGTATAAAAGTATTTTACCTCACAGCGCCGCTGAAAAAATATTTATTTTATCTAAGCCTATACAGTTCGTTTAAGTGTGCCAATACACACTTTGTTACATTTGTGATTGCAGCTTATTTTTCTTAATGATTTCGTTATCTCAGCTCAAAAACAAAGGCTTATTGCATCGTTACTTTCTCAGTAATAGCATCATCTACAGTTAATAATGAAGAGCAACCTTATTCGTTATTTGCTTTCACAAAAAATTAACAATACATTACTAGGCTAAGTTTTAAGCGCTGATAAAGGTTTAAAATTAATTCCTGCATAAAAATTGAGAGCGCCTGTGATAACCGTTAATAATATAAGTCGTATTTACGGCGAAGGAAGTGCGCAAGTAAATGCGCTTTCTAATGTATCTTTACATATAGAAGAAAACGAATTCGTCGCTATTATGGGCACATCAGGCTCAGGCAAGTCGACCCTAATGAATATTTTAGGCTGTTTAGATACACCAGACAGCGGTGAATACTTGTTATCTGGCGAGTCTGTAAAAAATATTGATGACGAATCCCTCTCGCAAATTCGTAACCAAAAAATAGGCTTTATCTTTCAAACCTTCCATTTATTACCTCGCTTAACTGCGCAAGATAATGTCAGTTTACCATTACGTTATAGTCATGTTGGCAGTGAAGAAGCGGATAGCAGAGCCATAGAAATGCTTGAAAAAGTTGGACTAACCTCACGCGCACATCACAAACCTTTTGAAATGTCTGGGGGACAACGCCAGCGTATCGCCATCGCTAGGGCGTTAGTTAATAAGCCTAAAGTAATTTTTGCCGACGAACCTACGGGTAACCTTGATTCAAAAACCTCCCACGAAATTATGGACTTACTCTGTAAACTACACCAACAAGGCCAAACTATTATTATGGTAACGCACGAAGAAGACATTGCCGCGTATGCTAACCGTATTATTCGCATGAAAGATGGTCATGTTATTGAGGATAAAACATGCATAAAACAATAACTCTTTTACTAAGCGCCTCATTAATATTATTAAGCTTGGTCAGTAATGCGGAGCAAAAGCTACTGCTTTCTGGACGTATAAATGCGGCTGACAACCAAACATTTTACGCCCCTAAAACCGATAACTGGCGTGTGCAATTACAGTGGATGCTACCTGAAGGCGAAATTGCCAAAAAAGGTGATTTAGTTATTGTTTTTGACAGTGGCTCTATCCAATCAGCAATAGAACAAGGTGAAGTCAACTTAATCACCGCACAAGAAGAGTTGCACCGTATTACCAGTCAAGCTAAACAAGACTTACTAGAAGCCGACTTTGCCGCCAAACGTACCGCATTACTATTAGATAAAGCTCGTATTGATGCAGCCATTACCGAAGAGTTTCTCAGTCAATTTGAGTTTGAAACAAATCAATTAAACTTCGAGAAAGCTTTAGTTGATAACCTCAAAGCAAAAGAATCATACCAGCGTACTCAAATCAAAAATGACGTCGCTATTACCAAGCAAAAACTAAAAATAACACGCGAGTTGCAGCAGCTTGAATATAACCGAATAAAGCTTACCCAAATGAGTGGTTATGCACAACGCAGCGGACCAGTACTTTACGGTACTCATCCTTGGAATGGCGAAAAGGTGTTCGTCGGTATGACCGCGCAACCTTCATGGAAAATAGCAGAAATTCCATCATTAAAAGATCTGTTTATTGAAGCTTGGGTGCATGAAGTCGATTATAAAAAAATACAATTAGGCGACAGTGCGAGCCTCACTTTTGATGCTTTCCCTGCAAGTACCTTTTCAGCCAAACTTACTGAAATATCAACTCAGCCAGAAGAACGTAAAGAGTGGGGAAATGATGTTTATTATCGTACCGTATTTACTTTTAGCAACACCGGCAACATTACGCCACTACCAGGTATGAGTGCATTACTTGAACTACAGGAAAAGCAATCATGAAATTAATGGCTAAACAAGTCCGTTTATCTGGGCTATTAATCGCTTCACTATTAGCGTTAAGCGGCTGCGAACAAGTTGCTACCATAAACGTAAAACAAGAAACGGTAGAACTTACAGTAACCACAAGCGCTGAAGTAGAATCAAAGAAAACCGCTTTGATCTCACCTCCGTCAGTAAAGCGTATGTGGCAATACCAAATACAGCAAATTATTCCCGAAAACAGTGAAGTAAAAAAAGGAGACTTACTCGTTTCCTTTGATAGCAAAAAAGTTTCCGATTTACTTATTGATAAAAATGCCGAGCTAAAACAAGCTAAACAAGAATTAGAAAATAAAACCTTTCAAGAATCTGCGAATGAAAAAACACTGGTGTTAGCGTTAGCCGAAATGCAAATGGAATTTGAAAAAGCGAAACGCAGAGCCGAAATTATTGATAATAGCCGTTCAGTTAACGATAGAAAAAAATCTGAAATTGATTTTACCATCGCTACCAATGATTTATTTCTTGCAAAAGAAAAGCTCAAATTTCATCGCACCAATACTTTACTTAACCTAAAAATAGCCACTGCTAAAGTTGAGCGATTAACTGCAGAGTCGGCTGTTTTACAACGTGACATTGAACGTCTGCAAGTAAAAGCCCCAATGGATGGAATGGTTATTTATATTGCCAACTGGCAAGGAGAAAAACCCGCAAAAGGTGAAAGCATTCAATTTGGACAACCTGTTATTGAGCTTGCCGTTGCCGATGAATTACAGCTCAAAGCGCAAATTTCAGAGCCAGACAGTGGAAAAATAGCCCTCGGGCAAAAAGTTAAAATCACCATAGATAGCGTGCAAGAACAAAGCTTTCAAGGAGAAATCGTTAAATTAGCCAGCGTTTTTAGAGATAAATCGACACGCGATAAGCGTCGAATTTTTGATACTACCATTGCTTTAGATAATAACATTTCGGCTGATGATATCGCGGCTATGCGACCAGGTATGGTCGCCCGTGTTGAGATAATTACCCAGGTTATTGAAAACGCACTCACCTTACCTATCTCATCAATAAAAACCACTAATAATCAATCTAGTGTCACTATTATTAATGCCTTCAACCAAACCGAAGCTCTTATTGAAACTTCAGCAGTACTTGAACAAAAAGTTGTTATAAAGTCAGGTGTTACATTAGGAGATACGGTTGCATTATGATTATTTTCACAAGCCTTATTAAACAAGCTGTATTTCAATTCACCAGTGCTTACAAAAAACACCGTATCACACGAGTATTGATGGCGTTATTGCTTGCTGGCAATATCGTTGCTTGCAGTGAACCAGAAGACACCCCAATACTTTATACCGTAACAGAAAAAGAGCACCTTATTACGGTACCGGCTAAAGGCGAATTATTTGCTGATACCTCAACGGTTATTAGCGCCCCTATGTCAAATAACGGCGTACAAATGATTGCTTGGTTAGCCCCTGAATTTTCAACCGTAAAAACCGGTGATGTCATTGCCCGCTTTGATGGCGAAGCAATGCAATTAAGTAGCGAACATCATAAAAACAAACAAGCCTTAACCCAGCAAGATATTATTGAAATGCAGGCAAAACTTGCTTTAGAGCAAAATAATATTAATAAAGACATTGGTATAGTGAATAAAGAAGAGTCTTTTGCCGAGCAGTTTTCCATTGATGATGTCAGAATTCGCTCTAAATTAGATATTATCGACTCACTGCAAAACCTCGCCTACCTCAGTACTAAACGCGAACATTTACACTGGCAAAATGATCGCTTTGGCGATAGTTCTAAAGGGGATATGAGCTTATTAAAAATGCAAGAGCAGCAGCAAAGCGACAAACTATCACAACTCGATAGCAGCCTATCGCAATTAGAAGTAAAAGCACCCCATGATGGTTTACTAGTATATAAAGCCAATTGGCGTGGTGAAAAAGTAAGAGAAGGCCAGCCATTATGGCCAGGGCAAAAAATTGCTGAACTGCCCGATATTACAGTCATGAAAGCAAAAGTATTTGTATTAGAAAATGAAGCGTTGTCATTAACTAAAGATAAAGCCGTCACTTTTCATTTAAATGCATACAGCGAGCAAGTTTTTCAAGGCACTGTTGAGTCTGTTGCACCTTTTCCTAAAACAATTAAGCGTGGCGACCCTCAAAAATACTTTGAAGTGATTGTGAACTTAGCCACACAAAATACCGCGCTTTTTATGCCTGGCAGTAAAATAGATGCCAATATTATTATCGCTAAGTCTAAGAATAAACTGCTTATCCCTCTGCAAAGTGTTTTTTCTAAGAAGAACCAAACCTATGTCTATCTTTACCAAAATAATGACTTTGTGGTACAGCCTGTCACTTTAGGCGAAGCCAGTTTGAGTCATGTTGAGGTGATTACCGGCTTAACCAAAAATCAGCAAATTGCGCTAACTGATAAGGACAAAAACTAGATGAAGTACTTAGCGTTATTAATCGATACCTTTGCTGAGCTGAGAGAGCACAAGCTACGCACATTATTGACCTTATTAGGTATGATATTTGGTGTTGGCGCTGTCATTGCCATGTTAAATATAGGAGAAGGCGCCGAACGTGAGGCCATGAAAATGATCAATACCATGGGCTTACACAACATTATTATTGAGGGAAAAACGTTTGATGATAAAGAGCTGCAAGAACAGCGTAAACATTCCAGTGGTTTAACCATTCGCGATGGCGACATTATTACTAAATCACTGCCTTTTGTGAGCCAATACAGCGCGCAAAAGCTTATTGACACCTACACTATTTTTAGCGCCCAAGGCAAAAGTGATGGTGAAGCGGTAGGGGTGAGCCCAAGCTTTTTTGAATTATCTCAATTTAGCTTAACTGCTGGAAGATTACTTAATGTACAAGACAATAATCAATTTTCTCAAGTTGCACTATTAGGCTCATCAACTGCTAAACAGCTTTTTCCTATGGGTGACGCTGTCGGTAATAAAATCAAAATAAATCATTTATGGTTTGATGTTGTTGGCGTTTTAGCGTCACCATACCTTAAAAAAGAAGAATTCCAAGGTATCAAACTCGGCGGTGATCAAAACCAAGTATTTATCCCACTAAAAACAGCAATGCATAAATTCGCCAGTTCACCTTTGGCAAGTGAAGTCACTAGCCTTAAAATAAAATTAGAGGAAAGTGTAGACGCTATTGCCGCAGCTAAAGCGGTTAGTCATTTATTAAATCGACGCCATAATGAAGTAGACGATTACAATTTAGTAGTACCTGCGGCATTACTTGCCCAACAAAAGCAAACCCAGCAAATTTTTAATATTGTTATGTCATGCGTTGCTGGTATTTCACTGTTAGTGGGCGGCATCGGCATTATGAATATTATGCTTGCGACTGTATTAGAGCGCACCAAAGAAATAGGATTGCTACGCGCTATTGGCGCTACGCAAAAAGACATTCAAGTACAGTTTATTGCTGAGAGTTTCACCATTTCTATTTTAGGCGGCATTCTCGGTGTTGTTTTTGGCATTGCGCTTTCAGAACTAATTGCCATGTATTCACAATGGGCAGTATCGTGGTCTATTAGCGCAATTGTACTGTCGTTTAGCATTTGTGCTATTGTCGGTTTAACTTTTGGCGTTTATCCTGCAATTAAAGCATCAAAGTTAAATCCTATTGACGCTTTACAAAGTGATTAAGCTAAAGCTACCCATTTTTTAAACAGGTCAAATATTATGGAATATTTATCAACGTTGTTAGTGGCTGTAGTCGCACTTGAACATTTCTATATTCTGGTGTTAGAAATGTTTTTATGGACTAAACCACGAACACGAAAAATATTCGGTATTGCCCCAGAAAACGTCGCAATCACAAAAAAAATGGCCGCTAACCAAGGACTTTATAATGGCTTTTTAGCGGTCGGGCTACTCTGGTCTTTATTACACCCGGAGCCATTTTTTGCTCTGCAGCTCAAAATATTCTTCCTTTCTTGTGTTTTGGTGGCTGCTTTATACGGCGGTTTTTCAGTGAAAAAGAACATTCTGCTGATTCAAGGCTTACCTGCATTATTAGCACTGGTGAGTTTATTTTTGGTATAAGCGTTATAGCTGATTGATAGCATGCTATTATAGCTTGGTGTATTGCCTTTATTTCGACAAAAACAATGAGTTCTCCTTCCACATTATCTACATCAGATAATAACCGCAGCGGCTACATTAATGCCGTAAGCGCTTATGTGATGTGGGGCTTTGCGCCCATCTATTTCAAATTATTAACCGATATTGCCCCCGGTGAAATATTAATTCACCGTATTTTATGGTCGAGTGTCTTTTTACTGTTACTGGTTGTGGTAATGAAAAAGTTACCCCAGTTTATCAATGCTTGCCAGCAGCCGAAAATTATTGCCAAACTCGCTTTATCTGCAAGTTTGCTCGCGGTTAATTGGTTTTTATTTATCTGGGCTGTCAATAACAATCATATGCTTGATGCCAGCTTAGGTTATTACATTAACCCTTTGTTTAACGTGCTGTTAGGCGTTATTTTCTTTCAGGAGCGTTTGCGTAATAATCAGCTGATTGCTGTTGCTTTGGCTTTCGTGGGCGTATTAATACAATTAGTCGTCTTAGGCACTTTACCAATAATTTCGCTGGCACTCGCAAGTAGCTTTGCATTTTATGGTTTGATTAGAAAGAAAATGCAAATAGACTCGTTTATCGGCCTGCTGATTGAGTCACTATTAATGCTACCCGTTGCCAGTATTTTTTGGTGGCTCTTCGTTGATAGTGATACCAGTAACATGTTCAATAATAGTTTGAACCTTAATGCGCTATTAATTGTTGTTGGGTTAGTGACTACCGCACCTTTATTGTGCTTTACTGCCGCAGCTAAGCGCTTAAACTTATCTACGTTAGGCTTCTTTCAATATATGGGCCCTAGTATTATGTTTTTACTGGCAACGTTTTATTATCAAGAGCAAATAAAACCTGCTGAGTTGATGACCTTTATTTGTATTTGGGCAGCATTGGCTTTATATAGCCTAGACTCGTGGAAAACGATGAAGCGAGCCAAAATGGCTTAATAGATAAAAGCGTAGTTTTTATTGTTTATCGAGTATTTGGGCTATTTAACAAGCAATAAAAACTACATTGTTTAACAAGGTGTTTACTCTTCTTCCGCCCCTGATATTGTTATTTGATTACGGCCATTTTCTTTGGCGACATATAAGGCACTATCAGCCAAGTTAATTTGCTGTGATAAACTTTCGCTACTATCGAACACCAGGCCAATACTAACACTAGTAGATATATGCTCCTCACCTATCGGCATTGAAGCGACGGCTATTTCTCGTCTAAAATCATCAAGTTTATTATAAAGTTGGTCAGTATCTACACCATGTAATAACACCGAAAATTCTTCACCGCCTAAACGCGCTGTTAAGCCGGCACCAAAATGTTTACGCATATATAATGCAATAACTTTTAAAACCTGATCACCTGCCTCATGACCATAATTATCGTTCACTTTCTTAAAGTGATCTATGTCTATCATGGCTAATACGTACGGTACTTTACGCTTAACATACTCAACAACACGCTGCTCAGCACTGCGGAAAAAGGATCTACGGTTCGAAAGGTCTGTTAAATAATCGGTATTTGCCGCATGTTGAATTTTTGCAATATTATTTAAACTTTCAATGTTTTGCGTAATACGACAATAAAACTCTTCCGGACAAAATGGTTTACGTAAGAAATCATCAGCACCATTTTTAATAAAACGAGCCGAATGAATACCGTTACTGGCTCCTGAAATACCAATAACGGCAAGTTGCTCGCGCGAATATTTTTTACGTATTTCATTGGTTAATTCAATACCACCCATTTCAGGCATTTCTAGATCGGTAATCACCATTTTTATATTTTTATGCTGCGCTAATTTTTCCAGTGCTTGTATACCATTGTTAGCAGTATGCACCACAAAATTACGACGTTTTAATAACTCAACAATATGATTACGCGCCGCAGATGAGTCATCAACCACCAAAATTGCGTTGTCACCATTTGTTTGCTGCCAATGTAGTATGCGTTTTAAGTATAAAAAAGCTTGGCTATTTTCTTTAGGGATATAGTCAATAACTGGCTGCGCAAGAATTTTTTGACGAGTGTCATCGTCCATTTTCCCGGTAATAACCACGCCAGGAATACCATGTGATAAGACACAGGCAATGGCTTCACCATCAAGAGCATCAGGTAAAGAATAATCAATGGTTGCCACAAAGAAGTCATTATCGTGAGACAGTAACTCTTCAACTTCCGCTAGACTGGTCGCTACCACAACCTCATACTTCAAAGAACGGGCTATTTGTTTAATTACCGTAGCAATGGGTTTACTGTCTTCTACAACTAACAATCTTTGTGACATATTTACCTCGAATAAATAATAGTGCCGAAGTGTAGTTATTACATATCGACTATATTGCTTGTAGGTTAGCGTACTCAACAACTAACCATTTACTACCTACGTCTGCAAAGTTCACTTGAATACGACTTTGCGCGCCACTACCTTCATAGTTAAGTACAACGCCTTCACCAAATTTAGCATGCTTAACATTTTGCCCTAATTTGAACCCTGTGTTTTCAAAGGTTTCTAAGGTTATAGTATTTGAAAACTTGCCAACATTTTTAGGTCGTGATACTTGGCTTTGCATACGTATTTCTTCAACGCATTCTTCTGGTAACTCACGTAAAAAGCGACTCGCTTTATGATATTTTTCTTGTCCGTAAAGGCGGCGACTTTCTGCATGACATAAGTATAGCTTTTTCATCGCCCTTGTCATGCCGACATAGCATAAACGTCGCTCTTCTTCTAAACGACCTATTTCTTCAACCGATTGTTGTGATGGGAACATACCTTCTTCTAGACCTGCAATAAAGACTAATGGGAATTCTAAGCCTTTCGCTGAGTGCATGGTCATTAGTTGCACAGCCGCTTCGTATTCATCTGCTTGCGACTCACCTGACTCTAACGCCGCATGCGTTAAAAATGAGGTTAGCGGTGTTTGCTCTTCCAGTAACTCTGGATCACTTTCAAAGGTTTGACACGCAGTGACTAGCTCATTTAAGTTTTCAATACGCTGCGCTGCACGCTCGCCTTTTTCGGCTTGGTACATTGCCTTTAAACCACTTTGATTAATCACTAAGTTAGCTTGTTGGTCTAAATCTAAATTGCCGCTGTCATCTTCTAGTTGATCAATTAAGTTAATAAAGCTGGTAATCGTTTTAGCGCTACGCCCTTTCAGCTGCTCTGCTTGCAGCATTCGCTGACAGGCCTGCCATAACGTAGTTTCAGCACCTCGTGCCGCATCGCGAATAATTGCCACGGTTTGGTTACCAATACCGCGCGTTGGTGTATTAATAATGCGCTCAAAAGCCGCATCATCATCACGATTATTAATTAAGCGTAAGTACGCTAGCGCATCTTTAATTTCTTGACGTTCGAAGAAGCGCTGACCGCCGTAAATTCTATACGGTAACTGCCCTTGTAATAAGGCTTCCTCAAGTAAACGTGATTGTGCATTAGAGCGGTATAAAATCGCTACCTCATCTAACTTGCCACCGTCATCACGCCATTGTTTAATGCGTCCAGCAATAAAACGTGCTTCATCAATTTCATTAAAGGCTGTATAAATTGAAATTTTCTCGCCGGCATCGCCATCGGTCCACAGCTCTTTACCCATGCGGTTACTGTTATTGCCAATCAATTTGTTCGACGCATTCAAAATATTAGCGGTCGAGCGATAGTTCTGCTCTAATCGTATCGTTTGAGCATCGTTGTACTCTGCTAAAAATCGTTCAATATTTTCAATTTTTGCGCCACGCCAGCCATAAATTGATTGGTCATCATCGCCAACAATCATCACTTTGCTTTGCGCTTTACCTAGCATAGTTAACCACGCATATTGAATAGCGTTGGTATCTTGAAATTCATCCACCAGTACATGAGCAAAACGCTGTTGATAATGTGACAGTAATTCTGGGTTATGCAGCCACAACTCATGTGCACGTAACAATAATTCGGCGAAATCGACTAAACCTGCACGGTCACAGGTGTCTTGGTAGGCTTTATATACTTTCACAAACAGCTCTTCACTTGGGTCAAACTGTGCATCAATATGCTGTGGACGTAAGCCTTCATCTTTTTTGCCATTGATGTACCACACAAACTGTTTAGGTGGCCATTTTTTCTCGTCTAATTCTAATGAACGAACAATACGTTTAACCAAACGAATTTGGTCGTCACTGTCTAATACCTGAAAGCTTTGCGGTAATTTAGCTTCTTGAAAATGCATACGCAACAAACGATGCGCTAGCCCATGGAAAGTGCCAATCCACATGCCATGAGTATTACCATCAACGGTTTGCTCAACCCTAGCACGCATTTCAGCTGCGGCTTTATTGGTAAACGTTACCGCTAAAATACTATGAGGAGAGACGTTTTCAACTTTCATCAACCAAGCAATACGCTGTACTAACACACGAGTTTTACCTGATCCTGCCCCCGCTAACACCAACATATTTTGCTTTGGTGCGGCAACAACATCACGTTGTCTGTCATTAAGAGAGTCGAGTAGTTCTGAAACATCCATAGGGAGAAAAGCCTTAAATTTTGGTCTGTGATTGGGCTAACCTTGCGTAAAAGTGGCCGCTGTTATGGTATTTATTTGTTGCAAGCTTACTTAGTCATTAGGTTTGTTGAGGCTCTTTTCATGGTAAAGCCTTACGAAAAACTGTTATTATATACAGTGGATTAGCATTAGTAAAACATACATAAAATAGTGAATGCTAGTAGTTAAGCAATCGCGTTAATTCGCACACATCATTTAGTTCAATATGCGGTAACTGCTTTAGTGCTTTACCCACGCCGTAATGTGGTAGCCACACGGTTTGACAGCCTGCTTCAAGGGCACCATGAATATCAGCTAAGCCACAATCTCCGACATGCAATAATTCGCTAGGTAAAATATTAAGTTGCTGACAAACGCGATCAAACATATCAGTTTCGGGTTTTTGTTTGAGTAATTCGCCCTGTTGCTGATGCTGCTGTATAAACTCTTCAGGCTGATAGCCGGCATGGTAAATATGGATAAAATACTGATCTATGCCTAAGGCTTTGGTATCAACATTACCGTTACTAATCGACACCAACGGGTAATGTTGACTTAACGTTGCAAGCAAATCAATACTTGCCTGCGGTACACTAAAGTCACTACGTAACTCAATAAAATAATCTAATGCCGCTTTTGCTTGCTGTTGAGCTGTTGTGTCATCAAAGTTACGATCTAATAACCCCAAGCGATAACTTTCATAGCGTAGTGCCACCACGTCATGCGTGATATCGGGCGACTTCTTAATCGCTGCATCGCGATATTGCGCCCAATAACGGCGGTTAAACACGGTTTTTTCAGTAACACCAGTATTTAACAAGTCATCGAAATAGCTCACCATTTTTTTCTCAATAGCGATCATGATGGGCTTGTTGTTATAAAGGGTATCATCAAGGTCAAAACTAATGGCTTTAAAAGTATTTAAACGGCGATAAAACTGCATTAATAATTGGTCTCTAAGCGGTAGGTAAAGCTAAGTGCTGCATTAATAGTTTAGCGACTAAGCGCTTAAACTGGCTCAATAATAGTGTATCCATACGAGGATCGAAGTGATGGGCATCTTTGCTGCTAATCGCTAAAAATCCTAAGGTTTTTTCATCATGTACCAGCTTAATTAATACCACTGATCCCGTGCATTGCTGAGAAAAAATCAGCGCTTGTTCGCTCGCTTGTAAACGACCAAAGTAATATTCTTCGTGTGTTAAGCGGTTTTGCATTACACCGGTACAATCATTTTCAGATAAGCAATGGTGCGATATACCTGCCGTGCTGCTATCAACTAGCCATAACTTAAACGCCGACAATGATAATAATTCAGTGGTAGTTTGGTGTAAGCAATCAAGTAACTCACCCGCACTTTGACAATCAAGTAAACGTAAATATAAATCACTATAAAGTGAGAACAATTGTTCGTTATGATTAGCAACCGACATTAACTGCGTAATTTCATCTTCTAAGCCGTGTACCTTTACACGCAATTGCTGCTGCTGTCGCTCAACTAAAGAAACAGTGCCTCGTTGCTCATCTTGTAAACGCAAACCACTCATTAAGCTTGGATTACGATTAAAAAATTCAGGGTTATCTTGCAAGTAAGTGAGTACCAACTCATCTGTTAACGGTATTTCGTCGGCATTAATACTTTGCTGTATATCGTTTACATCATTCATAGTTATTCTTTCTATTAGTCACTGCTATTAATAATTATAGGGGTATTATCTAAATTGATAATTGACCATCAAAGACATGCACCGCTGGCCCCGACATTTTTACCGGGTGACCTGGGCCTTGCCAAAAAATTCGTAATTTTCCACCGGGTAATTCTACCGTGACTTGTTTGGCGAGTTTTTTCTGCATTTGGCCAATAGCCACAGCAGCACAAGCCCCACTGCCACAGGCTAATGTTTCAGCCGCGCCTCGCTCATAAACCCGTAATTTAATATAATTGGGAGCAACTATTTCCATAAAGCCAACATTGGCATCTTCAGGAAAACGCTCGTGAGTTGATAACTCGTAACCTAACTGTTCAACGGGCGCATCAAGTACGCTGTCAACGGTTACCACACAGTGAGGATTACCCATAGACACTGCGCCACATAACACAGTTTCACTATCGCTACGTAAAATATAGGTGCCTTCTGTTTTTTGCGCGGTAAACGGAATTTTAGCCGGTTCAAATTGTGGTACTGGCATAGTCACCGAAATATTACCGTCGCGCTCAATGTGCAAATTCATTTTGCCTGTGCTGGTTGACACTTTAATTTTATGCTTATTGCATAAACCTTTCATACGCACAAACTTAGCAAAACAACGAGCGCCATTACCACACTGCCCTACTTCACTGCCATCGGCATTGTAAATGCGGTAATGAAAGTCTAAATCGGGATCATAAGGCGGCTCAACCACTAACAGTTGATCAAAGCCAACACCAAAGTTTCTATCAGCAAACTGCATAATTTGCTCTTTCGATAAATAAACATTTTGTGTGACATTATCAAGCACCAAAAAGTCGTTACCCAAGCCATGCATTTTTGAAAAGTTTACTAACATTACGGTGACTTCTTTAATGGGGTTTCAACAGGTTGCTTATTCTTGGTGGTACTCTCATCAACATCTTCGTTATTTTCAACCGCCTCAGGCGCAGGAGTTTGATATAAATCACCTTTAGCACCGCACCCAGACAAGAGTGTCAGCATTAAAAATGTCACCAAAAGCACAAAATTTAAGGATTTGTTTTGCATAATTTGCCATTTCTGCCATGAAAGTCGTTTCAATCAAGCTTTTTTGCTTAACTTAACAGGTATTTATTTTATCTGATTGCTATTATACTCACATGCTTTAGCGAACTTAAAGACATTATCTGTTTGGCAAGCTTTGCCACCCAGGAAAGGATAAACAATGAACGATAGTCAATATAACCTAATCACCGATGAATTATTACTTGCTGTCGAAGAAGCAATTGAAAATACCGGTGTCGACATTGATTATGAAGGTGTTAGCGGACTACTGACGCTTACCTTTAAAAACACCACAAAAATCATTATTAACAAACAAGCACCCTTGCACGAAATCTGGGTCGCGACCAAGTTTAATGGTCATCACTTTCATCTTGAAAACGAACAATGGATAGATAAACGTGGTGGTGAAGAATTTTGGCAGTTTTTATCAAGCGCGGTAAGTACACAAGCCGAGGTTTCGGTAACATTAAGCGCTGAAGAATAGCTCAATAATAGATTAAATACACAGAACACTGGAAACATACATGACAAATACCACCGTACGCATTGCGACCCGTAAAAGTGCTCTTGCTTTATGGCAAGCCGAATATGTTAAAGCACAGTTAGAGCACTTTCATGCTGATATTACTGTTGAATTAGTGCCAATGACCACTAAAGGCGACATTATTCTAGACACACCGTTAGCAAAAGTAGGCGGTAAAGGTTTGTTTGTAAAAGAGCTTGAAGTAGCAATGCTTGAAGGTCGTGCAGACATTGCCGTACATTCAATGAAAGATGTACCAGTAGACTTTCCTGAAGGCTTAGGTTTAGAAGTTATTTGTCCACGTGAAGACCCTCGTGATGCTTTTGTTTCAAATACTTATAAAAATTTAAGTGAATTGCCGCAAGGTGCCATTGTTGGTACTTCAAGTTTACGACGTCAATGTCAGTTAAAGGCAAAACGCCCTGACTTAGATATTCGTGATTTACGCGGCAATGTTAACACCCGCTTAAGTAAATTAGATAACGGCGAGTATGACGCCATTATTCTGGCCTCTGCTGGGCTTATTCGCTTAAAAATGAGCGACCGTATTAGCCAGTATATTGAGCCTGAAGAAATGTTGCCTGCTAATGGGCAAGGCGCTGTAGGTATTGAGTGTCGTAGTGACGATGCAAATATAAAAGCATTATTGGCACCACTAGAATGTGCTATTACACGTGCCCGCGTTTTAGCTGAGCGCGCAATGAACAAAGCACTACAAGGTGGCTGTCAGGTACCTATTGGTAGTTACGCTATTTTACAAGGCGAAAATAACAGCACTATATACCTAAGAGGTTTAGTGGGCGCAGTTGACGGAAGCGAATTAATTGAAAGCGAAATATCTGGCCCCGTAGTTCAAGGTGAAGCTTTAGGTGAGCAACTTGCACAAGTGTTGTTAAGTCGTGGCGCCGACAAAATACTCGAAAAAGTGTATGCCGATAACGACGCGTAATCATTGATATGCTACCCACAATAGTAACAACCGAGTTAACGGTATTGTTAACTCGGCCTCAAGAAAAATCAGAACAGCTCGCCGCACAGTTACAAACAGTAAACATTGGCAGCTTTATTCAACCATTATTTGATTATAAAGCCAGTGCAACCACAGCAGACATTAACGCTGTAATGGCTGATGTTGATATTGTCATTTTTGTCAGTGCACCTGCGGTAGCCTATACTGATGCTTGTTACCCATTAACATCAGTATTAACGTTAACGAATAACAGCATACAATTTTTTGCTGTGGGTCAAGCAACCCAAGTAGCATTAGAGCGTTTAGGTATTGAAAATGTATTATCGCCGCAAGCACCTTTAGCCGAAACAAGCGAAGGCTTATTACAACTACCTGAACTACAAAACGTAGCCAATAAAAAAGTCGTTATTTTTCGCGGTAATGGTGGCCGAGAACATATTGCCAATACTTTAACGGCACGTGGCGCTGACCTTCATTACATTGAAAGCTACCAACGCGTATGGAAAACCTTGTCACAAAAACAACTAACACGTTGGAAAAGCAATAAAATAAACTGTATTGTCGCCACAAGTAACGATATATTAACTACATTAGTAAAACTCATTGACGATAATGATGAGCAAAACAACTTCTGGCGTGAACAGTGTGTTTGGGTCGTGGTTAGCCAACGCATTGCCGATAATGCTAAGCACTTAGGCTTACGCCAAGTAATCAATAGCCAAGGTGCAAATAGCCAAAAAATATGCGATGCACTCAAGCAATTACAGAAAAACACCATGTAAGTACTCTGTAGCTTAACTAACGATGGAATTAAATTATGTTAGATAAAGATAAACCGACTCAAAGTAAAGCTAGTGACAGCGCTACTGATAAAAAAACACTGGTTGTTGAAAATAAAACTAACACCGCTCAATCGTCAACTTCATCAGAAAAAAATCAATCAAAAAACAGCACTACAGCTAATACTAAAACAGCAAATAAAAAACCTGCCGCGAGTACAGCACAACCAAGTAGAAGTGCTGTCACACCAAAACAAAGAATATCAAAACTGGCTATTTTCGCCTTACTCATTGCCTTGCTTAGTATAGCGGCATCAGTTGGCCATTATTTTTGGCAAGAGCAGCAATCATCATTGCATGCAACCAACCAAAATGCCCAAACCACACAAGCATTGCAAGACCATAAGCAACAATTAGAAAGCTCTCTTGGTACTGCGCTTTCACAGCAACTGCAAACTCAATTGCAAAAACAGCAACAAGAATTTAGTCGTCAATTACAGCAATACAGCCAACAAAATCAGGCCGCTAACCAAGCTGAACTAGCGCAATTTAACGATAAAATTACACGACTAGAAAAAAGCCTTAAGCAGCGAGATCCAAGTGACTGGTTAATTCACGAAAGTGAGTACTTAATTCGTGTAGCAGCAAGAACTATGTGGTTAGAACAAGATACTCGCGCTGCAATTAGTTTACTGAAAGAAGCAGATAGCCGTCTTGAAGAGTTAAAACAACCAAAATTTTTACCCATACGTTCGTTAATTCGCCAAGATATTGAAGCATTAGCCTTAATGCCAACACTTGATACTCAAAACGCTATTTTGCATTTAATGGCATTAAATAAACAAGTTGCATCATTACCGTTAGCTAAAGTTAATGTCCCTCAAGCAAACGACGCATTCACCAAACAAGATCTTGAATTATCAAACGATATTAGTGATTGGCAAAGTAACCTAGGAAAAACGTGGCAGCGATTTTTTAACGACTTTATCGTAGTACGTCGACGCACCGGCAACATAGAGCCTTTAATGGCACCAGGACAGCAGCAAAACTTAAAACAAAATTTAAGTTTAAAAATACAGCTTGCCCAATGGTCAGCTAGCGAACATAAACCAGAAATATATAAACAAACATTACTCGATATTCAAGAGTGGCTTAAGCAATTTTTTGATATGACCTCGACGGTTAACCAAAACTTCTATAGTGCAGTAGAAGCGGCTAAAAAGCATGTTATTGATTATAACTACCCTAGCCATTTAGATTCATTAACCGCAATTAAACAACTGTTGAATGAGTCAGCTGTTGCACCAGAGCCAGAACAAGTTGAGCCTGAAGCAATAAAAGCAGACGAAGCAGAAGACGCAGCTAACGATGAGGGTACGTTATGATTCGTTTAATCATTATTTTACTTATCGTATTTGGAGTTATCGCGCTAAGTTCTTTTCTCATTGATGATCCGGGTTATGTTGTTGTGTCTATTGGCGGTTATATTTATGAGTTTACTGCTTATACGCCCATTTTTTGGTTAACGTTAATTACCGTACTTGGTTTTATCACTTATAAAATATTGCACCATGGTGTGGCGTTTAGCTTCAGCGGTTGGCGCAAAATAGCTTTTGCTGGACAACGTCGTGGCATTGCTAATTTTAATAAAGGTTTAGCTGCATACGTGCTAGAAGATTACGCACAAGCAGAGCAATTGTTTTCGAAAAGTGCCGCCCCTTCTAAGCGCAAACAAAGCGCATACTTACTGGCAGCATCTGCGGCTGAAAAACAAGGTTTAGAAGATAACACTAACCACTATCTTACCTTGTTAGAAAAAGAAACAATGCACCTTAAAGAGCTTGGGTTAGAAAGTGTCATTGTAAAAATTAAGCTATTAATGAATCAGAAAAAAGCCGAAGCCAATGCTAAAGCCCGAGCATTAATTGACGAGCATCATAAACTCATTGGTCATGACGCTCGCTTATTAAGCTTAGAAATAGATTTATGTTTAACTGAGCAGCGCTTTGAAAGTGCTATTACCCATTTAAATACTGCGTACAGGAAAAAAGAACTAACGTCACAAGTGGTTGAGGCATGGGAAAAAAAGGCCTATTACGGCTGGTTCAAACACAGTATGTCAACAAAAGGACAAGCGCAATTAGAGTCAAATTGGCAACAAGTTAGCCGTAAACTCAAACAACATCAAAGCATTTTATTTGCTTATTGTCAGGTACTGGCAGAGCATAATGTAATTACACCGCTAACCAAAGTGCTGCTGCCATTATTGAAAAAATCACCAAGTGCTGAGCTATTAAAACAAGTACGTAACTTTCCTATTAAACAAGCCGATGAACTTATCGTATTAGCGCAGAAGAAATTGCACGGCAACATTCATAGTGGTAAGTGGTTAAGCTATTTAGGACATTTAGCCTTACACAGCGGACAATATTCTATGGCCGAAAAAGCCCTACGTAGCTTGATTAAGCTTGAAGAAGAAAGTTATGGCGTGCAATACGATAAACAAGACTTGGCGGCGCTAGCACAAGCCCTTACAGCACAAGAGCAATATCAAGCCGCAAACGAGATTTGGTTGAAAGCTAATAAACTATAAATAAGAAGCTGCTCACTCGCGGTGCCTAGCTTACCTGATAAATATTAGGTGTCCATAGCTCCATAAATATTTCAGGGCTAGCGAGTGCCTTAAAGCCAAACTGTTGGTATAAACCATGAGCGTCTGATGTCGCAAGTAGCATACGCCGTAATCCTTGCAACTTAGGATGCTGAATAATTTCAGCCATCAGCTTTTTACTTAAGCCTTGACCGCGATGTTCTTCTAAAATATAAACATCCGCAAGATAAGCCACCGTTGCATAATCGGTGATCATTCTTGCAAAACCGACTTGTGTGCTTTTCCCCTGAATAATCGCAAGTACTGCAAAACATAACGAGTTTTCTATCGCTGTTTTAACAACGCTTTTAGGAATATTTTTCGCCCAATAAGAGCGGGATAAATAGCTATGAACCGCATCATTGTTCATTTCAGCTTTATTGGTTGTTATTTTATAGGTTAACGAGGCAGAATTATTTGCCTTACTCTCCTGAGTTATCACACTTCCCCCCAGCTTTATCCTAAAATATAACTAAATATCCCAAGCTCAGTTTAAAAGAACAAGTCATCTAGCTATATTTCAATTCACGAGTCAGCACCCTTTTATTTAAATAAACGCAAAGGCATCAGCATACATATGCTCTAAAGAAGCGCCGTGTTCAACAAAGTCGCCTCGAATGGCGCCAACCATTTCAAAACGACCCGCAAGGTAAATATCGTACCCTTCAAAGCTAGCAATATCATTCATAGCAGCTTGGTGTACTAAACCCGTTCTACCCTGCCAGCTATCAGTAGCATGCTCAACAACAGGTACAAAAGTCGCGTTAGGTAGTTTAGCGATAGTCGCCGCCGTTTCAGCAAGTTCATAACAGGCGCTTTCTTCACGCAAACCCCAGTAAACATGCACTGGACGCTGTGATTTTTGTTCTGCTAAAAATTCAAACATTGATTTAATGTAAGAAAACCCTGTGCCACCAGCAAGTAATAACAGCGGTCGTTCGCTTTCTGTACGTAATTGTGCATTACCTAATGCCATTTCAACCGTAACATCGCTATTATTTTCAACACTTTCTTTAATACGGTCGATCACTTGCATTGGGTAGCTATCGGCAACAAAAGCACCAATTTGCAATTCAATTAATTCGCTATTAGGTGAGCTAGCAATTGAAAATGGACGCTTATCTTTTTCAGTCATAACAAAGTTCAAGTATTGACCTGCAACAAAATCTATTTTTTCACTTGGCTTTAATAGCACTTTAAACACGTGTGGCGTAAGTGAACTAAGTGATTGTATTTTACAGCTAATTGTTTTCATTAAGTTAACCTTATCTCTCATTTTGTTGTGTCTATACTGTTGGTGGAATAATAGCGAGCTCATCCCACAGACCATCCACTTCATCTTTAACAGCTTGTGTCATTTCAATAGGAACCCCCCATTCACGGTCAGTTTCTCCTGGCCACTTATTGGTTGCATCCATCCCCATTTTTGAGCCTAAACCCGAAACCGGTGAAGCAAAATCAAGGTAATCAATCGGTGTATTCTCAATAAGTACCGTATCGCGACTTGGATCCATACGTGTAGTCATTGCCCAAATGACATCTTGCCAATCGCGCGCATTAACATCATCATCGCAAACAATAACAAACTTGGTGTACATAAACTGTCGCAAGAACGACCAAACCCCCATCATGACGCGTTTTGCATGACCTGCATATTGTTTTTTAATGGTCACTACCGCTAAGCGATAAGAGCAGCCTTCAGGTGGCAAGTAAAAGTCTTGAATTTCAGGAAATTGCTTTTGCAAAATCGGCACAAATACTTCATTTAATGCCACACCTAAAATAGCAGGTTCATCTGGTGGTCTGCCGGTATAAGTGCTGTGATAAATAGCATCTTTGCGCATTGTAATATGCGTTACTGTGAATACTGGAAAGTCATCCACTTCATTATAATAGCCGGTGTGATCGCCATACGGGCCTTCTGGTGCGGTTTCTTCTGGGTCTAAGTAACCCTCTAAAATAATTTCAGCCGTTGCAGGTACCTCTAAATCATTACTAATCGATTTAGCTACTTCGGTTTTAGCACCACGTAATAACCCTGCAAATGCATACTCAGAAAGTGTATCAGGTACTGGCGTTACCGCGCCTAAAATAGTCGCAGGATCGGCACCAAGTGCCACTGATACCGGGTATTTTTCACCAGGGTTCGTTTTTTTAAATTCTTGAAAGTCTAATGCTCCACCACGGTGAGATAACCAACGCATAATCACTTTATTTTTACTGAGCACTTGTTGACGATAAATACCCAAGTTTTGACGCTCTTTAAATGGGCCTCGTGTAACAGTTAAGCCCCAAGTAATTAAAGGCGCAACATCGCCAGGCCAACAAGTTTGAATGGGTAACTTTGTTAGATCGACCTCATCGCCTGATAAAACAATTTGCTGACATAAAGGTTTTTTTATTTTCTTAACCGGCATGTTTAGCACTTGTTTATAAAGTGGTATTTTACCTAAAGCATCGCGAAAACCACTTGGTGGCTCTGGCTCTTTTAACATAGCAAGTAGTTTACCAACGTCACGTAATGCACTTACATTATCTTGTCCCATACCCAACGCCACACGATCTGGTGTGCCAAATAAGTTGGTTAAAATTGGCATACCGTGGGGTTTACCGTGTTCATCAACGGGATTTTCAAATAACAATGCAGGACCTTGCGCGCGCAAGGTTCTATCACTAATTTCTGTCATTGTTAAATGTGTTGAAATAGGCGCAGTAATGCGCTTTAACTGACCTATTTTTTCAAGTTGATTAATAAAATCTCTTAAATCACTGTATTTCATAAGGCGTTATATTTTCAATATAAAAAGCCAGTCAATGTGACTGGCTTTGTTTAATAAAGTATTGGCAAAACAGTCGGTCAATACAGCATGGCTATATTAACTTACATAGCTTTTGAATTACTTACGTTTCATTGAATCAAAAAATTCATCGTTAGTTTTAGTCATTGCTAACTTATCGATAAGGAATTCTATCGCGCCTATTTCATCCATTTCATGAACGACTTTACGTAAAACCCACATTTTTTGTAGTTCATCAGGCTTAGTAATTAACTCTTCACGACGAGTACCACTGCGATTAATATTAATGGCTGGGAAAACACGTTTTTCAGAAATTTTACGTGACAGGTGTAATTCCATGTTACCTGTCCCTTTAAACTCTTCGTAAATAACTTCGTCCATTTTAGAGCCAGTTTCTACCAATGCAGTAGCAATAATAGTTAAGCTACCACCTTCTTCAATATTACGTGCGGCACCAAAGAAGCGTTTAGGACGGTGTAGCGCATTCGCATCAACACCACCCGTTAAAATTTTACCTGATGATGGAATAACGGTGTTATAAGCACGCGCTAAACGAGTAATTGAATCAAGTAAAATAACTACGTCTTTTTTATGCTCAACTAAACGCTTAGCTTTTTCAATTACCATTTCAGCCACTTGTACATGGCGACTTGCTGGCTCGTCAAACGTTGAGGCAACTACTTCACCTTGTACTAGACGTTGCATTTCGGTTACTTCCTCAGGACGCTCATCAATGAGTAGTACCATCAACTCAGCATCAGGGTGGTTGTAAGCAATGCTTTGTGCAATATTTTGTAATAAAAGTGTTTTACCCGCTTTAGGTGGTGCAACAATTAAACCACGTTGGCCTTTACCAATTGGTGAAGCTAAATCTAAAACACGTGCGGTAATATCTTCTGTAGAGCCGTTTCCGCGCTCCATTGAAAGACGATCAGTTGGGTGAATTGGTGTTAAGTTTTCGAATAAGATTTTATTGCGAGTATTTTCAGGGCGGTCAAAGTTTACTTCAGCGACTTTAAGTAAGGCAAAATAACGTTCGCCTTTCTTTGGTGGGCGAATTTTACCTTGAATGGTGTCACCAGTACGCATGTTGAAACGGCGTATTTGACTTGGTGAAACATAAATATCGTCTGGGCCGGCTAAATATGACGAGTCGGCTGAGCGTAAAAAGCCAAAACCATCTTGCAATATTTCTAATACACCGCCACCAAAAATATCATTATCGCCTTCAGCGTGTGCTTTTAAAATAGCAAAAATAATATCTTGTTTACGTGTTCTCGCAAGGTTTTCAAGCTTTAATGACTCAGCAAGCTTAACCAATTCACTAACGGATTTTTCTTTCAGTTCAGTAAGGTTCATAGGGGGTTTCTTAGACTATTTTAAGTGATGTGTCTGGGGCGATTGCCGACGACAATATATTTCAAATGTGTTTATGTTTATAAATTACAATAAGAATAGGGATAAAATGAGATGTTATTTTGTACTCAGGAGTTAAATTTAGCATTAAAATTTGAAGAGGTAAAGGTACGATTAAAATGTAAGCAAATATTTTTAAACTACCCAAGATTAAACTATCTCTAAATCTGCTACTGAGCTACTACTTACTCAACAAACTAATTAAACAAAAAAGCCTAACAACTATTGTTAGGCTTTTTTTACTATTAAAGATTTTTATCTAAAAACTCTTTTAATTGAGTTTTTGATAAGGCACCTACTTTAGTGTCGGCAACCTGTCCATCTTTGAATAACAATAATGTTGGGATACCACGTACACCATATTTAGGTGGTGTTTCTGAGTTTTGGTCAATATTTAATTTACCAACAGTCACTTTACCTTCATATTCAGTAGCAATATCATCAAGTACTGGGGCTATCATTTTACATGGACCACACCATTCAGCCCAAAAATCAACTAATACTAAATCCGATGCATTTAATACATCTGCTTCAAAACTATCGTCAGTTAGCTGAACAATTTTATCGCTCATCACATTCTCCGTTCGTTATGGCTAAAGCGCCTTATATTTTCGATTATACATTTAAGATTATTTAATGCCTATATTTTCAAGTTATTTTTTAATATAGCCTATAACCCAAACAATTAATTTACCTGTCAACTATGCAATTAATTAGTGATTACTTAACTAAAGGTGTTAAGCTAGCGCCATGAAAAAAACACATTTAACAGAAACAAAATTCGCTGACCTAAATCTTGCTCCGCAAGTAGTGACCGGATTAAACGCCATGGGCTTCGAATATTGCACAAATATTCAAGCGAAATCCTTACCAGTATTGTTACAAGGCACTGACATAGCAGGCCAAGCACAAACAGGTGAAGGTAAAACTATCGCCTTTTTAGCGGCAACTTTTCATCACCTTTTACAAAAGCCTGCACCTGAACATAATCAGCCACGTGCTTTGATTATGGCGCCTACACGTGAGTTAGCTATTCAAATTCATCGTGATGCAACAGAAATGGCTAAAAGCACAGGTTTACGCCTTGGTGTTGTATATGGGGGCGAAGGTTATGAAAGTCAACGTTTAGAACTTGAAGCGGGTGTAGATATTCTTATTGGCACTTGTGGACGTTTACTTGACTACATGAAGCAAGGTATTTACAACTTAAAAAACATTGAAGTTATTGTACTTGATGAAGCGGATCGTATGTTCGATTTAGGCTTTATTAAAGACATTCGCTATATGTTTAATAAAATGCCTCCTGCGACTGAGCGTTTGAGCATGTTATTCTCTGCGACTCTTTCATTTCGAGTAAAAGAGTTGGCATTCGACCATATGAATGAGCCAACTAGCGTTGAAGTAGCACCAGAAGATAAAACCAACACTCGTATTTCTGAAGAACTATTTTACCCTTCTAATGAAGATAAAATGGCCTTGTTACAAACATTAATTGAAGAAGATTGGCCAGAAAAAGCCATTATTTTTGCTAATACTAAACATGTTTGTGAAAAGATTTTTGATCATTTGCACGCTGATAAGTTACGTGTGGGTTTACTCACAGGTGATGTACCGCAGAAAAAACGTTTAAAAATATTAGAAGGCTTTACTGAAGGCACTCTTGATATTTTAGTGGCGACCGATGTTGCCGCGCGTGGTTTACATATTCCTAGTGTAACCCATGTATTTAACTACGATTTACCTGATGATTGTGAAGATTATGTTCACCGTATTGGCCGTACAGGCCGTGCTGGTGCTACTGGTCACTCTATTAGTTTAGCGTGTGAGCAATATGTATTTAATTTACCTGCCATAGAGCAGTATATTGAACATGAGCTACCCGTTACTAAATATGATCATGATGCACTATTAGAAGACTTACCTAAGCCGAAACCACGTCAACGACGTCATCGCTCAGGTGGTAAGCCAGCCAATAGATCAGGTGGTAATCGTCAAGGTAACAGTAACTATCGCGGTAATCGCAATTAGTTAATACTTTCGTAAACAGATAGTCAATTCACTATGATAGAGCCTGAAAATATACCAAACTATGATAACAACCACTATGCAGTGGTTGATTTAGGCTCTAATAGTTTTCACTTGCTGATTACACGCTTAACGCCAGGTAAGCATGGCAACCAAGTTAGTATCGTCGATAAAGTAAAAAGCAAAGTCCGTTTAGCTTCTGGCTTAGACAACAATAACGTTTTAAGTAATGAAGCAATAAAACGTGGTCTTGATTGTTTACAGCTGCTTTCTCAACACCTACAAAGCATTCCTGTTCAAAATATCAAGATAGTTGCTACCGCAGCTCTGCGTATTGCTAGCAACAACGATCAATTTATACAGCAAGCAAATAAGATATTGCCAACACCCATTGAGCTTTTTAGTGGCGAACAAGAAGCACAAACTATTTATGCGGGCGTAGCTTACACCTCTGCACATGCTGCTCTACAAAATGAATTAACAAGCACAGCTGACATAATGAAGCGCTTAGTTATTGATATTGGTGGCGCGAGTACTGAAATTATTGTCGGCTCTGGGGTTACTGCTAAAGCCTTAGTGAGCTTGAACATTGGTTGTGTAAGTTTTAGAGCTAAATATTTCAGCGATGAGCAGCTTTCTGAAGCTAATTTTTCACAAGCAATAACGGCCGCATCAGCGCAAATATCTTCGGTTAAAACGCAATTTACCAACTTAGGGTGGCACACCACTGTTGGCAGCTCTGGTACTATGCAAGCCTTAGCTGAAATATTACGTTACCGCCAACAACCTGCTGTGATTACGTTAGCGTTTTTACAAGAGATACAGAAAGACTTAATGACTTGTCAGTGTATTGACAATATTGCTATAGCTGGCTTAAGAGACGATCGCTGCCCAGTATTAGCCAGCGGCCTTAGTATTCTTATCGCATTATTTACTTGCTTAAACATTAATGAACTACAACTATCGCATGGCGCTTTAAGAGAAGGTTTACTTTTCGAATTGCTACCAAAAAACAGCTGGCTTAGTCATATAAAATAGCCCTATTCACCCTCGAGTGGATATTGTCGAAAGTACCAAAGCAAGATTGGAATTTCAATTAGGGTAAAGCTCAGCAAGGTAAACCAAAACCAGTTCATTTCCCAGCCTAATAACGAAAAAACCTGCCCCGAGCCCCAATATTTAAACCCAACCACTAATAATGCCAAGCCAGAAACGAAACAATCATACCATGCTATTTTATTGATATTATTACCAACAGATGTAGGGTAAAACCATAAGTAGGCCAATAAAATAATCACCAGATTTAATACGATGATCGGTAATTCAAAAGTCATTACTGTACCCTAGCTATTTATTCAAGGTGGCTAATCGATGCTTTACGCAAGCAGGTTTCGCCCCAAAATTTATCACTTTTTTGCGTTAATACCCAACCCTGTTTCATTAACTCTCTTTTTAAAAAGTGATTGGTAACACCGTGGGCAAAAACAATCACTTGCTCTTGCTCATTCGCTAAAGCATTTAACTTGTGTGCAGCTCCTTGAATACGAAGTTTAGCTTGTTTAAAGCTTTCAACATTAGTACTCATTAATTTTTTCACCCCCAAAAACCAAAGTATTCTCGATAATACCAACCAACTATAAGGCTTTAATCGCCAAGGTAGCTTATAACGAGGAATATCCATCTCTCTTAAAATTGACCACTGCTGTTCAGGTTGAGCGCCCGTAAAAATAACCGCAGACTCAATAGCGCGCTTAAGGTTGCTAGCAATACAATAATGTTCACTATATTTCATCATAGCTGTCGCTTTAGGTCTGCTTGTTAGGATAACGCTTGAATGATTATAGGCATGAACCCAAGCAGCATAGCCTGCTGCAGATAATTTGGGTGAATATTCGCCTTGTTCGGCAGTTACGGGCTTACCGTGACGTATTAGTACAATTTCCATTGTGCTTCCATAATGCTTATTTTGAACAAGAAAAAACGCCTTGCTGGCATGCTGCCAGAATTTCATTACTGAGGTTGGTATCATTCAGTGCTCGAGAAATAGCTAAGCCGCCAATCATCATAACCACACTTTGCAGGGTTTGCTCCCGTGTTTCGATAGATTGCTCTGCTTGGGCAATAAAGCGCTGTAATGTTTCAGTATAAGCTTGTCTAACTTGTTCGTCTTGTTGGGTGATATCGGATACTAAAAATGCCAGTGGACAGCCTTGTGCAAGGTCATCATCGCGATGCTGCTTACTTAAATAATACTGCGCATATAACGCCATATCAGCCTTACTACTTTCTGGTCTTCGTTGTTGAGCGTTTTGCGCTGCTTTAGCAATAGCTTGTGCATATAAATCACTTTTCGAGCGAAAATGACTATAAAAAGCGCCGCGAGTTAACTGCGCATTTTTCATGACATCATCAATAGAAACTTGCTCAAAACCGCCCTGTGTAAACAGCATTGCCGCACTGGTTAATATTTTATCTTTTGAATTTTCTTTATGCGTTTTATGCCAAGCCATGATTTTTTAGCTCCCTTAATAAAAACACTCTACTCGAACTCCTAGGAATAACCCCTCAACCAAAGCTCAAATAGAGTATTTTACAAAATCAAAATATGTTCTTGAACATATTTTGATTAATTCTACAGTAATCCTAGTTTAAGTAAATACACTATTGCATCTTGCTAGTGTAAACATTAAGGAAAATACAATGACAACAAAACAAGTACATATTTACGGCGCTAGCTTTTCAAACTTTGTTCGTTCGGTGATGCTCGTTTGTGAAGAAAAGAATATTACTTATACAACAGGGTTCGAGGTAAATTCTATTACTGTGCCATTTCATAGTGAGCAGCACTTTGCACTACACCCCTTTGGTAAGTTTCCAGTATTAGTTGAAAATGATTTTATACTGCCTGAAACAGCGAGTATTTGCCGCTATTTAGATAGTGACAAAGCATTGCAGCCTCATGACAGTAAAACGCGCGCGCGACACGATGCTTTTTGCGCGCATTTATCAATAGATATTGATAAAGCTTTAATACGTGATTACTTAATAGAGTTTGCCTTCCCAAAGGGAGAAAATGGTGAGGTCAGACTTGATGTGGCGAAACAAGCAATTCCAGCTGCAACTAACGCACTTAAAGTTATAGAGTTACAACTAACAACGCGAGATATTATTGACGGTAAAAACCTATCCATAGCCGATGCTTTGCTCGCACCAATGTTAGCTTATTTATCTAGCGTACCAAGTGGTTTTAATTTACTTGAGGATTTTCCGAATCTCACTGAGTATTTAGCACGGTTAATGACACATGATTCTTGTCAAAAAGTACTTACCGCTAATCCTGATAAATCTATCGCTAAAATATAGCACCACTCAACTAAAAAGCTGAGCTACTTTCGTAACTCAGCTTTTAAAGTGTCTCTCAATTTATATCAGTTTAACGTCTCTACTTGCTATGCTCTTCTTTAATCCAACGAGCCACTTGTTTAGCAAAATAAGTTAATATACCGTCAGCACCCGCACGTTTAAAGGCTAACAAGCCTTCCATAACGCAAGGTTTTTCAGCTAACCAGCCATTTTGTATTGCCGCCATATGCATCGCATATTCACCACTGACTTGATAAGCATAAGTAGGCACTTGAAAAGTGTCTTTTACACGACGCACTATATCTAAATAAGGCATACCAGGCTTCACCATCACCATATCAGCGCCTTCGCTAATATCTTGTGCGACTTCATGCAATGCTTCATTACTATTCGCAGGATCCATTTGATAAGTGTATTTATTACCGCCTTTAATATTACCGGCTGAACCAACCGCATCTCTAAAAGGACCGTAATAATTTGACGCGTATTTGGCTGAATATGCGAGTATTTTTGTATTAACAAACCCATGGTTTTCTAAGGCTTCACGAATAGCACCTACACGACCGTCCATCATATCTGATGGGGCAACAATATCGGCACCTGCCTCTGCGTGAGACAAAGCTTGCTTAACCAAAATTTCTTTGGTGACATCGTTAACAACATAACCCGCTTTACCTGCTTGATTATCATCGCTCTCACTTAAAATTCCGTCTTGTCCATGGGTGGTAAATGGATCAAGTGCAACATCGGTAATAACCGCTAGTTGAGGAAATTTTGCTTTTAGCGCCCGTACTGTACGTTGAGCTAAACCTTCAGGATTATAGGCTTCTTCAGCCATCAAAGATTTACATTCACTTGGTGTTACCGGAAATATGGCAATGGCAGGAATACCTAAGTCGACTAACTCTTGTGCCTCTTCAAGCAATAAATCAATACTCTTACGCTCAACTCCTGGCATTGAGGCAATCGCCTCGCGTTGATTTTGACCTTCAAGCACAAAAACAGGGTAAATTAAATCGTTAACCGTTAATTGTGACTCAGCCATTAGGCGGCGAGTTGAGTCATCAACGCGCATACGGCGCATACGTCTAGCGGGAAATTGACCAAAAAGTGTATTGCCACTGTGGTTCATAACAAGTTCCTAAAATAAAAAAAGTAGAATGTATTTATGTAAATTGGTGATATTGAGTTTGATTGCGTCCGTTATGTTTAGCTTTATATAACGCTTTATCGGCAACTGAAAAAAGTTGCTCTGGAGTTACGTCATTTTGCTGTTGATAAGTACTAACACCACAGCTAATAGTGACCGAAAAGTTAGCCTGTTCAAACTGGAAATGCTCTGTTGCTATAGTTTCACGTAGCTTTTCAGCTAAGGCAATTGCACCGGTTAAATCAGTATCAGGTAAAATCAAACAAAATTCTTCGCCACCATAACGAAAGGCTTTATCGGTACTACGTTTTAAGCTCTTTTGAATATGCTTACTCAGCCAAATTAAACACTGGTCACCAACTAAATGTCCGTACGTATCATTAACTGATTTAAAGTGATCTATATCAATAATAACTAAGCTTAATGGCGTTAAATTACGACGACTACGACGATATTCTGCCTGAATTTTTTGATCATAAAAACGACGATTATGTAAACCTGTTAGCTCATCTGATACGTTTTTTCGTTCGAGTTCTTGGTTAACACTTTCTAATTCTTGTAAGGTAATATTTAACTCTAATGTTCGCTCTTGCACACGATCTTCTAGTAAATCCTGACTTTGTTTCTGCTCTTCCACTAAAGCCTGTAGCGCTATCTTTGACTGTTCAATATCTGTAATTGCTTGCTTTAATTCAAGGTCTTTCTTTTGATACTGCCGACGTGTTGCACGGCACTGATAAAAAGCAAAAAGCCCCATTATGATGGCGCCCAATATAAAGCTCAGGATAAGGTTTAATATTTGAGAAGGAGGTGCTGCAACTGTGCTAGCTTGACAGACAGGTATATAGAATGCGCCTAACATTAGCGTTACCCAGAGAAACCGCAATATTACAAATTTCATATAATCTTATTCTTTGGTTACGTTATAAAAAGATAAACACATTAAGGTAAATTAAATACTCGTTTAGCGTTAATCGTAGTTTGGCAAGCTATTTCATCTTGGTCAAGACCTGTGATCTTTGATATCTCTGCAACAATATAAGGTAAGTAACTAGGCTCATTACGGCTACTTTTAGGTTTAGGCCTAATAGTTCTAGGGGTTAAATAAGGCGCATCGGTTTCTATTAACAACTTATCTAATGGAATATGACTAACAATATCACGTAATATTTGTCCGCGTCGTTCATCACATAACCAACCGGTAATACCTATATACATACCGGCATCTAAGCACTGTTTTAATTCATCGGCATTGCCCGTAAAACAATGAGAAACCATCGCAGGAATGCGATTAAAATAGGGAGTGAGTGTATTAAACCAAGGTTCAAACGCATCGCGTTGATGTAAAAATAATGGCATTTGCAACTGTTCAGCTAAAACGACCTGCTCATTAAAAACTTTTATTTGCTGGGCTGGCGCTGAAAAATTACGGTTAAAGTCTAAGCCGCATTCACCAATAGCTTTTATGACATCATCTTTAGCAAGGATTTGTAGTTGCTCAATATAATCAGCGCTAACATGATCGGCATCATGAGGGTGTACTCCCACCGTAGCATAAAGACAGTCCTGCCACTGCTGCTGGTATTCATGACAAAGGGCTAACGCTTTTTGGCTTTCCTCAACATTAGTTCCAGTAATCAATAGCTGCTGAATACCAAGAGATTTAGCGCGCTCAATAACCTCAACACGATCTTTATCAAAACGTTGATTGGTTAGGTTTACCCCGATATCTATCAAAATTCTGCGCTACTTTAATCGTTTAACTTGAATGCGCTTATTACTATCCAATTTTTGTAAGTAATAAGCGCTTAAAGCACCTTTACTTAATTGGACTTCTTGTCCAGCTTTAAGAGATAAACGTTCACTACCTTTTTGCTTCCAAACCTGACCATTGGTAAAAGTGATTTTCCATTCACCTCTTAGCATTTTCTTTAATGAGGCGATAGTTAAAGTAATACTGGTAATTTCAGGCTCATTTGAAGCTGCCTCTTCTGATTTAGCAAAAGCTTCTTCTTTTTCATGCTGCGTTAGGACAATAGGAGCTGTGTTTTTTTCAGCCACTTGAGTGTCTGTAGTAACAGTACTTGTACTAGATTTACCTACTGCAGCAGGTGCTAAAATAACTGGCGTAGATTTAACTGATTGAGACAATGCATCAAAACAGCTTAGCCTTTTAGTATTATCATTTTCTCCAGCGCAACGTTTTACTTCCTCAGTAATATCAGCATGTTCAATCGCATAAGCGCCTGTAGAGCCAAGCAATGCTATTAAAGAAAGACATAAAATTTTATTGAAATTATTCACAAGCGACACCTTTGTATTTTTAATACTAATTTTTTAATTAGACTTATTGTAGTTAGTTTTTTGACTCAATATCTGGTGCGATATCATCTTCTGGTTTTGAGTAAATAGCAGCGATGATAATACCTACTTCAAATAACAATAACATAGGTACAGCTAACATAGTTTGAGAAATAATATCTGGTGGTGTTAATAACATACCAATAACAAAGGCGCCAACAATAACATAAGGACGCTTTTCCCTTAAATTATCAGGTGTGGTCACCCCAGTCCAACACATCAAAATTATGGCTATCGGGATTTCAAAGGCAACACCAAAAGCAAAGAATAGCTTTAAAACAAAATCTAAATAACTACTAATATCGGTTGCAATCACCACTCCCTCTGGCGCCACTGAGGTAAAAAAGGCAAACACCACCGGAAATACAGCAAAGTAGGCAAAGGCTATACCACCATAAAATAGTAATGTGGAACCCAGCATTAATGGGGCAATTAAACGTTTTTCATTTTTATATAACCCTGGTGCCACAAATGACCAAAGCTGAAATAAAATGTAAGGAATCGCGATAAACACTGAAATAACAATAGTTAATTTAAATGGCGCAAAGAAGGGTGATGCAACATCCGTTGCAATCATCTGAGAGCCGGCAGGCATAGTCGCTAATAAAGGCTGTGCTAAATATTGATAAATATCTTGAGCAAAATAGGCTAAACAACAAAAAACCACCAATACGCCTACAATAGAACGCAATAAGCGATTTCTTAACTCTAATAAGTGATCAAACAAGCTAGCACTTTGAGTGCTATTAGGGGTGGAAGAATTACTCATGAATCCGTTTTATTACTCTTTGAATTATCTGAAGAGCTAGATGTTTTATCAACCGAATTATCTAACGTTTTTGTATCATGTTTTTCATTCGAAAATGGTTCATTGTCGGTTGAGTCATCGACTTTTTTGTAAGGCTCATTGACCATAGCTGCTGCTTCTTGCAAAGATTTCAGTGATTCAGCGACTTCAGGGCTTAAGTTTTGTAAATTAGTCTGTTCTGCTTTTTTTAAGTTTGCATGCAGTTCATGAATACGTAATTCTTCGGTGACTTCCGCTTTTACGGTATCACTAAAACGGCGAACCCCTGTTATCCAACTTTTCACTGTGCGCACAGCAACAGGTAAACGCTCAGGACCTAAAACAACTAAGCCCATGATGGCAATAACCATGAGCTCCCAAAAACCTATATCAAACATAATTTACGCCTGATGGTTTTCTGTGTTTTTTGTGGTGTCTGCGGTGTTTTTCTGTGCTTTATTCTGCTCTGGTGAGCTATCAGCAAGTGCTTCTGACGTTTTTTCTGTGCTAGCGCTTGATTCTTTATCATCGCTAACTGCATTCTTAAAGCCTTTAATAGCTGAGCCTAAATCACCACCTAAATTACGTAGCTTTTTAGTACCAAATAATAATATGACAATAACGGCGACAATAATAAGTTGCCAAATACCAATACCACCCATAATAACTATACTCCTACTGTTTAGTGTTGCGATAACTAAATAACCTTAGTTCAGCTTAACAAATGTTTCTCTAGCACTTACTTTTCCTAACTTCTT
>NZ_JAHKPW010000073.1 GCF_018860755.1 Colwellia sp. D2M02 | reverse complement strand
AACTTATGAATAACGTATGTTTAACATATGCTCAATGTTTGATTGGTTTATAGTCTTCTTGGTTGAAAAATAAAATATTGTTCGCTATATTAGCGACCGTTTTTATTTTGCTCTTGAATATTTAGTTGTTGTTCTTATGTCACTACTTGCTTTAGGTATTTTATTTCTGATTGGCTTTTGCTCAAGTGGTTTTTATTACTACCACTCTTTATGCGCGGGTATGCCACGTAAACGTTGGGCGATTGGCGGCTTTATTTTAGGCCCAGTATTATGGCCAATGTTTTCGATGAAAAAGCGTATGGTGCTTAATCATTATTATTCTGTTGCGGGCGGTTATTTGAGTGTGGCGCGCTTTCGCGCATAAGTAACGACTATAACGACTATAACGACTGTCAAGTTAACACTTGCTATATACCAGCTAAGTATTAAGACATAAAAAAAGCTAATATATCTTGTTGATATATTAGCTTTTTTATTCACTTTATTTTATTAACACCCTTTATGTGAGGTGATTAATATCAAAGCGTTATTAATTAACACCACCAACGACTGGCTGAGGTTTCTTTTATTTCAACTGCCGCTGCAATGGGATTTTCTTTTTTAGTCGCACTTGGGGTAAATAGTGCTTTAATTAATTTAAGCATGCTCACTCCGAGTAATATTTCAGATTAAAGACGACGTGTACCGCGTGCATCACCAACTTGTTGTAGTTCTAAAGCGTTATCAGCGCTAAGACGACGAGTACCACGAGCATCACCTACTTGTTGTAGTTCTAAAGCGTTATCAGCACTAAGACGACGTGTACCGCGTGCATCACCAACTTGTTGTAGTTCTAAAGCGTTATCAGCACTAAGGCGACGTGTACCGCGTGCATCACCAACTTGTTTTAGTTCTAAAGCGTTATCAGCGCTAAGACGACGTGTACCGCGTGCATCACCTACTTGTTGTAGTTCTAAAGCGTTATCAGCGCTAAGACGGCGTGTACCACGAGCATCACCAATACGAATAACGCCGCGTGGAGCTGCAATTTCAAGAGTTTTTAATGTGTTAGCTGTAGCTTCAGAAACATTCGCCACTTGAGAAGAAGGTGTCATTGATACTGCCATTGAAAGAAGAATAGAACTAAACATAAGATTTCCTTTTTTATTAATTTAATTTGACTTAAGTTATTTATCAAACTAGGTAATGCTAAAGTTGTGCCAAGATGTATTTCTAATGTTTGTTTTATGTGATTTTTTTGGGAGGTGTTACTTGTGGAGCCTAGTTTCTATGGCGTTTTACGAGTATATTTAACGTTAATGGTTATTAAAAGGTATATGAGTGGCTCTTAAGTTGTTGTGAGTAATATTTATTTTTCAAGTGTCATTATATTGACGTACGTTATTGGCTGTTTTATTCAGCATGATCTCTCGAAGGGCTGATAATGGGCCGTTTATTTAATCAGCTATAAAATAAGATCTTTTATAACTGATTAAATGAGGTTGATTGTTGAGTAACCTGATGTGAAATTAAATATTGATGGAAATTATCACGGGGTAAAGGTTTACTATATAAATAGCCCTGTAACTGCTCACAACCAAGAGAGGATAAAAAGTCGAGTTGCTTATTGGTTTCAACGCCCTCTGCAACGACTTGCATTGTTAAGTTATGAGCGATGGTAACTATAGTGGCAACCATATTTCTTCCTTGCTCTGATACTTCAATATCGTCAACAAACGCTTTATCAATTTTTAAAGTATTTAAAGGAAATTTCTTTAAATAGGCTAGCGAAGAGTAACCCGTACCAAAATCATCAAGCGATAAATGAATACCCATATCACGTATCTGGTTCATTGTTTCAATAGCTTTTTGTGGGGCATTCATTACTGTACCTTCGGTTATTTCTAACTCAAGGTATTTAGCCGGTAATTGACTTTCTTTTAATATGCTCGCAATTAAAGCGACAAGGTTAGCTTGAGTAAATTGTACTGCTGAAAGGTTTACTGCGACACGACCGTTGAATAAACCAGCATCTACCCACTTTTTTGTAGCAAAGCAGGCTTTACGTAAAACAATTTCACCTATATCAATAATCTGCCCTGTTTCTTCAGATACGGGTATGAACACTGCGGGGCTAATAATACCTTTAGCTGGTGTTTCAAAGCGTACTAAGGCTTCCATACCTGCTACTTGGCCTGTTTTAATCGATATTTTAGGTTGGTAGTAAACAGAGAATGAATCTTCGCGTAAACCATGACGAATTAAGGTTTCAACTTGCAGTCGATGCACTGCTTCTTTATTCATCGACTCGTTAAAGAATTGATAACGGTTACCACCAGCATTTTTAGCATGATACATGGCGGTATCGGCATTTTTTAAGAGTTCATGAGGGCTCAATCCATCGTCGGGGTATAGTACAATACCAATACTACTAAAAAGTACAATTTCTTGGTTTTTTAATTTAAAAGGCATAGCAATACACAGTAATACTTCATTGGATATGCTAGTAATAGTATGAATATCGTTAGTGTTTTCAATTAATATACTGAACTCATCACCACCTAAACGATAGACAGTATCTTGTGGGCGGCCGATATTAACAATACGCTCGGCAATTTTACATAAAATAGCATCGCCTACTTGATGTCCCAATGAGTCATTGATTTTTTTGAAGTTATCCAAGTCAAACACTAATAGTGCATGAGGTGTAGCATTTTTAACGAGCTTGGTTTGGTGCAGTTGAAAAAAGGTTCTGTTAGGTAAGCCTGTCAGAGTATCTGAACTGGCAAGCCTACGCAGTTCGCTTTCGGTAGCTTTTCGTTTAGTGATGTCTGAAAAAACGCTGACAAAGTGAGATATACTTTGGTCTTCATCATAAATAACGTCAATATTAAGGTCAGTAAAGTATTTATCTTCATTTTGATGAAGGCTTTCAATTTCACCATGCCAGCGACCTTTAGTTATCAGGTGTTGCTTGATACTTTCGCAAAATTTATCAGGATATTGACTAAAGCTCAGCGGTTTCCCAATCATTAGCTCTCGAGTTTTTCCTGTAATTTGTACAAAGGCTTTATTAACATCTACAGCGATGAAGTCTTTATCATAAATGACAACCGCATCAGAAATATTTTCAATGCAGCGCGCAAACAGTTTTAAGGTTTCTTCGGTATTTTTAATTTGGCTAATATCTTTAAGCGTGCCAGTCATACGAGTAGGCTTACCTTGCTCATTACGCTCTACTATTTTTCCACGATCGAGTACCCAAATCCAATTACCATCCTTATCTTGTACGCGATAAGCCGCTTCATAATGATTACTCAACCCTTTGATATGCTCGTTCAACTCATGCTTAACTCGAACAATATCATGGTGGTGAATATTACTTTCAGGTGATTGGGTTATATGGGGACTATTTGCCTGCTGCGGTAAAGTATTACGGCTACCATCTTGTGGAAACTCAAGCTTACCCCAAATATTAGAGCGGAATACTTTTCCTGAGAGCATATTCCAATCCCACATTTCATCGCCGCTACCCCATAGAGATAGCTTTAAACGCTCTTCATTTTGTTTGATTTTTAAATGATATAAGCGTCTGTTGCGTGCTTGTTGGAAAACAAAACTAATAAATAATAAAGACAATAAAAGGTAAATAAAAATAGCACTGTTCGTTAACCACCAAGGAGCTAATATATGAACTTGCAATTTACTTATGCTACTTATTTTAGCACTTTGAGAGTCATAGGCCTGTACTTCAAACGTATAATTGCCAGGGGCTAAATTAGTATATGTGGCTTTTAAGTTGTTTTTATCTGCCTCAATCCAGTCACTCTCGAGACCTTGTAATCGGTAATGATAATTGAGCTGATGAGGTAATTTTGTATTAGGTGATACAAATTCAAAACTCACGGGAGAATGGCTGTGTCTTAAAATGACTTTCGTTAAACTATTGAGCTGCTTGCTTAATGTATAAGGTGCTTTTTTATTATTTTTATCGCTTTGCTCAATAGTCGGGTTTTGCTGTATTTTTACTTTTTTATTGGCAATGTATAAATTGGTAAATAGGGGAGGATTGATTACTTGAGTAATACTTAATAATTCACTTGGTAAAAACTGATAAAAACCTGTAGGGCTACCGAAATACAGCTCACCATTTTGTTTTTTAAGCGCTGAGTATTTTATGAATTCAGGCATATTTAATGAAAAATCAGCATCAAAATGAAGAATGCTATTAGCTTCAGAAGAAATAACACTAATACCCTTATTTGTTGCGATCCATGCGTTGCTTTGATCGTCGATAAGAATCGATGCAATATAATTATTTTTAAGACCATTCTTTTCATTAAACGTAATATGTTTGTTTGATGTCCTATCAATGAGTGTGATGCCTTGAGAATCCGATCCCAGCCATATGTACTGTTGACTGATCGCAATGCTGGTTATTTTTTCACTGTTAATATCATTATTTAGTGTTAATAAAGGTGGGCTAAATAGTAAGGCTTGTGGATCATAAGTTACAATATTATTGTCTTGAGAAATAAGCCATAGCTTGCTGTTACCATCTTTATGAAGCTTCGAAAATATATTACTTTCTTGATCAAGGTGGGTACTAAACTCTTTAGTGCTAGTGTTATAACTTGTTAACATACCTTTGGTATTTAAGTACCAAAGGTGATTGTTGATAACATAAACGAGTTGGTGAGTAGAGTAACCAGAAAGGTAGTCCCAAGATTGATGTTTTTCGTTGTTTTTAGTGAGTGTACTTTTCTGATATAAAGACCCTTCGCGTGACAATATCCATAAAGTGTCTTTACCACTCAGAATTTGCCTAACTCCGCTAGGTATATTGAAGTTTTCTTGGTAAATGGCATTATTTTCTAATTTGAAAACCCCTTGTTGTTCGGTTGATA
The DNA here is from genome assembly GCF_018860755.1 of Colwellia sp. D2M02. GTDB lineage: Bacteria > Pseudomonadota > Gammaproteobacteria > Enterobacterales > Alteromonadaceae > Colwellia > Colwellia asteriadis. The sequence continues at coordinate 15,698 of NZ_JAHKPW010000073.1, read as the reverse complement.
AATATACAGCGTCACTATCTGTTTGAGTAAACGACTCTACTCGGTAATTATGCTTTGTTATATTATCAACTTCAGCTAACCCATGGTAAAGCATAGAGTTTAACGGTGAATATTTATTAAGCCCTCCACCATAACTACCTAACCACATTGTGCCATTAGCGTCTTTAAATATATCCATTAACCAGTTATCAGAAAGAGAAGTGCTATAGGCGCTTTTTGTATGACTACTAATAGTACCGTTAAGCAGGTTAATGATGTTTAACCCGTCATTAGTCGCAAGCCAAATATTATTATCATCGTATTGTTCAATGGCCCTGATATGATTAGATAATAATGTCGGTAGGTTTTTATTTAGGGCGTCTGTATTACTGTATTCGTTATTATCTCTAGCAAAAATATGCGAACTTAACTTGTAGTGGTGGTCAATAACAAACAAACCATTATCGGTTGCTAGCCAAATGCTATCATCGATTTCTTTTAAATCAAAAAGCGCAGTGGCATCAATGGATAACTTGTATTTATTATCTCCTTGTAGTGAGCCAACATAATAGAAGTTATTATTAACAAGGTGAATACCATGCCCGTAACTGCCCAACCAATAATTACCTTGCTTATCTTGATAAATCGTTTTTATTTCAAGCAAAGAGCCTTTAAAGTCGTGTACCTTAAGAGTCTGAAAACTAAGTTCAGACTGCTTTAGATTAGTAACATCTAGGCTTTGGACACCGGTACTGGTTGACACCCACAAGCGTTGATTTTGGTCTTGGTAAATATCCCAAATAATATTGTCTTTGAGTGAGTTAGCATCATTAACGTCGTGATGAAAGTTATCAAAGTTATCTAATTCTCTATTGTAGCGGCTTAGTCCATTTTGAGTACCTATCCACAAGGTATTATTACTATCAATAAAGATTTTACGAATGACATTGTCACTAATAGAGAATGCATCGGCAATATCGTGTCGATAAACTTGGAAGTTTTTACCATCAAAACGATTTAAACCATCTTCTGTTGCAATCCATAAATAACCTTGTTGATCTTGTGTAATGGCAAAAGCATTACTGCTCGATAAGCCTTCATTTGCTGAAAACTGACTAAATTTTAATTGGAAATCGTTAATGTTTTTATGGATATGATTTTGAGAGGTAGGATCTGCAACTACAGGGAAGCTAATAAGTACGCTGAATAAAAAACTGTAAATAAACAAAGTGATAGTAGCGCTAATAGGAATTAACTTGGTAAGAAGAAGGCGTACAACATTCTGTTTCAAAAAAGGCAAAGGAAATAAAAGCAAAGGTAAACCCTATTAAAAGCACTAACTTAATGTAATGGGAGCAGTTAGTTAAAGATAATTGTTATTATTATTAATATAAGCATTGTCATTACAAAACATACAACAGCCCAAGTCAATCTAAGCTGTTGCTTATATCGGCAATTTTAAAACTTTCTTTGGCTTTTTTTTACGAATTCACTCAGGTTGTTTATTATTTTACCATTTAACTGTACTTTTTCGCGATTTTCTTGCTTTTTGTCTTGCTCAGCTAAAGAGTAAATAACAACTCTATCAGGGGTAGTGCTAGGCATGATAGTAGTTCTAATAAATTGAATTACATCATTTAATTTTACGTTAACTATTGTTTTGATTAATTGCTGCTTATGTTCAAATAGTTGATCGTTATTACAAATAGCAGACCAAAACCGTAGGCTTTTAATCCGTAAGTTTTGATCATTTTCTTGTAACTGTCCTGCTAAGCCTTGTGTCAGCTCAAGCCAATCGTTGGCACTGATTTCTTGCAGGTTTTTCTCTGCACAATTAATGAAGTCATCCATAGCATTAATTAATGCTATTGCATCGGTATGAGGCGATTGAATATAAAAAGCGATACCTGGATAACGGTTTATTGGCACATAACCAACACCGACTAAATAACCATATTGTTTTTCAGTGCGCATTTGTTGAAAAAACAATGGTGAGAGTAAGTGGCTGGTGATCATGGCTAGCGCAATACTTTGATTATCATTACTAAGCATTGGATTGTAGATAACACTGGCATGATCATGGTCAGCTAATGAAATTGGTAATAACAATGTCTGTTGTTTGTGGATATCGATAACTGGGCACTGCACAGCGTAGCTATCATCAACCGCACCAATAAAGGCATTTTTGACATTGAGAATAATATCGTTGGCATGTTGAGGTAACCAATTGCCATGAATGAGCATCTCGATAGTAACTTTACTAAAAAGTTGCTGACAAAATTGTTGATATTGAGCGTAAGTGACAGTCATTAATGCCGATATAAGTTCGACAGTGCTGGGGTTATTAGGCTGCATTAACGAGCTCAAATTTGAAAATAGTTGAGAAATAGATTTACTTTTGTTGCTGTTTTGCCATTGCTTAATTATTTGTCGTTTGAATAATTCAAAGTGAGATTGACTTACCTGATGTTGTTTCAATCTGGTGAGCAGTTTAGGTAATAGTAAATTTTGCTTTTCGCTAACGCCTGATAATTGTAATGTTACCCCACCTTGGTGAGCATATAAGTGATAATGAATCCCTGCTAATTCAGCGTCATAATTTTCTTCAATTACAGTATCAGTATATAAATCTACAAATAACCGAGTCATGGCAATATTTTCATAACTGGTGATAGCATACGGGGAGTCAATACCTATATATAAATAACCTTTAGGGACGTTAAAGGTACAATCTTGTTTATACCAAGCCGTAAAACCATTCTCGTTGACAATTTTTTGGGGAATTAATTTCGTTTTGTTGTTATCGGTGCTGACGTTGTCTAATGCTGAGCTATAAAGCTTTGGGTGACTAACTATATAAGGGTTTTTCTCTGGTAGAAAAAGCTCACTAAACCAAGGGGAAGCAGTTTCAGCCATTGATAACTTGCGCCAATGGTTAAGTTGTTTAAGCTCTATTTCGTTAACTTGATAAGGGACTTGGTACCAAAAGCTTCGAGTATTAAATGAATTTTTTTGGCTAACATGAATAATACGCATATTATCAACATTGAGCGCATTAAGTAACTTAGTCGTTCTCTCAGGTGCAATACCTGCCATGATATAGTCGCCAAAAATATAGTCTTCAACAGGGTAGTGCTGCATATTCAACACGAGTTGGCTAACGCTATCTAGCGGGTGAGACTTTTCATGGTACAGAAAAGATAACTCACTAATACTTTGTTTTTCTTGATAGTAATGTGAGGGGATGGAGTCAGCTTTTAATGTCGCTATATAACAACAAACAATATCAATAATATCATTAATATGTTGTTCGCCTAGCTCAGTTAAGCGAATTGAAATATTAAAATCTTTAAAGTTAGATCCGTTGATTCCCGAGCCCGCGGTTAACCCCATAGCCCATTGCTGTTTTTTTAGCAGAGATAAAACACTGCCTTTACCTTCATGACCAAGTAAGTAGGCTAACACAGATTCTGGTTTGTCTTGGTAGTATTGATCAATACCCTCCATGGCAAAACTAATAATTAATTGGTGATCATTTTTAACAGGACAAACATTTATTTTAATACCTTGATGGCTAGGTAAATAAAGCGGTTGCTCTATTTTAGGTAGTGGCTCACAAGCAGACTTTATATTAACAAATAATTGCTCTGCTAAGTTTTGTAGCGCTTTAAGTGATTGCGGCCCTTCAAGTGCTAATGTCATATAATCAGCGCGATAAAAGGTATTAAAAAATGCTTGAATTTCACCACTAATACATTGGCCATTTCTGTCTGCTAAGGTATCTAACGTACCAACAGAAAACTTTGAAAATGGGTGTTTTTGATTAATGGTTTCTTTATGCACATCATATAAACGACGAATATCATCTTTTAATTTTAAGGCAAATTCAGCGTCGATATTTTGTCGCTCTTTAATGACAAATTCTTTTGACAGTAAAGGGCAGGTAAAAAATTCACTAAAACGCGTTAAGGCAGGTTCAAAATATTGGTGATTAATATCAAAGAAAAAACAAGTATGCTCTGTTGCTGTCCACGCATTATGTGAGCCGCCGTACTGATTAATAAATTTTTGATATTCACTACCATCAGGGAAGTTTTCGGTGCCTAAAAATAACATGTGCTCTAAAAAATGAGCTAAACCTTGTCTATCTTCAGGGTCTTGAAAGTGACCTACATTAACCGCTAACGCAGCGGCAGATTTAGTTGTTTCATTATTGTGAATCAGTAAAACCCGCAAACCATTTTTTAGGGTAATAGCTTGATATTTTTTTAAATCATTAGGACTTTGCTTCAAAATTAGAGCTCCTAAGAACACTTTAAACAGCAAAGCGTATCGCGATAAAATATGAATAAAAAGAAGGGGATTATTGACAAAATCACTTTCTAAATTACCTTAAGGAATAACTAACATCTATTATATTCTTAACAGTTGTTATTAAAGTGCCGTTAATTCTATTACTATAGCCGCAAAATTATTCTATATCTAACTATTTAATCACGATAAAGTGAAAAAATTATCGCTAAATGTTTGAATTTATCCGCTAATTTATGCGGGAGACTTAATGCAAGTATATATAATGCGCCATGGAGAAGCCGAGGGCTTCATTGGTCATAACTTTCACAGTGATAGTGACAGACCCTTAACAACACAAGGGCAACTTGAAGCGCAATTGATGACGAATTGGCTGACTAAAATGAATATTCATTTTAATCATATTTTTGTTAGCCCTTTTGTTAGAGCACAACAAACATGTGCTCAAGTACTGAAAAATATTAATATAAACGCTATTACTTTGGATTTTATTACGCCTGAAGGAAGTGCTAAGCAGTTACATGACTTTATTGATGGCTTATCGCCGAATAATGTCGAAGTACCCGAACAGGCGTTGCTGATTGTTTCGCATATGCCATTAGTAAGCTATTTAGTGGCAGAGCTTACTCAAGGTGAGCACGCGCCTATTTTTGCGACAGCAGGTGTTGCTCAAATTGATTATGATACGCAAAGTATGCGTGGTGAATTTGTACGTATGATATCGCCACACGATCTTTAATTGTTTGCTTTACCTTAAGATAAGGTAACAGGCTAATCTCGATTGAATTTATCTTTTAACTCAATCAGGGCAAGTAATGCGCCATTACCACCCCATTCAAGTGGCGCTTGATGAAATGCCATAACATCAGGGTGTTGTACCAGCCAGTGTGGCACTTTGTTTTTTAATACATGCGAGCCAATGCCGTGAACAACACAAATACATTGTGCATGCTCTTTTTGACAAGCATACAGCAGAGCGGCAAGCTCTTTTTTGGCTTTATGCTGGTCTAAACCATGTAAATCTAGAATTAAGTCCGGTGTGTAGTGGCCACGGCGTAGGTTTTTAACCTCAAAACTATCAACACCTTCACGCACATATTTCATTGGCCCTTGGGTGGTTAAATTTGGCTCGAACTCATCAGAAAAGTGAAACTGGGCCACCATTTTATCTGTCTTTTTATTGTCACTAGGGCGTTTTGATTTGCCCGACGTTTTGACATAATGTATGGTGTCAATAACCATAGGTTTTACTTTACCTACCGCATCACTGAATAACTTTTTATCATCATCAATTATCGCACTATCCTTGACTGTGGTAGTGGTTTTATTGTGAGCGGACACAACAGTTTTTTCTGTTGAGCGTAGTTGCTTTTTAATTGCCTTGAACGCGGCTTTTGAGTCAATATTTTTCATGGCGTTAGTGTAAAACATTTATTTTTAAATACAACGTGTGTTAACAAACACCTTAGGAAAAAGAGTGATCGAATCCAATTCTACTGAAATAACCAAGCAGCTTCATACTATTGCTGACTTTTGCCGTTACGGCGCAAGTTTATTTAATCAAGCTGAGCTGTTTTATGGTCATGGTAATGATAATCCTTTAAGCGAAGCACTTACCTTGGTTATGCACGCATTGTCTTTACCTGAGCAGTTGAGCGATCAAGTGATGAGTTGTAACTTAATCGAACAAGAAAAACTAAATATTCTTAGCTTGTTTGAACGTCGAGTTACAGAGCAAGTACCTGTTGCTTATATTACTAACCTTGCTTATTTTGCTGAGTTACCTTTTTATGTGGATGAGCGTGTTCTGGTGCCGCGATCGCCTATTGGTGAGTTGATTGAAAAACAATTCTCGCCTTATATTAATGCAGATAAGCCACCGCAGCGTATTTTAGACTTGTGTACAGGTAGCGGTTGTATTGCTATAGCGTGCGCGAGCTATTTTCCAGAAGCTGAGGTTGATGCGGTTGATTTATCTGTTGATGCCTTAAATGTAGCGCAATTGAATATCGAAAATCATGGCTTAAATGCACAAGTTATTCCAATTCAATCTGACGTTTTTTCTGGGGTTGAAGGACAAATTTATGATTTAATCGTTAGTAACCCACCATATGTTGACCAAGACGATATTGACTGCCTACCAGCAGAATATACGCATGAGCCTGAAATGGGCTTAGGTTGTGGTGAAGACGGCTTAGATATTGTACGCGTTATTTTAGCGCAAAGTGCTCAGCATTTAAGTGATGATGGTATATTAATTTGTGAAGTGGGTAACTCACAGGTGCATGTTGAAGCTGTTTATCCTAAAGTCGACTTTACTTGGCTTGAATTTGAACGCGGTGGTCATGGTGTATTCATGCTAACTAAAGCGCAGTTAGTTAAGTATGCAGCACTTTTTAATGCAGCGCTATTAACAGAATAATTAACAGAGAAATTAATAGCGTAATGTACTCAATATTGATGTCATTACTTATGTAAATAACTCATGTGAAAAATTCACGTAAAATATACCCATAAAATATGCGTGAAATTCATTTTAATAATAAGATTTAATAAAACAATAACTTATAGGTGGTAAAAGTAAATGTCAGGTAATACCTTCGGAAAGCTATTTACGGTAACGTCATTTGGTGAAAGTCACGGTTTGGGTTTAGGTGCCATTATTGATGGTTGCCCACCTGGGCTTGAACTATCAGCTAGTGATTTACAGCTTGATTTAGATCGTCGTCGACCTGGCACATCACGCTACACCACAGCACGCCGTGAAGCTGATGAAGTAAAAATACTCTCGGGTGTTTTTGAAGGCAAAACTACCGGTACGCCTATTGGGTTAATGATTGAAAATACCGATCAGCGGTCAAAAGACTACGGTAATATTGCGCAAAGTTTCCGTCCTGGTCATGCCGATTACACCTACTGGCAAAAATATGGCTTAAGAGACTACCGTGGTGGTGGTCGCTCTTCAGCACGCGAAACAGCAATGCGTGTTGCTGCGGGTGCAGTAGCTAAAAAATACTTAGCAGATAAATTTGGCATTCAAATTCAAGCATGTGTGACACAAATTGGTGATATTAGTGCTACCGCTGCTGATGGCGGTCAATTTGACTTAAGCACTATTGATTGGCAAAAAGTTGAGCAAAATCCATTTTTCTTTCCTGATGAAAGCAAACTTGAGCTACTTGACCAACATCTACGTGAGATTATTAAAGCGAAAGACTCTATTGGCGCTAAAGTGACGGTTATTGCCAGCAATGTTCCTGTGGGACTAGGCGAGCCTATTTTTGATCGTCTAGACGCTGAGGTGGCGCACGCCTTAATGAGCATTAACGCAGTAAAAGGTGTTGAGATAGGTGATGGTTTTGCGGTTGTAAACCAAAAAGGCTCTGAGCATAGAGATGAGTTAACGCCTGAAGGTTTTGCTTCAAATCATGCAGGTGGTATTTTAGGGGGAATTTCATCAGGACAAAATATTGTTGCGCATATTGCCTTAAAACCAACTTCAAGTATTGGTGTAAGCGGTAAAACTGTTGACTTAGAGGGCAAGCCTACCGACATTATTACCAAAGGTCGTCACGATCCTTGTGTTGGCATTCGCGCAGTACCTATTGCTGAAGCAATGTTAGCATTAACCTTAATGGATCATTATTTACGTCACCGTGGTCAAAATGCTGATGTAAACTGTATAACACCAGATATTGAGAAGTAAATTTGGTACCCTAAATTATTCGTGAACATCTGAGCTCATGAGTAGGTAATAGTTAGGTTATAAAAAATTAAAGGCAACGTTTAGGCGTTGCTTTTTTGTTGCTATTACAGGCGTTTCTATCTTGGTATATTAATTTCTTTGCAAGGTTATCCACTTTGACATTATTTTCACGTTTATCACTAAGTTATTTCTTTTACTTTTCTTTATTAGGCTTAGTCTCCACATTTCTTTCTGTATTTCTTGATGGTAAAGGTTTTACTTCTCGAGAAATAGGCGAGATTTTAGCTATTTTTACCGTCACTAAAATTATAGCGCCAAGCCTATGGTCGATGCTGGCTGATAAAACAGGGCAGCAAATACTAATTATTAGGGTAGGAGCGTTATTAGCTTTATTGTGTTTTAGTAGTTTATTTTGGCTCAGCACTTATGGAACTATTGCTCTTGCCTTAGCGTCATTTAGCTTGTTTTGGACCGCTATTTTACCGCAGTTAGAAGTGCACACATTAACTAAGCTACGTAAAAACGCCAAAATTTACGCCCGAGTTAGACTATGGGGCAGTATTGGTTTTATTGTCTTAGCAGTTATTACGGGGCATGCGATAGGTTACTTCTCAAATCAAGCGTTTGTTATTTTAGGGGCTTTGATGCTGTTGGCGTTATTTATTTGTACTTTGGCACTCAATAATAATAAGAGAAAACGGGTAAATAGTGAAAGTAGTGAGCTAATGAACGTCGCTATTTGGAATAAAATAATCAATGCTAATTTTATAGTATTCTTTTTGGCCGGTGTTTTATTACAAATGAGTTTCGCACCATATTATGGTTTTTTTGCATTATTTTTACGGGAGTTAAACTATCCCGATTTTTCTATCGGTTTATTTGTTTCTCTTGGGGTTATTGCTGAAATTGTTGCTTTTATTTACATGGGGCGTATTTTTAAACATTGCTCGTTAAAACTCTTGTTAACTTTTAGTTTAGGAGTCACCGCACTGCGCTGGTTTTTATTACCTTTGATTGGCGCTAATCCTTATTTATTGGCTATTACTCAGTTAAGTCATGCAGCAAGTTTTGCTATTTATCACAGTGCGAGTATGGCCTTTATTTCCAACCATTTTACTCAGCGTCAACAAAGTCGAGGGCAAGGCATTTATGTTGGTGGTGTTTACGGGATTGGCGGTGCAACAGGCGCTTATATTACTGGTATTTTATGGCTTGATGGTGCAGGTGTTAATGCAGCGTTTGCTTTTGCGGCTGCTTGTGCGTTGTTAGGAACACTTATCATGTTAAGATTAAAGCCTAAAATAACATAATTAATTTTGCTTTATTGCGTCTAGCTTTTTAACCCCTTGTTTATATAGGTAATAAATATAGATAATAAATATAGACGAGTAATACCGATTAAAAATCAGGAAAAAATATGATAAACCTTAAAAAAACACTGATGATAATAATGCTACCTGTATTTTTCTTGTTGGCTCATTCAACAAGTTTAGCGGTTGAGGTGTCGCAAAAACAATTGTTGTCGTTAATGGAACAAGCTGATAAACCGCTATTACTCGACGTTAGATCGGCAGAGGAGTATGCTCAAGGGCACATCCCTGGAGCAATTAATATCCCTCATACCGAGATTAACTCACGTCTAAATGAGTTATTGGCTTACCAGCACCAGCAAATTGTTCTTTATTGTCGTTCAGGTCGGCGAGTTGATATAGCAACAACAGCGTTGCTTAAACAAGGCTTTAGTCAGTTAGATCATTTAACCGGAGACTTTAATGGCTGGCAAAGTAGTGATTTACCACAAGTAAAGCGTAGCGTTAAGTAGCTCTTCGATAACTTTATAATAAGAATAAAAATAATGATTAAATTTCCTAAAATTGGTCCAGCAGTGTTAGTGACTGCTGCATTTATTGGTCCTGGTACTGTGATTACGGCAACAATGGCTGGCGCAAATTATGGTTTCAGTTTGCTGTGGGCTTTAGTTTTTTCTGTAATCGCGACCATTATCTTACAAGAGATGGCCGCCCGTTTAGGTGTTGTTACTCAACAAGGGTTAGGTGAAAATATTCGCTTAGCGTGCACAAACCCATTAGTTAAAATATTAGCAGTATTACTGGTTGTTAGCGCTATTGTAGTGGGTAATGCGGCTTATCAAGGTGGTAATATTTCAGGGGCTAGCCTTGGTTTAATTCATGTTTTTGGCCAAGGACAGTGGCTTCAAGGAAACATGTTGGAAACAATATCGCTTTGGCCGCTCGTTATAGGATCTGTTGCATTATTTATTTTAGCAAGCGGTAGCTATCAGTTTATTGAAAAAGCGTTAATTTTATTAGTTACCGTTATGAGTATTGCCTTTTTGGCGAGCTTTATGATGGTTCCCATTGACTGGAGTGAGTTTTTCTCAGGCTTATTAATACCGAGCTTACCTACAGGGGCTACGTTAACGGTTATTGCATTAATTGGAACTACCGTTGTGCCGTATAACCTCTTTTTACATAGTGCTAGTGCGAGTAAAAAATGGCAAAACGTTGAGCAGCTTGGTGATGCAAGAAAGGATTTGTATTTTGCCATCCCTCTAGGTGGTTTGATCTCAATTGCGATAGCCTCAACCGCCGCTAGTGCTTTTTTTGGTCAACAAATACAAATCACTAATGCGGCTGATATTGCACCAGCACTGGCACCTGTTTTTGGTGAACATGCGGGTATTTTTATTGCGGTAGGTTTGTTTGCCGCCGGTATATCATCAGCCGTAACCGCACCATTAGCGGCAGCTTTTGCTTTAAGTGGCATTTTAAATCTCAATAAAGAGATTAGCTCTTTGCAATTTAAGAGTATTTGGTTTGTTATTTTATTACTGGGTGTGTTAATTGCGAGTATAGGTTATCGACCTATTGAAGTGATATGGGTGGCACAGGTTGCTAATGGAGTACTGTTACCACTGATTTCATTATTTCTCTTATGGATGATGAATAGCGCAACATTAGGGCAACATAAAAACACTAAGCTACAAAACTTACTTGGTTTATTGGTGGTGTTAGTTACGCTCTTATTAAGCGCTCGCAGCTTAATGTCGGCGTTTGGCTTGTTATAGCTTACCGATACTTAAGTGATAGCTTACCGGTAATTAAGTGATAGCTTACTCATATTTAAGTGAACCTTATGAAAAAGAGGATAACTTTATTGAGCTATTTTTAAGAAAATATTTTAGCTTTGTAAAGGAAGTACTATCGACACCATTAACCCGCAGGGCTGGGTATTTTGTGCATATATTTCTCCTTGGTGTTGCTTGATTGCTTGTTGGGCAATGGCTAAACCTAAACCGGTACCGCCGCTATTACGGTCTCTTGCATCAGCAACACGGAAAAAAGGCGTAAAGAGTTTACTTAGCATATTATCAGGTACACCCGTACCTTGATCGGTAACCGTTAAGCATATTTTCTCAGTTACCAATGTTAGCTCAACACTGACAGTACTATGTTCAGGTGCATACTTTACGGCGTTATTAAGTACGTTGCTAATTGCACTAATGAGAAGCTTTTTATCGCCATTAAGTGAATATTTTTCATCACTTGCTAGCGTTATTATGACGTTTTTTGTATTGGCAATATATTGACAATCGTCCACCACTTGTTGAGTTAAGTTTACTAATTGAATGGACTCAAAGTGATCTGTGGTATTGGTATGCTCAAGTCGAGAAAGCGTTAACACATCACCTATCATAGTATCTAAGCGATCAACCTCATTTTCACAACGATTAAGGTGCCTTTGTTGCTCCTCGGTATTACCTATATTTTGTTCTACTAAACCAATTGCTAACTGTAATCGTGCAAGAGGAGAGCGCAGTTCATGAGATACATCGCCTAATAAACGCTGATGCGCGGTAATATTGTCTTCAAGCTGACTTGCCATTTTATTAAAACTGCGAGCGACTGCGCCAAACTCATCAGAGCGCTCATCAAAGCCAATAAGACGCGTGCTTAAATTACCTTTACCTAAGTTATCACTGGCTTTTTGTATCGCAATAAGTGGTTTACTAAATGCTTTAGCAAGCAGCCAGCAAAGAAAAGCACTAATGATTAAGGAAATCATCATCTTCACTGATAGCGGTAAGTGCTCAATAATGCTGTGAAATTGCTGGCGATCGATGGGACCAGCAACAAACAACTGGTAGCTTTTATTGTTGACCGTAATTTCTTTGGCACCTGTAACTTGGGTATAGGCAAAATCGATAGTCACAGGGTTAGGTAGAGAATTAATGCTTAAATACTTCTCAATACCTTGCCAAGCACGATGACGTGGTAGGTAAACTTTATTTGTAGCAAGATCTTTTATCAGTAAGTGCTGCTGATATTTACGCTCAAACTGATTACGAAGCGACTTTAGGTTAAATTTTTTTTCTTTGTTGGCTAACTTAATTATCTTTTTGTTTTGTTGCGTTGCGTATTGGTTTAGTAAGTGTAATTGTTTAGGTGTCGCTACACCTTGAGTAGGACGATGCTGTAATTGTAATGTTATTACATAACTTATTGAAATAGAACATATAACAACAAACCAAAAGGTTAAAAATAGTTTGGCGCTAATACCAAAATTCAGAGAAGAAAATAACTTTTTAATGGCAGACATTAGCTCATATCTCCTTGTAAAAATACATAACCAGCACCACGAACGGTTTTGAATTTATCAACGTCGGTGGTTGCTAATATTTTTCGGCGAATATTGCCAACATGCACATCAATGGTTCTATCATATAAGCTAAGTTTACGCTGTAGTACTTGTTCAGATATTTCTGCTTTACTGATGATTTTACTATGGTGTTCTACCATATAAAGCAAAATTAAATATTCAGTACCCGTTAGGTCGAGGGAGTGACCATGACTAAGAACTTCTCGGGTGGCGTGGTTAATTGTTAACTGGTTAACGGTAATGTTGTTCATTGTTGCTGTTGAAACTGGCGCGATACCATCTAGCGAGGCTAACGTGCTTTGTGAACTATTTGTCGACTCTTTCACAATGGCAATTCGTCTGAAAATAGCATTAATACGTGCTAGTAGCTCTCGGTGTTTAAAAGGCTTTGCCAAATAATCATCTGCGCCTAATTCTAAACCTAAAATACGGTCGTTATCATCACCGCGAGCGGTGAGCATCAGTATCGGAGTTTTATGATTTCCCCCTAAAGCTTTTAATACTTCAAAGCCATTTAATTTAGGCATCATCACATCTAATAAAATAAGATCAATACTTTCATCAAAAGCTTGTGCCAACCCTGCAACGCCATCTAAGCAAGAGATAACCGTAATATTTTCACCAGCTAAATATTCGGTTAATAACTCTGCTAACTCATGATCATCATCAATGAGCAGAATTTTTTTATTTTCTACAACACTGTCAGTAAGTTGTTTGTCGGCAGTTGTTAACATAGTGATTAAGATAATTGCTTGATAATGAAGTTAGTTTACGTGATATCTAAGCAACAAAAAATAACTTTACATAGCTTTACATTCTCTTTGCACTCCTTTGCAAAGGGGTAAGTATACTAAAATTGAATTTAACGAAAGCGCATTATGCTAATGATATTATTCATTAGTGAGCGTAAATTACCCCGAGGGAAGTATTATGAATAATTTTATGAAGAGCTTAAAGAATAGTCGAATTAAAAACATTATGGTTGCATCATCACTGTGTTCTGCATTGTTATTCTCTGGAGCCAGTTTAGCGATGGGCGATGTTGCGACCAGTGATAGCGATATGAAACCAGCTCATAAAAGTGAGCGAATGATGAAGCGTATGGCTAAAAAGCTCGACTTAACCGACAGTCAACAAGCTGAAATTTTAGCGATAAAGCAAAATAGTAAAACTGAAATGGAAGCATTAAAGCCAGCGCTTAAAGCTTATAAAGAGCAAGTTAACACTTTACTTTCAGCCGAGACTTTTGACGAACAAGCTTTTACTCAACTACAAAGTAGTAATCAAGATGTATTTGCGGCTCAAGCACTTATTCGCGCAAAAACAAAATTTCAAATGAAACAAGTTTTAACCTCTGAGCAATTTGAAAAATTGAATAAAAGTCAAAGAAAGTTTAAACACAAACGTAAACAGCGCTCTTAAGTATTTATGATGAACCGCGTTACTTGTAACTTTAAGGTTAATCCATGTAAATAATCAAAAAATCACAGTTTAATGGTTTTAAACTGTGATTTTTTCTATGGTTTAAAAACATCAACAGGCATTTCGCCAACATGAGTGGTAGGTTAATATTCATGTTCTGTACGCTTACTATACACATAGTTAAAACTAATTAATTATAAGTGTGATCTTAGTGGCAGAGAGCAATACAGAATGTTGTACTAGTTTTTAACATTCACCATATTTTTCCGTTTGAATACGGATGTAATGCTGTAGGTTAATGTTGTCCGTGGTCGTAAATTGACTATCGGTTACCGTTAATGAGTTGATGCGATCTAAGCGAAATAAACGGTAATCATTCCGCTTTGTGCACCATGCTACGATTGTCCAAGTTTTTCCCCAGTAAATTAAGCCTAAAGGCCAAATGTTACGCTTACTTTGGCTGCCGTGTACATCACTATAATCTAGCGTGGTTATTTTAAAATTTTTAATCGCTGTTGATATTTTCTCACTAAATTGCTCTGTCTGTTGTGGAGAAAACTTAGGAACAATGACCCACTCAGGTTGTTGTACTGCACTTTGATGCAATTTCTCGGGTAGTACTGCATGTATTTTGGCTAAGGCAGAAGAGGCGGCTGTTGCCATTTTATTATTACTCCAGCTTTCTACCATTCTCACGCCGAGTAATAGCGCTTCAACTTCATTTTCGTCAAACATCAATGGTGGTAAGCTAAAAGTATTTTTAAGCTTATAGCCAACACCTGTTTCAGCTTCAATCGGAATGCCCGATAAAGAAAGTGCTTGTATATCTCGGTAAATAGTACGCTCTGATACCGCTAAAGTGTGTGCAAGTTGCTGTGCAGTAACATAATTGCGCCTACTACGTAATAATGTGAGTATTTGAAAGAGACGTTCGGCTTTTCGCATAGCAATAATATAACGTTAGTATTGGTTGAATAATAAAGCGGATTATCGGCCTTATAAGATAAACGCACCTGTTAAGTGTGCGTTTTAGCCTATGTTTTGATGTAGCAGTTATGCTGGGCTAGACTCACACATCATTGCCTCAGAGAGTACAGGCATATGTTTTATAGTAACACTATCTGCATCGGTAAGAGATATTAAATACTTACAAGCATCTGATTGCTCAAAAGCGCTGCTCGCTTGTGTTGCTGACGCCATATCTTGCCAATAGACAATATCATGTAAAACGCCAGCAGCATCCTCACTAATCGAACGATATAAAAAACCAGGTTGTTGTTTTACAAAGGTATTAATTTGCTCGTGTGAATTATTAAGTAATGACTTATCAATGTTACTTTTCAATCGATAGGTTACTATTTCTATTACAGTTGTTGTCATGCTATTTCCTTTTTATTAAGACAAGTCGTCATTGTTTTATGCTATGGGCTGTTGATCTTTCGCGGTTAAACTTTGTTCGAGATAAAAGCGTTTGTTGGTCATTTTTACTGGGTTATTACCTTTTTATGTGACGCTACATGGGGGTAGCCTATTAGAAAGTGCAGGCGCTTATTGTCCCGAATAACCACACAACCAAGGCTCTGCCTTGTATAAATACCCA
>NZ_JAHKPW010000085.1:77119-127957 GCF_018860755.1 Colwellia sp. D2M02 | reverse complement strand
CTAGACCACACCGGTATAACGCTGGGTTAAGTCCAAATGAGTCAGAGAGAAGATACTGGTTAAACTCTAAAACTGTGGCCAATTTTACTTGACCACTTCAATTTAAGAGAACCAAAGGATACGATCTTATGTGGAAGGACATGTCTATGATACGTGAATTTGAAATTGTTGATTACAAACCTGTTGTTATTGGCAAGATGACAAAAGAACAGTTTAATTAATAGTTTTATTTGTGGGGGCTCCAGTATTATTTAGAATCATTAAAGCTTACCTTTAATGCACGAGAAGACACAAAATAGGTATTACTCTAATGTCAGCTTTCAGTAAAAATTGAGTTTTGAATATTCAGCCTTTATATGAATATTAGAACAACTTTAAGGTTTCATTTATGACAACTATGTCGGATTTTTTTTCATTAGATAAGCCAAATCTTATTTCCGCTTTCGTATCTAAGCAGACCATTCTGATGTCTTTTTTATTCATAAAATGGCCTGGTTTGTGGTAAAAATGATCCTAAGTTATATCCGGAAAGGGGCACAAAGTGAGATGATTTTTGCTGTGTATTTATCAATATAGGAATAAAAATCACATGTTTTGTTTTTGATGATTTTCAAATAAAAACAAGTGTTCAATGTGTAGAGACATTATAATTAATAGACTTAGTTGAGCTTAGAGTAGTTTTGTTTCTAGGGTAATTAAGCTCTATTGGTCAGGAAAGTTAAAAACACCTGCGATTCTCAATAACTTAATATCTTTATAATAAGTAAGTTAGGCTATTCTTTTATTGAGTATTTAAATTTTGAAGATAATTAGTTATGTTGCTTCAGAAGGCTATTTATCACGCAAGGCGTGAGGTGGTACACTGGCACTAGTAATTATATTGAGCTATTTTACTAATAAGTAATATAGCTAATGAAACATCTCACTCGTAAACATGAAATGAGTTACTAAAAATTAAAAGCTTAGGTTGAAAGTCTTATCTAGCTTGAAGAGGGTTATGTCAGAGTTTGCAATAGATAAAAGTTATTGCTGTCTTAATATAACCCCAGAAATCAGTTCATAATTAGTAATATTAGGTGGAGGATTTCATTTTTAATACTCTAATTGCTTCTAAACAAGCGCCTAAACTATGATAGTCACATTTTGCACCGGCTAAGCTTTTTTCATTAGAGTATTTTGAATTATCTCTTCGTAATACTCTAAACCAAGCTCCGTACTTATGGTCTACAAAGTGTTGCCAACTATATTGCCAAAGCTTTTGATAATTATCTAAATAGCTTTGGTCATCAGTTACTTGATATAACAGTGCTGCCGCGGCAAAGCTTTCTGCTTGCACCCAAAAATATTTATCGTCGTCACACCAGTTACCTTGTGGATCAAAACCATAAATTAATCCGCCATGATTCTCATCCCAAGATCGGTCAAAACTATCATCAAATAGCTGCTGAGCTTTTTCAACAAACCATACTTGTGGCGCATGTCTGTTTAATTGTAGTAGTAACTTTGTCCATTCTGTTTGATGTCCTGGCTGAAAACCCCAAGGGCGATAAAGGTTTTTGGGATCAGTTTTGTTATATTCCCAATCAGGTTGAAAACTCGCGGTATAATGCTCCCAAACAAGTCCATTTGTGAGCGAAGCTTGTTTGTTGCAGATATTGTCGGCTATAGAATTGGCACGTTCCAAAAATAGGGGGTTGTTAGTTGCTTCATAGGCTGAAATCATCGCTTCACAAATATGCATGTTCGCATTTTGTCCACGATACTTAGATAAAATACCGTCAGCGCTTAAGGTATCAGCGTACAAACCATAATCGGCTTGCCAAAAACGTTCTTCAAGTAACTGATAAGTTTCATTTAGCTTATCATTAGAGCTGATAATTCCTGCTTTGCGTGCTGCCGCATAGGCTAATAACACAAAGGCATAGCCATAGGCTTGTTGTGTCATATCTAAAGGATGATTGTCTTGTAAAGTCCACGCATAGCCCTGGCTTTCTTCTTGCCAATGTACTTGCTCTAAATAGTCTAAGCCATGTTGTGCTGTTTTTAGGTAATCAGGTTTATCGAGCACACTAGCAGCCATTGCATAATTTACGATGATACGCGTACTGCTGACTAATTGCTTAAAGCCGTTATTAAAGGTTGTGCCATCATCATAAAAATTTTGAAAATAGCCACCATTAGAGTCAATAACACGATCATCATAAAATGCTAAAATTTCTTGGCTGTGTGTTTTGAGGAAATTGGTATCGTAAAAGTTCATAGTTTAACTCCAAAGGAATGCATCAAGAGAAGGTACTTGATTGATAGACGGGGAATCTTGTTGCGCCGTTAATCTTGGCAAAACTTCGTCTAATGTTGCTAAAGCAGGAAATGCTCCTGATTTACTGACGGCGATTGCGCCGCATTGTGCCGAAAATTCAATAACTTTTTTGAGTACACTGTCGTTATTAATAACATCACTTAAATGGTCAAACTGTGATAGAGCAAATAAAATACCTCCGATAAAGCCATCGCCCCCTGCTGTTGTATCAATTGCAGTTATTGCCGGCGGTTGAACGCTACGAGAAAAGTTTGGCGTATGATAAACAATAGGGTTTGCCCCATCAGTAATGATCAAAAGCTGACAATTCGAATTCAAACAGAATTTTAAGTAGTCATCTGGATTGTCATTGGCAAGATAATTAAATTCTTCGAGTGAAAACTTAATAATATGCGCATGCTGAACAAGGTTATTGACAGTATCAATATCTGCTTGTTCGCTAGGCCATAAATTATGGCGAAGGTTGACATCGAAGCTGACAATAGCGTCGGCATCCAGCGCCTTATTTACAGCATATTCGGTACAGTGTGCAATGTCGGGTTCGGTAAGAGTGTTGCTGCAAAAATGAAATGTTGTATCTTGTGTAAACCATTCATCTTTTACCTGTTCTTGCTTGAATAACACGTCGGCACTATTTTGACGATAAAAGGAAAATGACCTTTCGCCATATTGATCTAGGGTGACAAAGGCTAATGCCGTTGGCGCACTTGAATGACGACTTAAAAACTTGGTGTCTACATGGTAAGCCTGCATTGATGCGTTTAGAAAGTCACCAAAAATATCATTGCCGACTTGGCCTGCAAATATGGCATTACCACCAAGTTTTGCTATAGCTACAGCGGCATTAGCAGGTGCACCACCTGGGTATTGTCGATAGTTATTTAGCATTAAACAACCGTCTTCCTGCTTGCCGGTGTTGAGAAAATCAATTAGAGCTTCGCCAAAACAAATTACTGATTTCATGAGTTATCCTTAACCGTACTATCGCTTTGATTCGTATCTGTTAACATTGCTTTTGCACTGTATAAGCCATAGCCACAAATATAAACATACGCGCAAGCTGGTACGATAAAGCTCGCTTGTACTGAACTGATGTCGGCAACATATCCTTGAATAAGTGGTAAAATAGCGCCACCAACTATTGCCTGGCACAATAAACCTGATCCTTTCGAAGTAAGTGGCCCTAAGCCTCGAATCGCTAGAGCAAAAATAGTTGGAAACATGATTGAATTGAAAAAACCAACCGAGATTACAGCCCACATAGCAAAGTGGCCACTGCTTGACATGGTAAGTATGAGTAAGATCATCGCGAAGATTGCATTCGCGGCTAATACGTAGCTAGGTTTAATAATGCGAGTGAGGTAAGCGCCTACAAATCTACCAATCATCGCAGCGCCCCAGTAATAAGACACCATTTCACCAGCTTTCATTTCTGTTAATCCGGCGATGTCATCTTGGGTAAAGTAGTTGACTAAAAAGCTACCAATTGACACTTCAGCACCAACGTATAGAAAAATACCAAGCGCGCCTAATAGTAACGGTTTCTGTTGCCAGATAGAACCGGTAACCGCGGTATCACTTTTAGGTGCTTCGGCAATCGACTCTATGGCGGGTAAATGCAAGAATTTAAAACCAACAGCAATAAGTATCGTTGCTCCGGCTAGCAATAAATATGGTAGTTGCACACTTTTTGCGTCAATAACTTCGGTATGAGCAACGGCACCAAATATTAATGCTGTACCAAAAATCGGCCCGAGTGTGTGGCCTAAAGAGTTTATCGCTTGCGCCAAATTTAAACGACTCGCTGAGGTTGTTTCAGCGCCAAGTGAAGCAACATATGGGTTGGCTGATACTTGTAAAATGGTAATTCCAGAGGCCAGTACGAATAAGCCTGCTAAGAATACCCAATAAACACCAACTTCAGCGGCGGGGTAAAATAAGCAACACCCAGCAGCGATTGTTAGCAAGCCAGTGATAATACCTTTTAAGTAGCCAATTTTGCTGATCAGTTTTCCTGCTAGAGGTGACATAATAAAATAGGCACCAAAAAAACAAAACTGCACTAGCATTGCTTGCACGTAATTAAGATCAAAAGCAGCTTTGAGGTGCGGTATTAAAATATCATTTAAGGCGGTAATAAAGCCCCAAATAAAAAAAAGTGTTGTCATTGCAGCGAAGGCAAAATGATAGTTTTCA
This sequence comes from Colwellia sp. D2M02, assembly GCF_018860755.1. Taxonomy (GTDB): domain Bacteria; phylum Pseudomonadota; class Gammaproteobacteria; order Enterobacterales; family Alteromonadaceae; genus Colwellia; species Colwellia asteriadis. The sequence goes on along the minus strand of NZ_JAHKPW010000085.1, from coordinate 123,441 downwards.
CCATCATTTACCTGATAGCTTGCAGTTGAATCTGGGATATTTCCTGCCATTACTTGTCTCCAACTTCCGTGTTATGTGATGAATTAATGTGCTGTTCAGCCTTACCCGATGAAAAAGATAGCGGACGATCAGATAGTTTTTTTCCCCATTGTTTATTTGGTATTGAGGATAGCTTGAAATTTAACTCAACCGGTTCTGAAATATAGCGATTATTAATCCAGCTTTTGGTGCTGTTAATATTGTTCACTTTTAGACTTCTAATGTAACGATTCTCACTTGAAGCGAATGGAGCATTAATTGTTAGCTTACCGATGTTAGCCTTTTCAAACGTTGGACTCGAAAGTACCATGTCAGCGCGACCTGGCTGTAAAGGGTAAAGGCCTAAAGCAGAGAATACATACCATGATGACATTTGGCCTAGATCATCTTGCCCTGGAATGCCTTTTGTGGTGTTGTTCCACAATAAATCGAGAGTGGCACGCACGGTATCTTGAGTTTTATATGCTTGACCAGTGAATAGATACATCCAGGGTGACGCGATAGAAGGTTGATTGGAAACATCTGAATAGCTTGCCTTATCTCTAAACAATACCCAGCTGCCATCAGGTTTATGAAAGTGATTGTCAAGACGGTTAGCCATCACTTCATCGCCGCCAACTAATTGGTTTAAACTGGCGCCATCAAACGGTACCATCCAAAGGTATTGCGCCGGGCTGCCTTCAACAAAAAGGTGTCCGCTGTTGGGATCAAAATCGGCTTTCCAACTGCCGTCTTTATTACGACCTTGTATATAGCCTTCTTTGGCTGTTGCCTGCGAATTAAAAAGGTTTTTCCAGTATCCTGAACGCGTTAACATCAGTTGTGCTGACTTGTCATCACCTAAATTGCTTGCTAGCTGTGATAATGCAAAGTCAGCAGAGGCTTGCTCAAGTGTTTCAGAAGCGCCTTCCCAACTGTTGGATTGGTCGGAAATATAATTTAGTGTTTGCCATTGGTCTAATGACGGATGCTGTCCTCGACAAAACACCGGACAACCTTCATTGCTTAGATCTAACGCTGTTGGTTGTGTAGCGGCTTTAAGTAAAGATTGGTATGCCCCTTGAACATCAAAATCGGTTGCGCCAAAAGCGACGAAATTAGCAATAGCAATCGTTGAAGGATCACCACTCATCACACCTGTTGGGCCTGAGTTATGAGTCCAGCGGTCCCAAACCCCGTTAAATTGTTGAGCTTGGTTAAATAAAGATTGGGCAATATCACTGCCGCGCTTCGGGTCAAGTAAAGTAACAAGTTGCAACTGTGAACGATATACGTCCCAGCCCGAGAAATTGGCATATTGTGCTGATTGTTTGTCGTTAATACGGTGAACTTGCTGGTCAAATCCTAAATATTCGCCATTAATATCGCTAAAAATATTAGGATGAAATTGTGAGTGAAATAGCGCGGTATAGAAGGTGGTCAGTTTATCTTTATTGTTTGAAACAACTTTGACCTTAGCAAGGGTTTTATTCCAGGTTTGTTTGGCTTCTTCACGAATGTGTTTAAAGCTGTCTTCTTTGCTTTGTGATGCATTGACTAAGGTCGCGACTTGTTCCTTGGCCAAGTTTTCACGAGCATTCGCTAAACTAACATACGAAATACCGACGCTCATGGTCACGGTTTGTTGCTGAGATAGGTCTAAATCAACCCAAGCGCCTGAGCCAGTGCCTAATTTTGGTATACCTTTTTCACCGTAACCCATACCACCTTTTGCGCTGGTACTTTGCGCTGTTATTTTATCATCATGCCAGCTACCTGTGCCTGAAATTGGCACATCTAGTTTAGCGACAAAATGTAGTGTGTAATAATCACGACGATTATATTCACCCAAATAGCCACAAAAATTGCCACTGGTAACGTAACCTGTGATCTCGCCTTTTTCTTGGTCAATTTTCGTATAGGCGTCGCCGCTGCCCAATTGTGAATATGAACTTCTAAACAGTAGTTTAGCTTGTTCAGGAGAGTCAAAGGTAAAGCGAGCAATACCGGTTCGAGTGGTGGCACTTAATTCTACATTGACCCCGTTATCCATTTTTACTTGATAATAACCCGGAATGGCTGTTTCGTTTTGGTGGCTAAAGCCAGCACTGTAATAAGCATCAAGCATATCCGTATCTGGAGAATGTGTAATTGGGGAAGTGAAAGGTAAAACAGGAATATCGCCAGAGGCGCCTAAACAGCCGGTGCCAGATAGTCGGGTGAAGGAGAAACCTTTAATTCGGCTAGCACCATAGTTGTAGCCACCAGCGCCAACGGGAACTCGTCCTTTTTCTTTAAGTACACGTTTACTCATTAGTTCACTTTCTTTGAGTAAGTCTTCAGTGTAAGCATGCTCAGGGCCGAAATTAAACATACCATGTGGCAATACAGCCCCGGGTACAACATTAGAAGCTTGACGATGGTTGTAAACGCCTTCCGTGCCAATAAAAGGGTTAACATAGTTAACAGGGTTCTTAACCCATTCTGGTTGTAACTTTGTGGTTTTCTTTGTGACATCAGTGGTACTTGATTGGCCACTACAGCCTGAAATAGCTAGGCTAACGGTAAGTAAACACGTGACCGTAGATTTTACAGTAAACATTACTTTTTCCTTAACCCAGCGAATCGCTGGGTTACATGTTAAATTACTTGCACTGGTATTATTTCTTTATGCTAGTGAGTGCTCATTGATGGCGGACGTTGTGATGTATTGTTTGCCCAAGTTTTGTTTGGCTTATTCGACATAATAAACTCTAATGTTCCACCATTATTAATATCATCATGAGTGATAAAACTGCGCTTTAATGGCTTGCCGTTTAAACGTGCACTTTTAATATATTTATTGGCTTTAGAAAGCTTGTTCGCTATTACTGTGAACTTTTTACCATTAGCTAGGTTTAATGAAATTTCTGGTAACTGAGGGGCACCGATGGCATATGTTAAGTCACCAGGGGCAACAGGGTAGAAGCCCATAGCTGAGAATATGTACCATGCTGACATTTGACCAACATCGTCGTTACCGGCAAGACCGTCTGGCTTATCTGAAGATAAGGTATCCATGATTTGTCGAATACGTTCTTGTGTGCGCCAAGGCTTTCCTGCATAGTTGTATAAGTAAGCAATATGATGACTTGGCTCATTGCCATGCGCGTATTGGCCAATTAAACCAGCAATATCTTCATGCTCTTTAATTTTTTCATGACTTAATTCTTTGTTAAATAATAAGTCTAAGCGCTCTTCAAAGGCTTTATCACCACCAATTAAATCAATTAGTTCGCTTACGTCATGAGGTACGTAAAAAGTGTATTGGAAACTGTTGCCTTCGGTAAATGGCCCCATTAATTTAGCGTCTTCGGCATCAAAGTTAGGGTTCCATAGGCCCTCACTATTCTTTCCTCGCATAAAGCCTATACTAGGGTCGAACAGGTTTTTATAGGATGACGCGCGTTTATAAAAGGTTTTAGCAATATCTTTTTTGCCCATAGCTTCGGCCATACGTGCAATTGCGTAGTCGTTGTAAGCATATTCCAAGGTAATTGATACTGATTCGCTAAGTTTGTCCATAGGAACATAGCCACGTTTAATATACTCAGGAATCGCGTCATATTTAGGGTTGTTTGCTGTATCGATCATAGCCTTTAATGCAAGTTCGCTATCAAAATCACGAATGCCTTTTAGGTAGGCGTCAGCGATTACTGATACCGCATGGTATCCAATCATGGTCCAAGTTTCGTGGGCATGGAAAGACCAGATAGGTAACATATTGTCGTAGCTTTCTTTATAGTGCGCTAACATTGATTTAATCATATTAGGGACTTTATCTGGCGCAACATAGGTCAATAGTGGATGTAAAGCGCGGTAGGTATCCCACAAAGAGAATAATGTATGATTTTCAAAACTTTCAGCTTGATGAATTTCGCCATCAACACCACGATATTGACCATTTACATCTTGATATATTGATGGGGCTTGTAAGGCATGATAAAGCGCAGTAAATAGTTGGCGCTTTTGCGATTTACTGCCTTTTGCTTGCAACACAGATAGTTGCTGTTGCCACTGTTTTTTAGCTTGTTGATGAATATTATCAAAGTTCCAATCAGGATTTTCAGTGGTTAAGTTTTCCAATGCATTTTTGCGACTAACGGCTGATAAACCTACTTTTACAATAAGAGGTTTTGTATTGGGTTCATTAAAGTGAGCCAATACTTTAACTGCTTTACCGGCTGTATATTGAATAGCAGAATTAACTATTGTAGAAGGTTTATTGCCTTTTTTAGTTAAGCAACCATTACAACGATAGCGGCTATCGTCTTGGTTAATTAGCTCTATGCTATCGAAAGGTTGAGAAAATTTAATGGCAAAATACATTTCTCTTTGTTTAGCCCAGCCATTGGTTGAACGATAGGCCAATAGTGTTTGATTATCGATAACACGTACGTCACTCCATATAACTTTATTCTTAAAGTTATAAATAGAAGCGGTTAAATCTAGCATTAAATGAGCTTGATCTTTTTCTTTAAAGGTATATCTATGCATACCTGTTCTAGCAGTTGCGGTTAGCTCTGCTTTTATGTTGTAGTCGCTTAATTCAACAGCATAATATCCAGGTGATGCAATTTCACTGTCATGACTAAAGCGTGATCGGTAACCTGAATCAGGGTTAGTTTCGCTACCTGGTTCTGTGTGTGCGTCTCCGGTCATCGGCATGATCAGCAAATCACCTAAATCTGAATGACCCGTACCGCTAAAATGGGTATGAGAAAAACCAATAATAGATTTATCGTCATAGTGATAGCCAGCACTGTGCTTATATATTTCTGATTGAGGGTCAATCCCACGGTTAACTGCTGCGGTATCAGGACTTAACTGCACCATGCCAAAGGGAACGACTGCGCCAGGAAATGTGTGGCCGTCACCACCCGTCCCTATAAAGGGATCAACCCATTGGGTAACATCATTTGTATTAAGGTTGGTATTTGCACTAGCCGTTGCAGTTAGCACTAGGCTGACCAACACGAATAAATTTCCCGTCCAAGTACTTAACAGTTTACTTACTGTCCTCATTTTAATTGTTGGATAACTCATTACTTGTATGATCCTTATTTATAGAATAAACGTTTGGAACGTTCCAATTAATTGTCAATATAACGCTAGGTTCGCTATAATTCAATAGTTTTAATATGATAATAGTTAATTTACTAGGGAATAGCTGTAATGAAGAGTGGCACAAAATCGAAAAGTGTGACGGTTATAGACGTGGCTAAAAAAGCCGGTGTATCGAAATCGACAGTTTCTTTGGTACTGACTGGAAGCGATAAAGTAAGTGATAAAGCACGACAAAAAGTAGAAAAAGCGATTGATGACATTGGTTATGTTTACAATAGAGATGCTGCATCACTGAGAAGTAGAAGATCCAATTTAGTCGCTATTGTTATTAATGATTTAAAAAACCCATATTCAGCGCAACTTGCGGTAGGACTTGAAAAGCAAATTCGCCAAATGGGGATGTTTTCTATGCTAGTTAATAGTGATGAAAATGTTGAAACTCAAACATCGTTGGTACGAAACCTAAAAGAGTATAATGTTGCTGCATTTATTATTTGTCCTGCGCCGGGCACTTCACCTGAATGGACAAATTCATTGGTTGAACAAGGTTTCCCTGTGGTACACATTATGCGTGAAGTGTCTGGTGCTAAAGTTGCGACGGTATTGCCAGACAATTTTGCCGGTACAAAACTGGCAACGCAACACATGCTTGCTAAAGGCTATAAAAGAATTGCCTTTATTGGCGGCAATGAAAGCATATCAGATTATCATCAGCGTTTATCTGGCTATACTGAGGCGATGACATTAGCAGAAATACCATTTTCTAAAAAGTTATGTGTACAATCTAACACAAACCGTAATGGTGGTCGTGGGGCTATGGAGGAGGTATTAGCGACTGCTAACGATATTGAGGCCGTTGTTTGCTTTAGTGATGTTATCGCTTATGGCGCAATTGAGCATATAAGGGCATCGGGTAAACAGCCAGGAAAAGATATTGCAGTGATTGGTTTTGATGATCTGGAAGATTCTCGATTAATGTCTCCTGCGTTATCGACAATTCACGTCGATGCGAATCAAATTGCTATTGCAGTGTGCCAGGTTTTGGCAAATATTAAAGATGGCACCAAAAATAAAATTCTTATTGGTGTTGACCTTATAGAGCGCGATTCTGGCTAGTATATTTATTAGTATTAAAATGAGATAGAGCGCCATTGTATTCAAGTTAATAAATTCAAGGGTCTAATAATAGCGATTGAACAGCGAAGTGTAGTTATTGACTAAGCGAACTTTCAAAGTGGCTTTTAAGGTTGCAATCTTGTTACTAATTTTTACATTATATTTCTTCATTTTTTTTAGAGTGTAAATTCATTTGTGAAACTATAAATTTTTTTCATATAAAACAATGGTTTTTATAGTTTACTGATTTTTTTATTATTCCTTTCCTTTGTCTATTAAATAAAAATTCGACACCACCTGTAGAAAAAAAATACTAAATAGTGTTTGACTATTAAATAAATATCGTTAAGTTATTAATTGGAACGTTCCACTAAAAGGGTGCTTTTTGTGTGGCTTAACTCTCCCAAAGTCTTGTTTATTTGCATTTTTGTAGATTTATTTTATGTGGAACGTTCTGTTTTTTTTGTTTTGTTGGGGGTAGTAGGGAATAATATGAAAATTGCTAAAACTACCATTGCCGTTGCGCTTGCTTTAGGCTTCAATAATAGTTTTGCGGCAGAAAACGACGTTGCAGCTGTGAAAAATAATGAAAAAGAAACTGAAACCATAGTCGTAATTGGTACTCGATCGTCACCTCGTTCAGTTGCGGACTCGTCTGTACCAATTGATATTATCGAATCTAAGGAGCTAGCGAGAAATGGTCTTGGTGATATTAGTTCGGTATTGAGCAATGTTGTTCCTTCCTACAATGTCAACACACAGTCAATAAATGATGCTGCAACTATGGTTAGACCGGCAAACTTGAGAGGTTTGCCGTCTGACAATACTTTAGTACTTGTTAATGGTAAACGTCGTCATCGAGCATCAGTCATTACATGGACTACAGGCGGTGTAAATAATGGCGCACATGGGCCGGATATTTCTGTTATCCCTGCTATTGCATTAAAGCAAGTTGAAGTTTTACGAGATGGAGCCGCAGCGCAATATGGCTCGGATGCTATCGCTGGTGTGATCAACTTCCAATTGAAAGATGATAGTGAAGGTGGTTCCTTTCAATTGCAAACAGGTCAATATTACGAGGGAGATGGCGAAAGTAACCTTCTTGCCGGTAATTTTGGTTTGCCACTAACCGAAGACGGCTTTGCCAACTTTAGCTTTGAGGTCAGTGATAATAAGCCGACTAGCCGTTCTGTACAACGCGAAGATGCGCAAGCTTTGATTGATGCCGGAAACACTAGTGTAGCAAACCCTGCACAAGTTTGGGGGAATCCAGAAATAAAAAATAACTTTAAATTATTCGGTAATATTGGTTTAGATTTAGGCAATGATAAAGAATTCTATCTTTTTGGTAACTGGGCTGAAAAAGAGGTTGTTGGTGGTTTTTATTTCCGTAATCCTAATAATCGCGGTGGTGTTTATGGTGGACCAGACAATACTCTCTTGGTTGGCGATTTAACACCAGATGATGGTATTGCTTGTCCCGTGGTTAATATTATTAACGATGCTCCGGATCCGACAGCACTAGCACAAATTAAAGCCGACCCAAATTGCTTTTCTCATTATGAGAATATCCCCGGCGGTTTTACTCCGCACTTTGGCGGTAAGGTAGTTGATACCGCCATTGCCATCGGTACTAGAGGCGAACTTGAAAGTGGATTACTTTACGACTTAAGTGCCTCAGTTGGTCGACATGCGTCAAAGTTTTCAATTACTGATACCTTAAATGCGGCAATGGGACCTGACTCACCACGAGACTTCAGCCCAGGAGAATACATTGAAATAGACACCAGTTATACACTAGATCTTTCTTATCCATTAACCGTTGGTTGGCTGGAGGATGACATCAATGTTGCTGGTGGATTCGAGTACCGTGAAGAATCTTTTGAGATTAAAGCGGGCGATGTCGCTTCTTATTCTTTAGGTGACACTACATTATCATTGCCACTTTATAAACAAGGTTTTAATGTAGGTTCGAATGGTTTTCCTGGTTTCAAACCTGAGCATGCCGGTGAATTTGAGCGTTCGAATGTTGCAGCGTATATCGATATTGAAGCCTATTTAACTGACAACTTACGTATTGGTGCGGCGACACGGTATGAAGATTTTAGTGACTTTGGCACAACAACAAATGCAAAACTTACAGCGCATTGGCAAGCGAATGATAATATCGCGTTACGTGGCTCGGTAGGAACAGGTTTTAGAGCACCAACCGTTGGTCAAAGCAATGCAAGCAATGTTAGCACATCATTGAATCAGGCGGGATTACTTGTTGATCAGGCAACATTATCTCCAACTAATCTCATATCAGTGCGCAAGGGTGGTAAAAGTTTAGATCCTGAAGATTCAACTAACTATGCGTTTGGGGCGGTGTTTCAGTTTGATGAGCTATTTTTCACTATTGACTATTTTAACGTCAAAGTAAAAGACCGAATTACGCTATCAAAAGATTTTAAAGTAACTGAAGAAGATGTAACTGCGTTGGAAGCGCTTGGCGTACTAGATGCGAGTAGTTTTGACAGTGTTAAATACTTCACCAATGATTTTGATACAACGACAAAAGGGGTTGATGTCGTTGCAAATTATCGCGCAGATATGTTTGGCGGTGAAACTCGCTACAGTTTAGCTTACAACTGGACAGACACTAGTATTGATAACTGGAATGAAGACTTTGTTAGTGAAACTGTTGTTAAACAAATGGAAGACGGCTTACCTGATCACAAAGGCACAATAACTGTTCAGCATACTAATGGCGATATCGATGGCTTTATTCGAATGGTATATTTTGGTGGTCATTATGAAGCACATGCAGAAGTAGGTGATTGGCCTATTGATATTGACTCTGCAATCACAGTAGACGCAGAAATAAGCTATGCCGCAACGCAAGCGCTAACATTTTCACTTGGCGCGCAGAATATTTTTGATAATTACCCGAACAAAAATCCATATGCAGATATATTGGGAGCAGAGTATCCCGTGACTGCTGTTATGGGGTTTAGCGGTGGGTATTATTACTTAAAAGCCCAATATAGTTTCTAATTTTGGGTCAATTCTCTATATAACGAATTGCTTCCTAATTACGGGAGAGAGCAATTTATCTCCCAATTTTTTTGGAACGTTCCATTTTGGATTGAAAATAAAATTACTATAACAACAAACTAAATATCTTAGGGGATATACATGGACAAAAATAATACCAGAAAACATTCGTTTTCTTTGTCTAAGCTTGCAGTGCTGGTGGGAGCAACTTTATCGGTTGCTACAGTGCCAGTTTTTGCTGCTGAGCAAGCAGAAGAACAAGAAAGTGCAGAGCCTATAGAGCGCATTGCTATTACGGGCTCTCGTATTCGCTCAGTAAATGCATTAGCACCTAGTCAGATAACGTCAATAAGTGGTGAGGATTTAGCATTGACTGGTCACGTGAATGTGATGGATGCACTTTTAGATTTACCAAGTGTAGCTGGTGGATTAACTAGTGAATCTGCGGGATTTAACTACGCTAATACAGGTATGAACACTGTTAATTTGCGCAACCTTGGTCAGGAGAGAACTCTTGTACTTGTTAACGGTCGTCGCTATGTCTCTAGTGATGTCGGCGAGATTCTTGCGGACATGAACTCTATTCCAACATCATTAGTTGAACGTATTGATATTACTACCGGTGGTGGTTCTGCAAGCTATGGTTCTGGTGCAATTGCCGGTGTTGTTAACTTTATTTTGAAAAGAGATTTTGATGGCTTTGAATTTGAGGCTCGTAAAAATCAGTCAGGTAAAGGTGACAATAAAAGTGATCTGTTACGTGCAACAATCGGTGGTAATTTTGCTGAAGATAAGGGCAATGTTGTTGTTAACTTTGAACGATCTACCTCTGATGGTTTAGCATCTCGAGATCGAGGTGTAACTGGTGTCCGTTTAAGAACGGTTGATGGTGAAAAAGTTTTAAACCCTGCAGACTTAAGTACTTATGCGCCAACTTGGCGCTACGATATTGGTAATGAAAGTATTTCATGGCAAAACGGTGTTGTAGGTGAGTGGGATCAAGATAAAGATGGTTATCGGCATGCAGATAGTCGCACCATATCGACTCCAATCGATCGTACGATTGTAAATGCGCTAGCAAATTATTACCTTAATGATGATGTTCGTGTGTTTGGTGAGTTCACTTATGCAAAAACAGAAACATCAAATCCTTCTGATTTATATGCTATAGGCTCTGCATTTCGAGGTGCGCCTATTAGTGTCGACAATCCGTTTGTACCTGATGAAATACGTAAAATAGCCTTAGCGGAGAATGATGCACAGTTTATTAATTATCGTGGCCGATTGAATGAATTTGGTCCAGGTGGTTTTGATGCTGAACGTGTAGTAACAAGAGTTGTTTTAGGTTTTGATGGTACGTTTGCTGAAGATTGGGACTGGGAATTAAGTTATAACTATGGTCACGTGACAAATGATCAAGCGGGTCATGATGTTAATGAAGTTGCATTTAAAAAGGCAATAGATGTTGTGACTGATCCAGACACTGGTGATGCTGTATGTCGTGATGAGGCTTATGCTGCTATCGGTTGTGTACCAACCAATGTTTTCGAACCGTTTACGCAAGAAATGCAAAACTTTTGGTTCAACTTAACCACACTTGACGGTACGTTAAGACAAGAAACCTTAGTGGCTTCTATTTCAAATAGCAACTTGTTTAGTTTACCAGCGGGTAGTGTTGGTTTTGCTGCAGGCTATGAGAAGCGGAAAGAATATGCAGAAGAACATCCTGACTCTGCTACTAAATCAGGACTAACGGGTGGCGTGCAAATTGATAGCCTGGAAGGCTCTTATGATGTCGACGAGTTCTTTGTTGAATTTGACATACCGATCTTGGCTGATCTTGAGTTTGCTAAGTCACTTGGTGTCAATGTTGCTGGACGTACAACTGATTATAGCCATGTAGGACGTAATAGTAGTTGGCAAGTATCTTCTCGTTGGGAAGTAAGTGATGACATTACATTTCGTGCGCAATATTCTGAAGCATTTAGGGCACCAACAATTGCGGATATGTTTAACGGCGGTACACGACAAGGCTTAAGTATTGCTGGTATTGACCCTTGTGACGGTGTTTCGTTAACAGGCGCCGCAGATGGCGTAAGTGCAGAGCATGCGAGCGCTTGTCGAGCGATCCCTGGTATTGCTAATGCGATAAAAGATGGAGGGACATTTGACGGTAATCCAGATGATGAAATACAACGTTATTCATTTTTTGGCCCATCGCCTGATTTAGAAGTTGAAACTGCAGAAACTACTACAGTAGGTTTTATCTATTCGCCTTCTTATATCAAAGATCTAACCATTTCACTTGATTACTACAGTATTGCTATTGATAACATTATTACGGGTGTAGGTAATGACTATAAAGCTGAACGTTGCTTGGAAGGTCTAGCTGAATTTTGTCGAGCTATAGAAAGGGATAGTACAACAGGGGTTATTCAAACCACTTATAACTATGTATTTAACTTAGCAGGTCGTGAAGTTGAAGGTGTGGACTTAGAGGCAAGTTATAAATATTCACTTGGTGATTATGGAGATGTAAATTTTAAGCTTCTATATAACTATGTTAGCAAGCACCAAACAAAAGCACTCCCAGATTCTCCTTGGGAAGATAACTTAAATGAGCTTCCATATTTTGAACAACGAGGAAATTTTAGTTCCACTTATCGATATGAAGATCTGACCGTCAACTGGACTACTGTTTATCAGGGATCAATATATGACGATAAAGATGCAAGTTATTTTAACAACGATATAGATGCTGTTGTTATTCATAATGCACAGGTTCGCTATATCTTTGGTGATGAGACACCGGTAGAAGTCTATGCTGGTGTTGATAATGTTTTTGATCAAGATCCGCCATTTCTACCGGAAGGTTATAAGCATGGCCAGGCTCAGACCGCTACCGCGAGCTCATATAGTCGAATTGGTCGCATGCTTTATTTAGGTACAAAAATAAAATTTTAAACAATTAATGTAAGCCTTATGCAAGTGTCCATAAGGCATTCTTTGATATTTTTTTAGAATATATGAGAAAGATTATGAAAAATAATAAATTATCAATAATCGCTATGGTTGTATTATCGACAACCTTAGGCGCATGTAATAGCTCGGATAAATCACAAGAAATAACACCAAAAGTAACGCAAGACAACCAGGTTGCTGACTCTGCATTACGGAACATGGCGATAGATTCTGGTAGCACAATTACTTCGCCAGATGCTGTAGACTCCCCAGGTTCTGAAGGGGTGGGAAATTTAATCGATGGTAATGACGGCTCTAAGTTTTTGTCCTTCAGTAATAGTGTCACAGTTGAATTCTCTGCAGCAAAACCATATGCCCTTAAAGGTTATGCTTTAATTTCAGGTAATGATGCGCCAGAGCGAGATCCAGCATCATGGATGCTTGAGGGCTCTACAGATGTTACAACCTGGGTTGAGGTTGATAGTCGCTCGGGCCAAAGTTTTGGTAGTCGCGGTGAAAAGCGCACTTTTGAGTTACTGACAAATGAAATTGAGTACCAACATTATCGCTTTAGTTTTTCAAATGCACCGGAAACAGCTGCGGGCATTTTCCAATTAGCTGAAATTGAATTAACTGTTGTGGCGGATGCACCTTTAGTCGCTTTTGCTAGTAACAAAGCGCGTGCCGAAGTGGGCGAAGATGTGCAATTTTGGGATCGATCGTTAGCTAACCCAACCGCTTGGCAATGGACATTTGAAAATGGCGAACCAGCGACAAGTACGGCTAGAAACCCGTCGGTGACTTTTTCATCTCTTGGGGCTAAGTCGGTAACACTAGTTGCGACAAATGACAAAGGCTCCAATGAGCTAGTACAAGAGCAAATCGTTCATATTTGGGATCCACAAAACCCATGGGCAGGCTATGAAAAGCCAGCTGTTTCACTTGTTGCCCATGCGCCAGAGCATGAAGGCCAACTCGCATTTGCTCGAGTAATGCCTGACATTGAACAAGTTATCCACGATATTTCGTTAGCGGTAGCACAAGTACTTTATAAAGATGTAACAGAAGCGCCATTATTCAAAACAGTGACCTTTGAAACAGGAGAGTATGATTTTCCTGCGGCTAAAAGTGGCACTGACCAAGATATGATTTTGTTAATGGATGTTGGTCATCTTGCTAATAAAGCTGCCGAGGGCGATGAGTCTCTGCGCAATGAAGTACTAGGCATGTTGTGGCACGAATTAACGCATGGCTATAACAACTCGCCAAATTCTGGTCAATATGTTGTTGGTGATGAGTACCACTCATACTTAGAAGGGTTAGCTGATTACATGCGCATTAAGGCAGGCTTTAATGAACATAAGCGCGGTGGTATCAAATGGGCTGCTGATTGGAATGTTGATGCCTATAATCAAACATCATTCTTCCTTGAGTGGGTAGCCAATAGCCACAGAAACACTGATTTTATTTATTTATTTAATAAAGCTGCAGGCGAGTTAGAAGAGTGGAGCTTTGACGCCGCATTTAAATCAGTTTTTGGTGATGACCGTGGCGTTGCTGTGCTGTGGGCTGAATACCATAATGCTTTAAATATTGAGCCACCATTTCCAACCCCTGTCGCGGGTTATCGTAATTTTGCAATTGATGAAGGAGTGGTAGTCACAACAAATGCAACAACCGTTATTATTGCTGCGTTCGGTGCGGAAGAAGGGGTCGATAAAATTAATGACAATAACGTAGAGAAAAAATTTAATGCCTTCTTGGAAGAAACTTGGTGGTTAGAGCAATATGCACCTGAGTTGTCACCAATCAATGATATTGAAAATGTTGAAGTAACATTTGAATTACCTGAAGCGATTGTTCTACATAAATATAGTTTAACGACAGGTAATGATAATACACAGCGAGATCCAACTCGATGGACTATATCAGGTTCTATCGATGGAGCCAGCTGGGTTGAACTAGATGTTGATCAATACCCTGAAGCACCTGGACGTTTAGTTACTTTTCACTACGATATTGATAATGCGAGTACTGCTTACAAGTTTTATAAGTACACTTTGGAAAATACTCGAGAAGGAGATGGTATTGGTGGTGATGATGGTCGTCTAATTCAATTGGGAGAGCTTGCACTGCTAACCGCTGAATAGTATTCATCCATTTGCAAAAGTCCCCTTCAAATTGAAGGGGACTTTTATCTCTACCTTATAAACTAACGAATTAATTAATGACCTCTAGAACTTTATTATCAAGCTGGCAAGCGCTTACTAAACATGCTGAAGTTGCCAAACTCACTCATATAAAAACACTATTTGCAGATAATGAACATCGATTCAGTGATTTTTCCATCCAGCTTCCGACAATGCTGATTGATTTTTCAAAAAATTTAATCTCTAAAGAAATACTTCATGAATTGATAGCGTTAGCTACGGATTGCGATATAGAGAATTGGCGAGAAAAGCTATTCGCTGGTGCGGCTATAAATAAAACCGAAAATCGACCTGTATTACATACAGCGTTGCGGGATTTTGGGAAAGAATCTACATACGTAAACGGCGAAGATATAACGGAAAAAATTCATGGAAGTTTAGCAAAAATTGAAGTGTTTACTGAACAAGTAAGAAGTGGTGTATGGAAAGGACATTCAGGAAAAGCCATTACTGACGTTGTTAATATCGGTGTTGGAGGCTCAAACTTGGGTCCTCAAATGGTAACCGAAGCCCTTAAGCACTGCAGTGACGACCGTGTTAGTGTTCATTATGTTTCTAATGTCGACGGCACTCAAATTTCCAATGTTCTAGCGTCATTAACTCCAGATACAGTCTTGATTATTATTTCGAGTAAAACTTTTACTACAATAGAAACTATTGTTAATGCAGAAACAGCAATTAAGTGGTTAACAGATAACACATTTGACCAAAAAATTATTGAACAGCAGGTTGTTGCTGTTACGGCAAACAAAGAAAATGCACTGAAATTTGGCATTAACAATAAAAATATATTTGAAATGTGGGACTGGGTCGGCGGGCGATTTTCGCTTTGGTCTGCTATCGGTTTACCTATAGCGTTGAGCTTAGGTTTTAATCACTTTAAAGAATTACTTGAAGGAGCTTTTGAGCTTGATCAGCATTTTTACAATACCCCTTTAGAGAATAATGCTCCAGTTATTCTTGCGCTGATTAGTGTCTGGAATTGCACATTTCTGGGAGCCCAGTCACAGGCTATTTTACCTTATGACCAACCGCTTCATATGTTGAGTGCCTATTTGCAACAAGCAGAAATGGAAAGCAACGGTAAGTCAGTGAGTTGGCACGGTGATGAAATTTATTATCCCACAGTCCCTTCAATTTGGGGGACATTAGGGATTAACGGGCAGCATGCTTTTTATCAGTATCTTCATCAAAGTAACAATATAGTACCGGCTGATTTTATTGGCTCTATCAATAACGAGGCGTCGCTGACTAAACACCACGAGATATTATTAGCGAATTTATTTGCACAAACACGAGCATTAATGATGGGAGTAAACGAGCAACAAGTGCGAGATGATATGGAGGAAAAAGGTCATATATAAATAGTGTTGCACCGCATAAAGTTCATAACGGAAATAGAGCAACAAACACCATCTTACTTGATTCAATATCTCCTCGTTCAATTGGCAGTTTGATTGCTTTGTATGAGCATAAAATATTTGTTCAAGGGATTATTCTACAGATTTTCTCTTTTGATCAATGGGGGGGGGAGTTAGGCAAAGGGCTTGCCAATACAATTGAGCAAGAACTTCAGAAAAAATTCGTTAATCCTAATTATGATAGTTCAACTCGAGAATTAATGAAATATTATCAATCAGTAAGAAAAAATAAAACTAATTAGCTATAGATAAGAGAAAAAAATATGAAGTTAATGAAAACGCTTACCATGGCTGTTTTGGCCACAGGGCTAGCTGCGTGCGTAGTAACAAAGCAAGAAGAAGTACTACAGGGAACGATATCTGCCACAGAGGTAAATTTTGTAGATTTGCACTTTTTAGCGACGACGGAACATGCCGACTCACCTGCGGCGGAAGGCATTAATAATCTATTCGATGGAGACAAAGGTTCTAAATTTCTATCTGTACATAAATCAGCTTGGGTTGTTTTTGACACCCAAAAGCCGAAAGTTCTAACTAGTTACCAAATCACCTCTGCTGGTGATGCACCAGGTCGGGACCCTAAGGAATGGACATTGGAAGCATCTAATGATGGTACCCATTGGACAACCATTGATACTCGAAGCGAACAAGCTTTTAGTGGCCGAAGTGTCACTAACAAATACCTGATTGTAGGAAACACAGTTAAGTATTCTCAGTATCGGTATAACTTTACTCAGACGAAAGTGACGACTTGGGGTGATACTTATTTACAAATTGCAGAGCTAGAACTACAGGGGATTACTAACGAGCCAGTGGCACAGTTTTCTGCATCGGCAACCAAAGTTAAGTTTGATCAAGAGGTTTCTTTTAAGGATGAGTCACCTAATTCGCCAACAGAATGGCTGTGGACTTTTGAAGATGCTACGCCTGCCACGAGTAATGAAAGAAATCCTAAAGTTGTGTTTAATAAGCCGGGCGGCCATGATGTTACCTTAACGGTAAAAAATAAATTTGGTACGCACACCAAGTTAAAAAAACGTTTTGTGGTTTCTTACGACCCGGCCAACCCTTGGCAAGGTTTTCATTATCCAAAAGTCATACTGGCACATACAGATACAGACTCAGAAGGGTTTAAGCGAGTAAATCGAATTGTACCTGATTTAACGGCAGCAATTAATGAGGTTTCTCTGGAAGTATGTAAATACCTTTATCGCAATATTACTGAAGTGCCTGAATTTGATACCGTGACTTTTCAGTATAATTGGAGTGACGTGCTAGCAGCACGTGGTGGCTCAGGTAAAAACATGCAGCTTTATTTTAGTACTCGATATTTGCAATATGCCTTAGCCAACGAACAAGACGATGCGGTGAAATATGAAATTTATGGTGTATTCTGGCATGAACTAGTCCATGGTTATCAATCGCAACCTGAAACGGTTAAAGATGTATACGCGCCAGGTCATGATTATTACGCGTTTCTTGAAGGTGTTGCTGATTTGGTGCGCATTAGAGGCAGACATCACCTGACTCGTTCACCCGACACAGGAAGAATCAACCGAAAAACGCAAGTCAATGATCGTTATCTTTCTGGCTATACCACAACGGGTTTTTTCTTAAACTGGATCACTGATAATTATGATCCAGAATTTGCTTACAAGTTTAATCAGTCACCATTAAAGATTAAACCTTGGAGCTTTAAAGCGGCAATTAAAGATATTCTTAACGAAGATGTTGATGAACTATGGAATAAGTATACAGTTTATGTGGATCAATATAATAAAAAACATCCGAATAAAAGGTTAGAATTACCTCAATGGAAGGAAAAGCCTAAGGCGTTAATTAATAAAGAATAAAATTATTACCGTCATTGGGGATGATAATAGTAAGCATCCCCAACATATTTACATAGTAAGGCACCTTATGAAAAATAAAATGATATCAGTATTGCTTTTTGCGGCACTTAGCTTGAGCTTCGCTCAAACAGAAGCGAAGTCTGATAACTTCTCACAAGTGCAGCTCAAACAAATTGAGCAGTTAAAGCAACAAGCGCTGAAAAGTGATTTAGCGTGGAATTTAGTCGAGTCGCTAACGACAGAAGTTGGTCCAAGAATGCCTGGTACAGTTGGAGATAAAGCCGGTGTTGAATGGGCGGTGAAAAAATTTAATGCTTTGGGTTTTGATAAAGTATGGACTGAACCTGTCACTTTTCCTAAGTGGATACGTAACTTTGAATCGGCAGCGATTATCAGCCCTTCACCTCAAAAGTTACACATTACAGCATTGGGCAATAGTATTAGTACACCAAAAAATGGAGTTCAAGCACAAGTTATAGAATTTGAAACTTTAGCTGAGTTAGAGAACGCTTCTCAAAGAGCAGTGAAGGGGAAGATTGTTTTCATTAATTATCGTATGAATCGAGATCGTGATGGCAATGGTTATGGCCCTGCGGTACAAGCTCGTAATCGTGGCGCTGTGGTTGCCGCGCAAAAAGGTGCGGTAGGTTATGTCATGCGCTCCGTTAGTACGGCTCACCATCGTTTTGCTCACACAGGCGGCAGTCATTATAAGGAAGGCGTAACTAAAATAGTTTCGTCAGCAATTTCAAATGCTGATGCCGATCAACTTCATCGTCTAATCGCACTCGGAAAGCCAGTTACTATCAATGTAAATGTGCAGACCAAATCCATGGGTGAAGGTACATCGTATAATGTTATTGGCGAATTTACAGGGAGTGAGTTCCCTGAAGAATACGTATTGATTGGTGGACATTTGGATTCATGGGATTTAGGGACGGGTGCATTAGATGATGGGGCGGGTGTTGCCATTACTATGGCTGCGGCAAAATTGGCTGCGAAAACTAAGCCTAAACGTAGTATCCGTGTTGTATTGTTTGCTGCCGAAGAGTTCGGATTATGGGGAGCAAAAGCCTATGTGAAAAAACATGAGAAAGAGCTTTCTAATATCGTTGCGGCAGCAGAATCTGATTTTGGTGCAGATGTTATTTGGGGAATGGAGTCAAATGTTCATGCGAGTGTCTTACCGGTAGTACGAGATATTGCAACGATGATGAAATCTTTAGATGTAGAGCATATTGGCAGTAACTCGGCCGGTGGTGGACCTGATTTAATTCCATTTCGCCCATTTAAAATCCCTGTTTTTAAATTAGCTCAAGATGGTACTGATTATTTCAATCTTCACCATACCGCTGATGATACGCTTGATAAAATTGATCCGAAAAAATTGCGACAAAATGTGGCAACTTATGCGGTATTTTCATATATGGCTGCAAATGCTAAAACACGACTTGTTGGTAAAAATAATTAGCAGCGAGTTTTGAAAACTCTTCTTATACAACCCCCCATGTTTTAATTGTAGGGTTTATTTTTTTATAATAGTGACTGACTCGTATATTTTGAGCTAACTGCAAAAATCAGTTAGTTTTTTCTCGTTAATTGTTAGCCAATTGTTTTATTGCTGCATAATGTGGCGTGGTATAGGGCTATCTCACTTTGGGGGCGGAAGCGAGATAGAATTAGTAGTCTAAAGTTAGCTAACCTGAAGATAGCGGAAGTAAATTAATGTTTATCTGATATAAAAATAGGACTGATCTATGGTCATTAATTATCATGCAGGTTGTCGATCTCATTTGGTGATAGCAAAAGATGTTTTGGAAATTGAGCTCAGGGATTAATGCTGTTTACCCATATTGATCACAAATGAGCTCTTAGCCAAAGTTGTATTATGTTGTGATGTATTTTGAATGATTATTTTGTTTTATTTCAATGAATGTTTTCCGTTTTAATATGATATAATTTAGTCGTTGTTTAAATACAAGCGGCATTTAAATTGTTTTGTAATGTTTTTATTGAAAATGGTATAATTCTTTACATAAAACATTGCAAGTTTAACTTTTTTTGGTTTAACTATTTGATTTTTATTTATATTTTGTGGTTCTCTTTGTTTTAGGTATGTATACCCGTTCTAGCCCTTACTAAAGACTTGAACACTATGACTCAATAAAAAACCCAGCTAGTTGCTGGGTTTTTTATTGAGTAAGTTTATAGGCATTGATGTAATGCTAAAGCTTACACATTCCTATGATGTTTAATGTTACCATTTCCCCATCAAAATATTTTATTAAACTAAAAACTATTTTATGTTGGTATATTTCTTGTTAATCCTTAAAATTACCTTCGAGTTATTGAGGTGTTATGCCTCGTAATTTATCAGTCAGCGACAAGGCTTTTAAATACACTTCATACATTAAAAATAAAGGCACATACATCGTTATGTCAAATTGGCTCAATATGCCCCCAGAATTCACTCAATTTATTAATATATTAGCAACGCATAAGTTTTTTATTACTTTTGTGGTGATTGTTACTATTTTTATCGCCAAACTTGTTGCGGTAAAACTTATTAAGCGTAAGTCGAAGCAAGGTAAAAGGCTGCAAATTAATATGGTTAATAACGTTGTAACGTTATTAATTATTGTGTTTGTATTTAATATTTGGTCGGAAGAAATTCAAAAGTTTGCTTTTTCAATTGCCGCTTTTATTGTTGCTATTGTGTTAGCAACACGAGAGTTTATCCAATGTTTTATCGGCTTTATTTATATTTTATCAAGCAGACCATTTCGTATTGGTGATTGGGTACAAGTAAAGGATTACTATGGTGAAGTTCATTCAACAGATTGGGCAAAATTAACATTATTAGAAGTAAATATTGATGATTATCAATATACGGGTAAAACGCTTTATATTCCTAATAGCCAGTTAATTACCTCGGTAACTAAAAACCTAAATTTTTTAAAGCGTTATGCGATGCACCACTTTACGATAGTTCGTGATGATACCGTTAACCCTTTTGAATTCATTGAGGAGTTAACTAACCAAGCTAACTTTTATTGTGATGACTTTAGAGATGTTGCTATGCGCTATAACCAGTTAATTGAAAATCGGTTAGATATTAATATTGCGGGACCTGAGCCACACATAAATATAGCGACTTCAGATATTGGTAATACACAGGTTATTTTTACAATATTTTGCCCGACTGATAGAGCTTTAGAAATTGAGCAAAAGCTAACGGCAGACTTTATGAAGCTGTGGTTTAAACACAAAAATGCTATGCCTACACCTGAATTACCTATTAAAGTTGTAGAATAAAATAAGGCTGTTGTGTATCAGTGGGGTTATTTAAATAACCCTATAGAGCACAGTAGTTTTTTATTTATAGTCTAATGACTTAATTATTATTATTTTTAATAATTAAGTCATAGGGTTAGTTCATTTACTGCGACTTAAATTTTTACGTAAGGGAATAACTCTATAGATTGCTCTATTATTTGCGCCTTCTGGCTTTTTGCTAAATAAATCGCAAAAATATCACGTGAATAAACTGGGGCATCTTCCACTAAGAACAGTTTATTTCGCTCTCTATGCTGGTGTGTCATTTGTCTAGGCAGATAAGCACAGCCACCTGCTTCTAAGATAAAATCCATCGCAATATCGGGTTGATTCATATAATGTTTAGCAGGATTTGCTTCTTGAAATACTCTCATGTGCTCACTATTCACGGCCTCGCCATAATCAACCATAATAAAGTCTTCTAGTAACGTAGGATCATAAACTGCGCTTGGTGAGGTTGTAACTAAATGCAGCGGTACGGTCGCTACTTTAATGGTAATAAGGTCATCAACAAACGGTGGCTCAAATAAAAAGGCAATATCAATAATGCGACTTAGTACCCGCCTTCTTAATTCAACAGGTGAGTGAGTATTGGTGAGTAAGCAAACATCATCCATATTACGATGAATTTTTTGTAACCAGTCTTGTAAAGCAATATTCCAGATTGACATCATAGAGCCAATAACGAGCTGATGTGCTTCATTACTGGCTATACCTACATCTTGTTTGGTCTTTTGCCACATAAAAATAAGTTCGTTGGCGTGTTTTATTAAGCGATGCCCTTCTGGGGTAAGCTTCAAGTGCTTTTGCTTTCTATCGAATAACAGTACGCCTAAATCATCTTCAAGCAGCTTAATTCGAGCACTTACCGCTGATTGCGTGATAAATAAGTTTTCAGAAGCAACTCTAAAGTGCAAGGTACGGCTGACTTCTAAAAAGGTTTTTAATAGCTCTATTTTCATTATGACCTCAACATAATCCTTAAGGTTAATCGATTTTTTTTATCAAACTGATAAAAATATAACATTTTATTGTTTAAGATAGTAGCTATACACTGCGCGCAAATCATTACATCACTTTTATTACACTGTTTATATTCACAAAGTGATCCTTTAAGGCGTACATTATGAAAATTGCTATTTTATCAAGAAACCCAAAGCTTTACTCAACTAGACGATTAAAAGAGGCAGGCGAAGCGTTAGGGCATGAGGTTGATATTATTGATACCTTACACTGCTATATGGACATTACCAGCAGTAGACCAACGGTACGATATCACGGCCAAGAGTTACCAAAATATGACGCGATCATTCCACGTATTGGTGCATCAGTAACGTTTTATGGTACTGCGGTAGCAAGACAGTTTGAAATGATGGGTACATTTAATATTAACGACTCAGTTGCTATAAGCCGCTCTCGCGATAAGTTGCGTTCATTACAATTATTATCACGTAAAGGTATTGGCTTACCTAGAACAGGGTTTGCTAGCAAACCAGACAACATTAAAGACTTAATTAAGAATGTTGGTGGCGCGCCTGTGGTTATTAAATTGTTAGAAGGCACACAAGGCATTGGCGTTGTACTTGCTGATACGGCGAAAGCGGCTGAAGCGATAATTGAAGCGTTTATGGGATTAAAGGCTAACATATTAGTACAAGAGTTTATTAAAGAAGCTGGTGGGGCCGATATTCGTTGTTTAGTTATTGGCGGTAAAGTGGTCGCTGCGATGAAGCGTCAAGGTGCTGAAGGTGAGTTTAGATCTAACTTACACCGCGGTGGCTCAGCTGAAGTCGTTAAGCTTTCAAAAGAAGAAAGAGAAACAGCTATTAATGCCGCTAAAATAATGGGCTTAAACTTTTGTGGTGTTGACTTACTTCGTTCGCAAAATGGTCCTATGGTAATGGAAGTTAACTCTTCTCCAGGATTAGAGGGCATTGAAAACGCCACAGGTAAAAACATTGCCGGTATGGTTTTTGATTTTATTGAGAAAAAATCTAAGCCTAAAGCCGCTAAAGCGATAGTTGCTAAATAATAATAAAGGATAATTTATGGAAAGTTTAAAAATAGGCGAGTTTGAAATATTACCTGGTGAACAAAGAAAGGTAGATCTGCCAGTAGCTAAGTTATATACCGATGCTAATGTTTCTTTACCAGTACATATAATTAGAGCTAAAAAGCCAGGGCCAACCATATTTATTAGCGCGGCAGTACACGGTGATGAACTCAATGGTATTGAAATCATTAGACGTTTAATCAGCCAAAAAAACTTTAAAATAACCCATGGTACGGTTATCGCTGTACCTATGGTTAATGTTTATGGTGTGGTTAACCAAAGTCGTTATATGCCTGACAGACGTGATTTGAATCGCTGCTTTCCTGGCTCGGCTAAAGGCTCACTTGCAGGGCGTGTTGCGCATATTTTTTTGAATGAAATAGTAAAACATTGTGACTACGGTATTGACCTACATACAGGAGCAATACATCGCTCTAACTTACCGCAAATTAGAGCGAATATGCAGGACGAGGAAACTAAAAAGTTAGCTGAGGTTTTTGGTGTTCCAGTAGTATTGAACTCAAACTTAGTTGATGGCTCTTTACGTGAAGCCGCGGTTAAGCTTGATACACGTGTTTTACTTTATGAGGCAGGCGAAGCATTACGTTTTGACGAGTTTTCGATTCGTGCTGGTATGAAAGGTATTCTTAATGTCTTAAAACACTTAGGAATGATGAGAAAAACATCTAGTAAGAAAAAAGAACTAGAGCCGTTCATTGCTAATGGTAGTCAATGGATCAGGGCTAATGCTAGTGGTATTGTACATAATAAAGCGAACTTGGGAGATAAGGTGACCAAATCTCAAATTCTTGCTGAAATAGGTAGCCCTTACGGTGATATTTTAGATGTAGTACGAGCCAATCGCTCTGGCATATTAATTGGTAAGCAGAATATACCACTAGTGCAAGAGGGTGAAGCAATGTTTCATGTTGCTTACTTTAGCGAAGACGATGAAGAAATTGCCGGGCAAATAGAAACGGTTCAAGAGTTATTATTGCCTGAAAATAACGATATTTAACGGAAGTTACTATGATGAGTACAAACGAAAAAATAATTATAGGTCGACTTGAGTCGGTGTCATTACCAGACCTTGCTATTAATGATTTACAAGTAAGAGTTGATACTGGCGCTAAAACATCATCATTACATGTTGATAATATTGAAAAGTACATGGCAGGGGGAAAGCCTTGCGTTAAATTTGATATTCACCCAGATGTCCATAATGTTGATACAATAGTTCAATGTAAAGCGCCTATTAGTGATATCAGACAAGTTAAGTCATCTAATGGTACTGCAGAGCAACGCTATGTTATTGAAACCACAATTACCCTTGGTAAAGAGTCATGGGTGATAGAGATTACCTTAACAGACCGCTCTGATATGAGTTATCTTATGCTACTAGGTAGAGAAGGCATGGGAAAACGCTTTCTCATTGACCCTGCTAAAGTTTTTATGGGGTCATAATTATTGTAGATAAAGGTATTTTATGACGATAGAACAACTAAAAGAGATTCTGGCTTACACTGTTTTTACAGTATCAGATCAAGCAATAACGTTGGGAAAGTTATTGCTTATTCCACTCTTTTTACTTTTTGGTGTTATTTTAACCAAACTTATTGTTAGGTTAATTACTAAGCGCTTAACTAATAAAAAAACAGACCCTAATATAATTCATTTATTACAGCGTGTGCTTTACGTAATAGCAATTACCATTATTGCTATTACTACGCTCGATTTAATTAATGTACCATTAGCTGCCTTTGCCTTTTTATCTGGTGCTATTGCTATCGGTTTTGGTTTTGGCGCACAAAATATTATTAACAACTTTATTAGTGGTTGGATATTAATGTGGGAAAGACCAATACGTATTGGTGATTTTTTAGAAGTTGAAAATGCTAAAGGCGTGGTTGAAGAAATAAACACTCGCTCTACCCGTATTAGACGAGTTGATGGCGTTCATCTACTTATTCCTAATAGTAAACTGTTAGAAAACACCGTAGTGAACTGGACCTTAGTGGATAGGGTAGTGCGCACTTCAGTTGTCGTTGGTGTGGCTTATGGTAGCTCACCTAAAAAGGTTGCCGAGTTAATCTTACAAGCGACGATGGAACAAAAAGAAGTGTTAACCGAGAATAAGCCTATTGTGAGCTTTGAAGACTTTGGTGATAATGCACTGATATTTGAAAGCGTTTTTTGGATAAATTCTCAAGCTGAAGGTGGCTTAAGAATGATCAGAAGTAAAATACGCTTTAGGTTGAGTGAGTTATTTGAACAACATGATATTGTTGTTGCTTATCCACAACGCGATGTTCACCTTGATGGCTCGATAACCTTACTACCCCTTAAAGAAGATTAGTTAACCTGAGCTCTGCTTAACAAATGTTTCTCTAGCAGCTATTTTGCGATAGCAGTTTTAGCTTATTTGCTATAGCTTAACGATTATCGTGCAATTCAGCCTTGCGAACGCTTTAATCAAAACGTTATACCTGTAACTGTTAGTAGTTACTACATATAGTAAACTTCAGTTAATAAAAAAGGATGCCTAGGCATCCTTTTTTGTATTAATAATTAACTTTAGGTTAATTATTTTTTAGCGTTACGCTCTTTAACTTCAGCAATAACTGTTTCAGCTACGTTAGCTGGACAAGGCATGTAGTGAGAGAATTCCATAGAGAATTGACCACGACCTGATGTCATTGTACGTAATGATCCGATGTAACCGAACATTTCTGAAAGAGGTACGTCTGCTTTAATGCGAACACCAGTAGAACCAGCTTCTTGGTCTTTGATCATACCACGACGACGGTTTAAATCACCAATAACATCACCAACGTGATCTTCAGGAGTGAAAACATCAACCTTCATGATAGGTTCAATTAACTGAGCACCAGCTTTTGGAATTGACTGACGGAAAGCGCCTTTAGCAGCGATTTCGAAAGCAACAGCAGATGAATCGACAGCATGGAAGCCACCATCGTATAATTCAACTTCAACGTCTAATACAGGGAAGCCAGCTAAAACACCAGTATCCATCATAGATTTGAAACCTTTCTCAACAGCTGGGAAGAATTCCTTAGGAACGTTACCACCAACAACTGTTGATTTGAACGTGAAGCCTGAGTTTGGCTCACCAGGACGGATGCGGTAGTCGATTTTACCAAACTGACCAGAACCACCAGATTGTTTCTTATGCGTGTAAGAATCTTCAATTTCTGAAGTAATCGTTTCACGGTAAGCAACTTGTGGTTTACCAACAACTAAATCAACACCGTAAGTACGCTTAAGGATATCTACTTTGATATCTAAGTGTAATTCACCCATACCTTTAAGGATTGTTTCACCTGAATCTTCGTCAGTTTCAACTTGGAATGTTGGATCTTCTGCAACCATTTTACCGATAGCAATACCCATTTTCTCAGAACCACCTTTATCTTTAGGTGCAACAGCAATTGAGATTACTGGTTCAGGGAAAACCATCGCTTCAAGTGTACATTCATCTTTAGGATCACATAATGTGTGGCCTGTTTGAACGTTCTTCATACCAACAACAGCTAAAATGTCACCTGCTTGTGCTGAAGTAAGCTCAGTACGGTCATCAGCTTGCATTTCAACCATACGGCCAATACGCTCTGTTTTACCTGTGAAAGAGTTAAGAACTGTATCACCTTTGTTTAATACACCCGAGTAAATACGGATAAAGGTAAGAGCACCAAAACGGTCATCCATAATTTTGAATGCTAACGCTTTGAATGTTTCTTTAGTATCAACAATAGCGAATTTGCCTGTTGGTTCACCTTCTTCATCAGTTAACGGTTGAGGGTTAACGTCAGTAGGACAAGGTAAGTAATCAACAACAGCATCTAGTACTAATTGCATACCTTTGTTTTTAAATGCAGAACCACAGTATGTAGGGAAGAACAATAATTCGTTAGTACCTTTACGGATACACGCTTTAATTTGCTCTTCAGTCGGTGTAAGTTCACCTTCTAAGTATTCCATAAGTAAATCTTCATCTGCTTCTAAAGCAGTTTCGATTAGTTGCTCACGGTAAATAGCTGCATCGTCTGCCATGTCAGCAGGGATATCTGTGATTTCGTAGTTTTCTGGAAGACCTGTGTCATCCCAGATGTATGCTTTTTGACTTAATACATCAACAACACCTACGAAGTCATCTTCTTCACCAATTGGTAAAGTCATAATAAGTGGGTTAGCACCTAATACGTTTTTAACTTGGTCAGTTACGCGGTAGAAGTTAGCACCTAAACGGTCTAACTTGTTTACGAAGATTAAACGAGCTACTTTAGAGTCGTTAGCATAACGCCAGTTAGTTTCTGATTGTGGCTCAACACCACCAGAACCACAGAATACACCAATACCACCATCAAGAACTTTAAGTGAACGGTAAACTTCTACTGTGAAATCAACGTGACCAGGAGTGTCGATTACGTTAAAACGGTGCTTTTTCCATTCACAAGTTACAGCAGCAGACTGGATAGTAATACCGCGCTCAGCTTCTTGTTCCATGAAGTCAGTTGTTGACTCACCATCATGTACTTCACCAGTTTTATGGATCTTACCGGTTAATTTAAGGATACGTTCAGTTGTTGTTGTTTTACCAGCATCAACGTGAGCGAAAATACCAATATTTCTATATTTAGATAAATCTGCCATTACTTTACTCTATTTAATTTCTACTTAAAAAAAGTGGAATTGTTGAAAATTTGCGCGCGAGTATACCATTACTCTAAACAGATCTAAAGAAAACGATGGAAAATTGCTAAATAAATTATTAGCGATCGGCAATTATTGTGCTCTAGTTATAGTTCTGCTTATATATGGGTAAAGCCTATATATAAACATACGGCAAAAAGTATTGATAAAGAGGTGTTTGTTAGTTGTAGCTAACAAGACATGGTTTCAAATAAGGCCTCATTTATTAACATACCGACACTCAATAAGAGCAAAACAATGACAACCAATTTATTAAGTTTATTACAGGACAAAGCCCTTCTGAAAACGCAGAGTTATATAAATGGCCAATGGCATAAAAATGATGACTCTTTTCAGGTAATGAACCCAGCAACCAATACAGTTATTGCACAAGTAAATGATGATAGTGTGGCAGCGGTTTTATTGGCGATAGATGGGGCTAAAAATGCATTTAAAGCGTGGTCAAAAAAATCGGCTAATGAAAGAGCGCAGTTATTACAGCAATGGTTTACTTTAATTGAGCAACACCAAGAAGATCTTGCTTATATATTAACGGTTGAGCAGGGCAAGCCTTTAGCGGAGGCAAGAGGAGAAATTGCCTACGGTGCTTCTTATATTCAATGGTTTGCAGAAGAAGGTAAGCGTGCATATGGTGATATTATTCCTGCTTCAAGTTCAGATAAGCGTATTGCGGTTATCAAAGAGCCCATTGGCGTAGTTAGTGCTATAACGCCGTGGAATTTCCCTCATGCTATGCTGGCGCGCAAAGCGGCTGCCGCACTTGCTGCAGGTTGTACCTTTATAGGACGCCCAAGTGAGTTGACTCCATTGTCTGCCCTTGCGTTAGCTGTACTAAGTCAGCGAGCAGGTATCCCCGCTGGCGTTTTTAATGTTGTTGTGGGGACTAGCGCTCAGCAAATGGGCGAATTATTATCTGAACATAAAGATATTGCTAAACTTAGTTTCACTGGCTCTACGCGTGTCGGTAAATTGCTGGCAGCGCAGTGCGCTAGTTCGGTGAAAAAAGTATCACTCGAGCTAGGCGGTAATGCGCCTTTTATTGTTTTTGATGATGCAGATATTGATGCCGCAGTGAAAGGAGCGATGGCCGCTAAATTTAGAAACGCAGGGCAAACCTGTGTTTGCGCGAATCGAATATTTTTACAGGCAACTATCGCTGATGAGTTTACTGAAAAATTTACCACAGCAGTTAACGCATTAGCAGTAGGTAATGGGCTTGAAGAAAAAAGTGCCATTGGCCCACTAATCAACGAAAAAGCAGTTATCAAGGTAAAAGAGTTAGTCGATAAAAGTATTACTTTAGGTGCAAAAATTGTTTACCAACAAAGCAGTGAAAAGTCAGGAGGAGGGAGCTTTTTTAATCCGCTAATTTTAAGTGATGTTCACAATCACATGGATATAGCGCAAGAAGAAATTTTTGGTCCAGTCGCTTCGCTAATTACCTTTAACAATGAGACTGAAGTAATTGCGATGGCGAATGACACTCCTTATGGTTTAGCTGCTTACTTTTATAGTCAAAACATTAATCGTATTTGGCGTGTTGCAGAGCAATTACACTTTGGTATGGTAGGTATTAATGAAGGCGCTATTTCTAATGCAGCCGCACCTTTTGGAGGGGTAAAAGAATCTGGATATGGTAGAGAAGGCTCTAAATATGGGCTAGCAGAGTATATGACTGTTAAAAGCTTAAGTTTTGGTGGGTTAGGTTAATGTGTTATTCAAGTGTCATACGTTAACAATTTTACTTTATTTATCTTGTAAGCTGACGTTGTAACTCGTACTTAATAAATTGATAATAGTGATAAGAAAAGTTATTCGTCCAATGGAGGCGAATAATAACGTTAATGAGGCGGTTAGTTACCATGATTATTTTTTTTATATGCATAACATTATTGATATTAGGTTATAAATTTTACAGTCCTTTTGTTGAGAAGCAGGCGGGTATCGACCCATCCGTAAAAACTCCACAAGTGCGTTTTGATGAGGGGGTTGACTACGTTGCAATACACCCTGTTAAAGCCTTTTTAATTCAATTTTTAAATATTGCCGGTGTTGGCCCAATATTCGGGCCTATTTTAGGGGCAATATATGGTCCTATTGCACTGGTTTGGATAGTGCTAGGTAATATTCTTGGTGGCGCTGTTCATGATTACTTTTCAGGTGTCATGAGTATAAAAGAAGACGGTAAAAGCCTCCCTGAAATAGCAGGACATTATTTTAATGTTGTCTATAAAGGACTAATGCTTATTTTTACCGCAATGCTGTTATTTTTTGTTGGTGTTGTTTTTATTATGAGTCCTGCGGGCTTGTTAGGGAGCTTAAGCTATTTTGATGGTACTTTCCTTGAAGGTAATACCTTTTGGGTTTTCGTTATTTTAGGTTACTACTTTCTTGCGACATTATTACCAATAGACAAAATTATTACCAAGCTCTACCCATTATTTGGCTTGTTGATGATTGTTATGACCACGCTTATTGCTATTTCATTATTATTTAATGCGCCTCATTTACCCGTAATGGGGGATTTTCTTGGTTACTTTAGTCATGACCATTTCAACCATGACTTTTTAGAGCCGAACCCTGATGGCGCACCTATTTGGCCATTGCTATTTATTACGATAACTTGTGGCGCTATTAGTGGTTTCCACTCAACGCAAGCACCTATTATGGCGCGTTGTTTAACTAACGAAAAATATGTTCGTCCTGTATATTACGGCGCAATGATGTCTGAAGGTATTGTTGGCTGTGTGTGGGCATTAGCGGGTATTGCTGCGTTTCCTGGTGGTTATCCCGAACTGCAAGCTATGCTATCTCAAGGGGGACCTGGTTTAGTGGTTAATCATATAGCAACGAGTTATTTAGGTGCATTAGGCGGTATTATGGCGATTATTGCTGTGGCTATATTCCCTATTACTTCGGGTGATACTGCTTTTAGATCGCTACGCTTAACGATTGTCGATGCTTTTAATATTCCGCAAAGTATGCGTAACCGAGTTTTTTTAGCGGTTCCTATTTTAATAGTCGCCTACTTTATGACTAAAATAGACTTCTCACTAATTTGGCGATACTTTGCTTTCTCTAATATGCTACTTTCAACTAGCGTACTTTGGTTAGCAACTAAGTACTTATTTGACCGTGGTACTTTTCACTGGATCGTAAGTATTCCTGCCATTATCGGTACAAGTGTAACAGTGTCATACATTATGACCAACGCTATTGGTTTTAACCTATCTGCACAATACAGCCAACATATAGGTATAGGCGTGGCAGTGTGCTTATTTGTACTATTAGTTGTATTCAATAGTAAACGTACTAAAGCGGTTCAAGCTTAAACTAGCTTAAAGTTATTAATAATAAAGATAGGCCTAAGTGAATTTCCTTAAGCCTATCTTTACTTTTCCACTCCAACAAAGTAAATGTCCAAAGTAAGAATAAATAACTTGCACATATAACGTACTCTTGTATAATACGCGCTCGCATTCAGCCAGATTGAGTGTGGCTTGATATGGAAAATATCCATTTCAAGAGAAATTCATAAGTAATTTCTTATGATTTTTACAGCAACTCTAATCTTGAGTTGAATGTTTATTAGTAATACACCCCCTTCCTACACTACAGGAAGTAGAGGGATGTATTTTTTTGTTCTTTTTAAAAGGGGATTTGTCTTAATGTCAAATCAAAGAATTCGCATTCGTTTGAAAGCGTTCGATCATCGTTTGATTGATCAATCTACAGCAGAAATCGTTGATACTGCAAAACGTACTGGTGCTCAGGTTCGTGGTCCAATTCCACTTCCTACACGTAAAGAACGTTTCACTATCTTGACTTCTCCACACGTTAACAAAGATGCGCGTGATCAGTACGAAATTCGTACTCACAAACGCATGATTGATATCGTTGAGCCAACTGAAAAGACTGTAGACGCATTAATGCGTTTAGATCTTGCAGCTGGTGTTGATGTTCAAATCAGCTTGGGCTAAGAGGAGTTTTAACAATGACTATAGGTCTAGTTGGACGTAAAGTGGGCATGACTCGTATCTTCACTGAAGATGGCGTTTCTACTCCAGTAACCGTTCTTGAAGTTGAAGCAAACCGTGTTGCTCAGGTTAAAACTGTAGACAACGATGGTTATTCAGCGCTACAAGTTACTACGGGCAAGCGTAAAGCAAACCGTGTTAACAAACCAGCAGCTGGACATTTCGCGAAAGCAGGTATCGAAGCAGGCCGTGGCTTGTGGGAATTCCGTTTAAACGAAAATGAAGGTAGCGACATTGAAGCCGGCAGTGAATTAACTGTTGAAGTATTCAATGACACTAAATTAGTAGACGTAACTGGTACATCTAAAGGTAAAGGTTTCCAAGGCGGTATTAAACGCTGGAACTTTAGCATGCAAGATGCAACACATGGTAACTCGATCTCTCACCGTTCAAACGGTTCGTTAGGTCAGTGTCAAACACCAGGTCGCGTTTTTAAAGGCAAAAAAATGTCTGGTCACATGGGTGCTGTGCGCGTTACTACACAAAACCTTGAATTGGTTCGCGTTGATGCTGAACGTAACTTGCTGCTTGTTAAAGGCGCAGTTCCGGGTGCTATCAATGGCAACGTAATCATCAAACCAGCTGTTAAAGCCTAGTCCAGGAGATTTGTGATGGAATTATCATTAAAAGACGCATCAGGCGCTCTTGAAGTTTCTGAAGCAACTTTTGGACGTGAGTTTAATGAAGCTTTAGTACACCAAGTAGTAGTTGCTTATGCAGCTGGCGCTCGTCAAGGTACTCGTGCTCAAAAAACTCGTTCAGAAGTTAGCGGCGGTGGTGCAAAACCATGGCGTCAAAAAGGTACTGGCCGTGCACGTGCTGGTACAACTCGTGGTCCAATCTGGCGTACAGGTGGCGTAACATTCGCTGCTAAACCTCAGGATCACAGCTTAAAAGTTAACCGTAAAATGTATCGTGGTGCTATTGCTAGCATCCTATCTGAATTAGTTCGTCAAGAACGTTTAGTAGTAGTTAACGATTTTTCGGTAGAGACTCCTAAAACTAAAGACTTAGTTGCTAAGTTGAAAGGTTTAGAGCTTAAAGACGTGTTAATCGTAACGAAAGAAGTTGATGAGAACTTATTCTTATCTGCTCGCAACTTATACAAAGTTGACGTTCGTGACGTTGCAGCAATCGACCCTGTAAGCTTAGTAGGTTTCGAGAAAGTTTTAATCACTGCTGATGCAGTTAAAGAAATTGAGGGGATTTTAGCATGATAAACGAAGAACGTTTGTTAAAAGTGCTTTTAGCACCAAATATTTCTGAAAAAGCAACTACTGCCGCTGAAGCAAACAACACTGTTGTTTTCAAAGTAGCTACAGATGCGACTAAAGCTGAAATCAAAGCGGCAGTTGAGAAACTTTTTGAAGTTTCTGTTGACGGTGTTCGCACACTTAATGTTAAGGGTAAAGTAAAACGTACTGGTGCTCGTTTTGGTCGTCGTAACGACTGGAAAAAGGCCTACGTGACTCTTGCAGAAGGTAGTGACATCGACTTCGTTGGCGCGGAATCATAGGAGCAGCTAAAAATGGCTATAGTAAAATGTAAACCTACTTCTCCGGGTCGTCGTCACCTAGTTAAAGTGGTAAACAAAGAGCTTCATACAGGTAAGCCTTACGCACCATTATTAGACACTAAGTCTAAGTCAGGTGGTCGTAACAATAATGGTCGCATTACGGTTCGTCACATTGGTGGTGGTCATAAGCAACATTACCGTATCGTCGATTTTAAACGTCTTAAAGATGGCATTCCTGCTAAAGTTGAGCGTTTAGAATATGATCCTAACCGTAGTGCTAACATTGCGTTAGTTTTATACGCAGATGGTGAACGTCGTTATATCTTAGCCCCTAAAGGCTTAACTGCTGGTGATACAATCATCTCAGGTCCTAACGCTCCTATTAAAGCTGGTAACGCAATGCCGTTACGTAATGCTCCTTTAGGTAGTGTTATTCACGCAATCGAACTTAAACCAGGTAAGGGCGCTCAAATCGCTCGTGCTGCTGGTACTTACGCACAATTAGTTGCGAAAGATGGTGCTTACGTTACTTTACGTCTTCGCTCTGGCGAAATGCGTAAAATCGAAGCAGATTGTCGTGCTACTTTAGGTGAAATCGGCAACGCTGAACACATGCTTCGCTCTCTGGGTAAAGCTGGTGCTTCACGCTGGCGCGGTGTTCGCCCAACAGTTCGTGGTGTTGCCATGAACCCTGTTGATCACCCACACGGTGGTGGTGAAGGTAAAACATCTGGCGGTCGTCACCCGGTATCACCTTGGGGTGTACCAACTAAGGGTTACAAGACTCGTAAGAACAAACGTACAGATAAATTTATCGTACGTCGTCGTACTAAGTAATTAGTGCATTAAATTAATATTCTGATTGTTTGAGCTTAGTTAACTTATGTTAAAAGCTAAGTTCAGCATGAAGAATTGAATAATATAAGGATTCACCATGCCACGTTCCCTCAAGAAAGGTCCATTTATTGACCTACACTTGTTGACGAAGGTAGAGAAAGCGGTGGAAAGCGGGAATAAAAAGCCAATTAAAACTTGGTCCCGTCGTTCAATGATCATTCCAACTATGATCGGATTGACCATCGCTGTCCATAATGGCCGTCAACACGTTCCTGTATTTGTTACCGAAGAAATGATCGGTCACAAATTAGGAGAATTTGCACCAACTCGTACTTATCGCGGCCATGTCGTTGATAAGAAAGCTAAGAGATAGGGGAGATTATAATGGAAGCTAAAGCTATACATAAATTTGCCCGCGGTTCTGCTCAAAAAGCGCGTTTAGTAGCGGATCAAATCCGTGGCGTACATGTTGAGAAAGCACTTGAAATTTTAACTTACAGCAACAAATCAGCTGCTGTTTTAGTTAAAAAAGTACTTAACTCAGCTATCGCTAACGCAGAGCACAACGATGGTGCAGACATTGATGAATTATTCGTTAAAACAATTATGATTGACGATGGTCCAACAATGAAGCGTATTATGCCACGTGCGAAAGGCCGTGCCGATCGTATCATTAAGCGCACTAGTCACATCACTGTGATTGTGTCTGATTCTTAGGAGTATATTAGTATGGGTCAAAAAGTACATCCTACCGGTATACGCTTAGGTATCACGAAACCTTTCGCGTCTACTTGGTTTGCAAACAGCAAAGATTTTGCTGACAACCTAGATGGCGACCATAAGGTTCGCGAATTCTTGAAAGAAAAGCTTAAGCGTGCATCACTATCAAAAGTAGTTATCGAACGTCCAGCTAAATCTATCCGCGTAACAATTCACACGGCTCGTCCAGGTGTTGTTATCGGTAAGAAAGGCGAAGATGTAGAGAAATTACGTTTAGCAGTATCTAAAATTGCTGGTGTTCCTGCTCAAATCAACATCGCTGAAGTACGTAAGCCAGAAATGGATGCGCAGCTTGTTGCTGACAGTATTGCTAGCCAACTTGAACGTCGTGTTATGTTCCGTCGCGCTATGAAGCGTGCAGTACAAAACGCAATGCGTCTTGGCGCTAAAGGCATCAAAGTACAAGTTAGTGGTCGTTTAGGCGGCGCTGATATCGCACGTGCTGAATGGTATCGTGAAGGTCGTGTACCTTTACATACTTTACGTGCTGATATTGACTACGCAACTGCGCGTGGTGACACAACTTACGGTGTTATTGGTGTTAAAGTTTGGATTTTCAAAGGTGAAGTAATTGGTAAAATGCCTCTTAAGGCAGAAGAACCAGCGGCTAAGCCAAAAAGAAAAACTAACCGCAAGCCTAAGTAGAGGAATCAGTAATGTTACAACCAAAACGTACTAAATTCCGTAAGCAATTTAAACTGCGCAACCGTGGTCTTGCACATGTTGGTAGTTCAGTTAGCTTCGGTACTTTCGGTTTGAAATCTGTAGAACGTGGTCGTATGACTGCGCGTCAAATTGAAGCCGCTCGTCGTGCCATGACTCGTCATGTTAAACGTCAAGGTAAAATCTGGATACGCGTTTTCCCTGATAAGCCAATTACTAAAAAACCTCTTGAGGTTCGTATGGGTAAAGGTAAGGGTTCTGTAGAATATTGGGTTTGCCAAATTCTTCCAGGTCGTGTTCTTTATGAAATGGAAGGTGTTTCTGAAGAGTTAGCGCGTGAAGCATTTGCTTTAGCTGCTGCTAAACTTCCATTCAAAACTACCTTCGTAACTAGGACGGCAATGTAATGAAAGCTAGTGAACTTAAAGCAAAAAGCATTGAAGAGCTAAATGCAGAATTACTAGAGCTTCTTCGCGAGCAGTTTAACTACCGCATGCAAGCAAGCACTGGTCAATTAGCACAAACTCATTTGCTAAGAACAGTACGTCGCAATATCGCACGTGTTAAGACTATCATCACTGAAAAGGCAGGTAAGTAATGAGCGAAGCCAAAATCCGCACACTACAAGGCGTTGTTATCAGTAACAAAATGGATAAGTCTATCGTTGTTTTGATTGAGCGTCGTGTTAAGCACCCAATCTACGGTAAATTTATGACGCGTTCAACTAAGTTGAAAGCGCATGATGAAACTAACGTATGTAATGAAGGTGACTTAGTAACTATTAGTGAAGTTGCACCAATTTCTAAGTCTAAAAACTGGAAATTAGTTGACGTAATCACTAAAGCTTAATTTTTATAAATTAGCTTTATATAGTTAACCAAAAGACCTTAGCATTTATTTGCTAAGGTCTTTTTTTATGTCCGCTATAGGGTCATAAGCTACTTGAGATAATGGTTTTTCCATGTTTCCAGAAACCTTTCCAACGATTAAACGTTACTTTATTTAAATAGCTATTTCGTTTTAACAGCGGCTCTGTACGCCAGTGTTCAGGATAAAGGTGGATAATAATATTGCGGTAGTTAGGAATATGGAAATAGATGATCTGATGACTGCTTTGTAGTTGCCCCAAAACGGTTAAAAACAAATTCATTTCATCATCGCTAATATCTGGCAGGTTAATAGTTAAGCAGCTTGTTGTTTGTAAGTGCTCGACTAGTTGCTCGAGCTGTTTAATCACTTCAGTAAAGCTAAACTCATCTTGGCGGTAGATGTCAGATATTATCCAATGATTATTGTTGTGCTGTGTGAGCCATTGTAGGCCGTCACTGTGAATAATAGTATTTTGGCATGACTCTGGATTGAAATATTGTAGGAAGCTGTCAATCACGACTTGGCTTTCTTCAATACTTTGAAATGAAATCTCAGTGGAAAGGTGAGTAATAAAACGCGCAATATTACCTCCGCCTAAGCCAAGTTCAGTGATATTAGTTGGCCGAAATATCAATAATGGTAAAAGAATGGCTATTTGGTGTGGCAATGTCAGTAACCAAGGCTTACGTTTGTGCATAATACTTTGCACAGTTCCACCAAAGTTTAGCCAGCGATAATGTGCATTTTCATAAACAGAGATTGCATCATCGTTTTGACTTAAATAGACTAACCTTCCCTGAGATAAGTGGCGGGTTAACTTCATAAACCTCTGTCTTAAAATAATTTATTAATATTGTTAAGGGTAGCTAATGAATGCGTGCAGGTCACCTGAAAGTGCCATCGAATTTAAGAAGTATTACCAATTACGCTACCAAGTATTGCGGCAGCCGTGGCATCAGCCCTTAGGTAGTGAGCAAGATGAGTTAGAAGATCGCAGTTTTCATCGAATGATTATTAATCATCATGGTGAAGTTTTAGCAGTGGGTCGCCTTGAAGCTATTAACGAAGAAGTCGGTCAAATACGCTATATGGCAGTTGCTCCTCAAGCTCAAGGGCAAGGGCTGGGTCAAGAAATTATCTCCCATTTAGAGCAACAGGCCAAAGCGATAGGGCTTAAATATATTAAACTAAATGCACGTGAGTTAGCGGTAAGCTTTTACGCTAAGCTTGGCTATCAGCAGCAAGGATTTGTTTATCAATTATTTGATGATATTAATCATTATGCTATGACTAAGGTGCTTAAGTGAGCATGACCGAAGCGCAACCACTAAAACTTAAAGTGAGAACAATGCAGCGATGATCAATAAAATAATACGAGTTTGTGTTTTATTAATAGCGGTGAGCTTTAATGTTACCGCGAACCATAATTTAACTAGCACATCAGAAAAAAACACTCAGCAACGTATAAATGAAGTACTTGATTCCTTTCATCAAGCGGCTGGGCAAGCCGATGCTACGCGTTATTTAGCCTTACTGACACCCAACGCTGTTTTTTTGGGGACCGATGCAAGCGAACGTTGGAATAAAGCACAATTCAGTGAATTTGTAACACCTCATTTTACGCGTGGGGATGGTTGGTTATATCAATCGGTTGAAAGAAATATTACTTTGTTAGCTAACGCAGATGTTGCCTATTTTGACGAGCTGTTAACTAATGATAGCTATGGTTTGTGTCGCGGTAGTGGTGTATTAATGAAAACATCAAACGGTTGGAAAATAGCTCAGTATAGTTTATCAGTACCACTGCCTAACCCAATTGCAAAGCAGTTAATTGAGCAAATTAAAGTCTTTAAAGGTAAAGAAAATGAGTAGAGTTAATGGCGATAAGGCGACACGTAAAGATAAATGTGTTGGCATTATTGGTTGTGGTTGGTTAGGTAGCGCGTTAGCGAAAGAATTAATTAACCAAGGCTGTCAGGTCAGTGCTACACGTAGCCGAGAAGAAAGTGTGAATGAACTAAGCGCTCAAGGTATAAACACGCATTTGTTATTCATACCTACTGAGCAAGAAGCGCTGAATAAGCACCGTATATTTGATTGTCAGCAGCTTGTTATTGCTATAACTCCGCAGTTACGACAAGGGCGTATTGATTACCCTGAAAAAATAAAGCAGTTAATTCAAGCCGCAGAGCAAAGCAACGCTGTAAAACAAATTATATTGTTAAGTAGTAGCGCAATTTATAATGGCTTATCGGGAGATGTAACTGAGGAAGTACCTTTGATACTTTCTGCCGATAAGGTGCAACTACTGCATGAAGCTGAGCAAGCTGCATTAGCTTTTGCTCAAGCTGATGGGCAGCGCTGTGCTTATGTGTTGAGATTAGCTGGCTTAGTGGGAGATAGTCGTCATCCAGGTAAGTTTTTAGTCGGAAAAAACAAAACATTAGCTGATGGCGATGCGGCGGTTAACTTAATCCATCAGCAAGATGCCGTTGGTCTTATTTTAGCGTTACTTAATACAAATGCTGCGAGTGGTATTTTTAATGGCGTTAGTAACACTAAAGCGAATAAGCGAGAATATTATCAGCGAGCGGCACAAGCTCTCTCACTACCTGAACCAGTATTCTCTAAGCAAGAAACTAAAACAGATACCCGTGTTGTTAATGGTGATAAAGCACAACGTTTATTATCTTACCAATTTGTTTACCCTGACTTGCTCTCTTGGTTATAATAGCGCTGAAATTTATCAGGCCATGCTATAGAGTAATTTTTGAAGGAATTATCCCAACAACTAATCGAGCGTCATCAAAATAAACTACTGTTTATTGTTATTTGGCTGCATGTTTCTTTATTAAATACTATTAATGTTTCAGGTTACGGACCTATTTTTTTATGGTCTGAAAATAGTCAATTATTTACGGTTTTCATTAACCTTATTGTCGCGAGTATTACCTTGGTATTTTATTTAATTATCAAAAAAATAACTGTTGTACTCTGCGTAAAAAAAAGTACTGATAACTTAAAAAGCCAGCCTAAAAGTAGTTCACCATAATGCGCGTAGTATTAGCGCCAATGGAAGGTGTGTTAGATCATTTGATGCGCGATTTACTAACACGAGTGGGCAATTACGACTTATGTGTTACCGAGTTTGTTCGTGTTGTTGATCAAGTTATTTCTGAACGAGCGTTTTATCGGTACTGTCCTGAACTCAAAGAAGCCGACGCATATGGCTGCACCACACCTGCTGGTACACCTGTACGGGTGCAGTTGTTAGGTCAATATCCTCAATACATGGCTGAAAATGCCGCTAAAGTGATTGAACTAGGTTCAAGTGGTGTGGATATTAACTTTGGCTGCCCAGCTAAAACGGTTAATAAAAGTCGTGGTGGCGCTATTTTACTCAAAGATCCTGACAACCTTTATCAAATAGTGAAAGCGGTTAAAGAAGCGGTACCTGCCGATACTATTGTTAGTGCTAAAATTCGCTTAGGTTATGAAGATAAAAGCCTCGCTATTGAAAATGCACAAGCAGTTGAAGCCGCAGGAGCCAATCAGCTTACGGTACATGCACGTACTAAACTTGAAGGTTATAAGCCACCAGCACATTGGCACTGGATTGCTAAAATCAAAAATGAGATTTCGATTCCTGTTATTGCCAACGGCGATATTTGGAGTTTGGAAGATGCTAAAAAGTGTCGAGAGGTTTCAGGCTGTAAAGATATTATGGTCGGCCGCGGCGCACTTACTATCCCTAACTTGGGTAAAGTAATCAAACAAGAAAGTGAGGTAATGCCATGGTTAGAGGTACAAAGACTCTTGCTTGCTTATACTGAGTTTGAAACCCATGGTGATAAAAGTAAATATTACCCTAATCGCATTAAGCAATGGCTTAAATACTTAAAAAATCATTACTCACAAGCAGATGACTTGTTTAGTGAAATTAGAACGCTAAAAACAGCTGCTGATATCTCTACCGCACTAATTTCAGAGTAGTTTGCTATAAAAAATAAAGCTTACGTGCTGGTTTAAACAGTGACATGGCAGCGCTTAATTTCTTCTATCAGTGCCTTTGCTAACGGTGAAGTATTGTTATTTTTAGAAGAAATTAACATTACTGGAATTTGATAAGAATATTTGTCGGGTAGAATAGGCTTAAATAACCCCTTATCGACCCAATTGTTGGCATAGTATTCAGGTAAGTAACCAATAAACTCACCTGATAATATTAGGTGCGCTATGCCTTCTTCATGATAAGCCGTCGCGCTGTTTTGATAATTTAAGCCGTCGTTTCTAGCTTCTTTATCACGCATATAGTGACTGGTGATCACTTCTGCCTCTTGCAATAACGACTTTATTTCTGAAGGTTTACCGTTGAATAATGGATGCCCTTTTCCGCAATACAAGTAGTTAGTTTCATTGTGTAAAGGGTAATAATCTAAACCGCGTAAATGATGCCGACTAACGCCTAAACCGACTAATGACCGACCATTAATCACCGAGGTTTCTACTTCTCGTGCTTCACATACATTAATATCAAACTGAATGTTATCGCTTTTGGTTTTCAATGCTGAAATAACACGTGCCACGCCACAACGGGGATCGTTGATTAACGTATCAATAGTTGCAATAGTGACACGCCCTGAAAGCTCGTTTTTTGAACTCGCCACAGTACTGGCAAACGCAGCACATTGTTGTAATAACTCTAACGATGCTTGATAAGTGACTCGGCCCATATCTGTAAGTTCGAAACCACTTCGCCCACGACTGCATAACTTTATACCTAAACGAACTTCTAAGTCAGATAAGTGCGCACTTATGGTAGACCGTCCTATATTTAAACGTGACTCTGCTGCGGATAAACCGCCACACTCAACAATGGCGACAAATATTCTAAGGAGTCGTAAATCTACGTCATGAACTTGCATAATAGTTAACTCGTTTTAAGTTGATTTTAGTTCGGTAAATCCGGAATGAATAACGATTATTATGCATTTATGAAACATCTAGAGCAAGTTACAATGCTGTTATAAATAGCACTACGTGCAACAAGAGATAAATTTTAGGAGCCTTAAAATGACGTTTAACTATGGTATTGACCGTTTAAACCTTGATATTGTAAATGGTATTGCTAACGGCAGTATTCAGGCTAAGCTTTGCCAAGAAGCATTAGATAAAATTAATACTAGCCGTCAGCGTGTTGACAAAATGGCAGCTTCCGATAAAGCCGTTTATGGCATAAACACAGGTTTTGGTCCGTTGTGTGATACGCAAATCACACCAGAAGAAACCAATTTATTACAAAAAAACTTACTTATTACTCACGCGGTAGGTGTTGGCGAGCCAATCGCTAAAGCTATCTCTAAGTTAATGTTAATCACTAAAGTTCATGCGTTAAGCCAAGGTTTTTCAGGTATTCGCTTGGAAACTGTTGAAAGAATGTTAGCGTTTATTGAACTTGATTTAATTCCCGTGGTGCCAGAACAAGGCTCAGTTGGTGCGTCGGGTGATTTAGCGCCACTTTCTCATTTGTTCTTACC
The DNA here is from genome assembly GCF_018860755.1 of Colwellia sp. D2M02. Classification (GTDB taxonomy): domain Bacteria; phylum Pseudomonadota; class Gammaproteobacteria; order Enterobacterales; family Alteromonadaceae; genus Colwellia; species Colwellia asteriadis. Next base: position 81,360 of record NZ_JAHKPW010000085.1, on the reverse strand, counting down.
ATTATTAGGTGAAGGTGAATTTTGGAGTAATGAAGAGGGGCAAGGTGATAAAACCGTACCAGCCGCTAAGTTACTTAAAGAGCATGGTTTAGAGCCAATGGAATTACATGCAAAAGAAGGTTTAGCATTAATTAACGGTACCCAGTTTATTTTATCTCATGCTATTACGGCATTAACTAAAATGCGTTACTTATTGGATTTAGCTGATATTACTGGTGCAATGAGTATTGAAGGCATGCAAGGCAGCGAGTCTCCGTTTAGAGCAGAGCTTCATGCAACGCGTCCATTCCCAGGTAACCTCGAGGTTGCTGGGCGCATGAGAAGTTTTTTTAAAGACTCAGAAAATATGGCTGATCATACTCATTGTGATCGCGTACAAGATCCATATTCACTACGATGTATCCCACAAGTTCACGGTGCCTCACGAAATGCTTATCGCCATTTAGAAGAGCTTGCTGAAATAGAAATGAACTCAGTTACCGATAACCCTATTGTTATCAGCAGTGAAGAAGCTATTTCGGGTGGTAGTTTTCATGGCCAACCGTTAGCGATGGTACTTGATTACGCCTCTATTGCTGCAGCAGAATTAGGTAATATTTCAGATCGCCGTTGTTATTTATTGCTTGAAGGCTTACATGGCTTGCCAAGGCTACTAACTAGCTCTGGTGGTTTAAACTCAGGGATGATGATCCCGCAGTACACAACCGCGGCATTAGTAACAGAAAATAAATCACTTTGTTTCCCGCCTTCAGCTGACAGTGTACCCACATCTATGGGACAAGAAGATCATGTCTCTATGGGCAGTATTTCTGGCCGAAAATTAAACCAGATTTTAGGAAATATTGAAAAAATATTGGCGATTGAATTAATGTATGCAGCACAAGCCATAGAGTTCAGACGCCCAAATAAATGCTCAGAGATTATTGAACTTAATCATAAAATAATTAGAGAAAAAGTCGCGAAGCTCGAAGAAGACAGACTGTTAAAACCTGACATTGACGCGATGATTACATTAGTTAAATCACAAGCACTTAAAGTTAACTAAGGCTGCCTTTATCATGGAGACACCAATGAATTCTCAAGAACAAGCGCTTTTAAAAGAGAGCATACAGCAAGGTATTCCTAGCGTATTACCAAAAGCAAAGCCATACCCAGCCGATGCCAATCGTGCCCCTAAACGTAAAGATATCCTTAGCGTTGATGAAAAGCAGTTAGCGGTAAGAAACGCTTTACGTTATTTCCCAAAAGAATGGCACCAAGAGCTCGCAACTGAATTTGCCCAAGAGTTAAAAGATTTTGGCCGTATTTATATGTACCGCTTTAAGCCAAGTTATGACTTAAAAGCGCGTTCAGTGCATGACTATCCAGCCAAATGCCAACAAGCTGCGGCCATTATGTTAATGGTAGATAACAACCTTGACCCTGCTGTAGCACAGCACCCTGAAGAGCTAATTACCTATGGTGGTAACGGTGCGGTGTTCCAAAACTGGGCGCAATACTTATTAGCAATGAAGTATTTAAGTGAAATGGAAAGTGACCAAACTTTACATATTTACTCAGGGCACCCTATGGGCTTATTTCCATCATCACAAGATGCGCCACGTGTTGTTGTTACTAACGGTATGATGATCCCTAACTATTCTCAGCCAGATGACTGGGAAAAATTTAATGCTTTAGGTGTTACGCAATACGGTCAAATGACCGCGGGTTCATTTATGTACATAGGCCCACAAGGCATTGTACACGGTACCACTATCACGGTAATGAACGCATTTCGTAAAGTGTTGAATAAAGGGGAAAGCCCACAAGGCAAAATATTCCTGACTGCGGGGTTAGGCGGTATGAGTGGTGCACAACCTAAAGCCGGTAATATTGCTAATTGTGTAACGGTTTGTGCCGAGGTTAATGCTAATGCGGCAACCAAGCGTCATCAGCAAGGCTGGGTCGACGAATTAATTGATAATATGGATGCCCTTATTAGCCGTGTTAAAACGGCACAGGCGAATGCAGAAGTCGTTTCTATTGCTTATATTGGTAATATCGTTGATGTTTGGGAACGTTTTTATGAACAAGAAATTTATGTGCATTTGGGCTCAGATCAAACCTCACTTCATAACCCTTGGTCAGGCGGTTATTATCCTGTAGATATTAGCTATGAAGAATCAAATCGTTTAATTCGTGAAGAGCCTGAAGTGTTTAAAGAGAAAGTACAGGCAACTTTAAAGCGTCATGCCGATGCTGTAAACAAGCATACTGCGCGTGGCACTTATTTCTTTGACTACGGTAATGCTTTCTTACTTGAAGCATCACGTGCAGGCGGCGATGTTATGGCAGAAAATGGTATTGATTTTAAATACCCGTCATATGTACAAGATATTTTAGGCCCAATGTGTTTTGACTATGGTTTTGGTCCATTTCGCTGGGTTTGTGCGTCAGGTAAGTCTGAAGACTTAGACAAAACTGATGCTATTGCCGCGCAAGTATTGAAAAAAATTATGGCGGATTCTCCTGAAGAAATTCAACAGCAAATGCAAGACAACATCACTTGGATTGAAGACGCTAAACAAAATAAGTTAGTGGTTGGCTCACAAGCGCGTATTCTTTACGCCGATGCTCAAGGTCGTATGGAAATTGCTAAAGCGTTTAATGATGCGATTGAAGCGGGCGAAATTGGCCCAGTAGTTTTAGGTCGTGATCACCATGATGTTTCTGGTACTGATTCGCCATTCCGTGAAACATCAAACATTTATGATGGTAGTCGTTTCACCGCAGATATGGCTATTCACAATGTTATTGGTGATAGTTTCCGTGGTGCAACTTGGGTTTCAATTCATAATGGCGGTGGTGTTGGTTGGGGTGAGGTTGTTAATGGTGGCTTTGGTATGTTGCTTGACGGTAGCGAAGCTGCAGAGCGACGATTAAAGTCTATGTTATTATTCGATGTAAACAATGGTATTGCTCGTCGTAGTTGGGCACGTAATGAAGAAGCTAATTTCGCGATTAAACGTGAAATGGCTCGCACACCTAAACTGAAAGTAACATTAGCTAATTTAGTTGAAGACGATATTTTATCTCAGCTATCGTTTTAACTAACCTAATAACAGGTTGATTATTAAGCTGTAAACAATTAAAAAAGCGCTACGTCAATCACTTTGGCGTAGCGCTTTTTCGTTACTTTATTTTTCAATAAGCGTGTCATTATCAACGAAAGTGCTGTTAACGATATTGGCAGGTAAGAGCGGATTGTCTTTAAAACTTTAAATGGCTACCTAAACGGTATTTGTCACCTGGAGCGGTTAATATAGCAACACTGACAACACCTTGTTTTGACCAAGTTCTTCGTTTTACTTGTAAACAAGGGGTCTGTTTATCAATTTCTAATTGCTCGCATACCACACTGCTTGCTAAAACCGCTTCAATTTCATGTGTTGCTTCAGTTAATGGTGCTACTGATGATAAGTATTCATGTGGGGTGATTTCAGTAAAGTCTTGTAATAAATACTCAGGTACTAAACTCGCATTAACATAGCGTTGCTCTAGCTGAATTGGGTGTTTATTTTCACAATGTAAAATTTCAGAATAATAGACATGCTCATTATTTTTTAAGTTGAGTAAAATAGCGAGTTCTTCAGTGACGGCAATCGACTTCAGTAAGAGTTGTTTAGCATGATGGCTGTGACCACGCTCACTAATTTCATCACTAATATTACGTATTTCTAAAAGAGATGACTGAGATTTAAATGTTGCGACAAAGGTTCCTGCACCTTGAGATCGTACTAAAATACCTTGCTCAGTTAACTCTTGCAACGCGCGCCTTGCGGTCATTCTACTAACGTCAAACTGTTGTGTTAATTCATTTTCAGAGGGCACTTTGGCATTTTGTGGCCATTCGCCTGACTCAATATTTTCGCAAATATATTGTTTTATCACGCTATATTTAGCAGGCTTAACTACTTTTTTGGTGGTACTGGTATCTGCCATTTTTTATCTGAAATTAAGTGAACGTGCTGATAAGATCGCACAAATGCTAAGAAAAGGCAATACTTGTATATACAAGTTGTAAGTGGAGGGGTTTAGCGGTAATATCGCGTTGTGTTAAATGAAAAGCCATACTAGGGGAAGCGCATTAGCTTACATCATGTGTTATGGCGCGAGGGGCTGTTGCTCTTTCGAGATTGTTTTTGCAGATTTTTGTTGAACAGTATTTGCTTAGAATGACTAGGCAACACACTGTCCGCCGC
>NZ_JAHKPW010000085.1:11572-76962 GCF_018860755.1 Colwellia sp. D2M02 | reverse complement strand
CTGTCCGCCGCGATTAAAACGCTTTTATATCGAACAAAATTTAACCACGAAAGATCAACCGCCCCTAGTTAAACACAACAACTATAAACTTTATCAGCGCAACAAATAGGCACTTTCTATGATTAATTCACACTCTTGGCAAACACTTTACATTAACGTTAATTTAGCAACCATGTCTGATGGTGGCAATAGTTACGGTGAAATGAACCAAGCAGCCTTGGCTGTTTCGCAAGGTAAAATTGCTTGGCTTGGCTTAATGTCTGAATTGCCTGATTATGATCATAGTACGATTAAAGTGGTTGACGGAGAAGGAAAGTGGTTGACTCCAGGGTTAATTGATTGTCATACACACCTTGTTTATGGCGGTAGTCGAGCTAATGAGTTTGAAATGCGCCTGCAAGGAAAAAGTTATCAAGAAATAGCCGCTGCTGGTGGCGGTATTGTTTCTACCGTAACAGCAACCCGCGCTGCGAGTGAGGAAACATTATTTAATGCAGCACTCCCACGTTTACAAGCGTTGCATGAGCAAGGGGTAACAACAGTAGAAATAAAATCAGGTTACGGTTTAGATACCGAAAATGAAGTGAAAATGCTTAAGGTTGCCGAGCAATTAGCACAAGCTTTACCAGTAACTGTTAAAAAAACCTTTTTAGGGGCACATGCGCTGCCAACTGAATACAAAGATAAGCCGCAAGATTATATTGACTTAGTATGTAATGATATGATGCCTGTAGTTGTTGAACAAAAATTGGCTGACAGTGTCGATGTTTTTTGTGAAGGGGTAGGTTTTAATCTAGCACAAACCGAGCAAGTATTTTCAGCAGCTAAAAAGCATGGTTTATCCGTTAAAGTACATGCCGAGCAATTATCTAATTTAGGGGCAACCGAGCTTGCTGCCACTTATAACGCGCTGTCTTCAGATCACATTGAATTTTTAGATGAAGCTGGCGTTAAAGCGATGAAAAAATCAGGCATGACCGCCGTACTGTTACCAGGGGCGTTTTATTTTCTTCGAGAAACTCAGTTACCGCCGATGGACTTATTACGTAAATATGATGTGCCAATGGCATTGGCTACCGATGCCAATCCGGGCACTTCACCGCTACATAATATTCAATTAATGTTAAATATGGGCTGCACCTTATTTAGATTAACGCCAAGTGAAGCGTTAGCAGGGGTTACTTGTCATGGCGCTAAAGCATTAGGGCTATCGGTAAATAAAGGGCAGCTTGCGGTTGGGTTTGATGCTGATATTGCCCTATGGAATATTAGCCAGCCAGCTGAACTGTGCTATCAATTTGGCGTTAATCCTCTGGTTTCCTTAATGAAAAATGGCGAGCAAGTTATTTAATCTCAACTAAGGTTTATTATTAGCTCAAGTGCTTGAGTTGCTGCGGGTAAATGGCAATCGCTTGACCTTAGTAACAATTCACCGTATAAAATAGCCAGATATTTTCTCTAACTCTGGCTATTGCTATGTCTTCTCGAAATCCTATTATTGCAGTTACTGGCTCCTCTGGCGCTGGTACCTCAACAACAACTGCATCATTTGAACATATATTTCGAACCTTAGGCGTCCGCCCTGTGAATGTTGAGGGTGATAGCTTTCACCGCTTTTCGCGCCAAGAAATGAATTTTGAAAAACGTAAAGCGAAAGAGAAACAACGCAACATTAGCTACTTTGGCAATTTAGCCAATGATTTTGATGCATTAGAGCGTCTATTTCGTGATTATGGCGAAACAGGAAAAGGGCGAACTCGACGCTATTTACATACATTTGATGATGCGGTGCCATATAACCAAATGCCGGGGACTTTTACCCCATGGGAGGAGTTAGGTGAGGGCACTGATTTACTCTTTTATGAGGGGCTACATGGCGGTGTAGTGACAGAAGAAAACAATGTTGCTCAACATGTTGATTTACTTATCGGCATGGTGCCTATCGTTAATTTAGAGTGGATTCAAAAAATTATTCGAGATACTAATAAGCGTGGCCATAGTCGAGAAGCGGTAACCGCAAGTATTGTGCGTAGTATGGAAGATTATATTTCGTTTATAACGCCACAATTTTCTCGTACTCATATTAATTTTCAGCGTGTCCCAACGGTTGATACTTCAAACCCATTTAGCGCTAAAGCCATTCCAACATTAGACGAAAGCTTTGTAGTGATTCGCTTTAGAGAAATGAAAAACGTCGATTTTCAATATTACTTACGCATGATCGATGGCTCTTTTATGTCACGAGTGAGTACATTGGTTGTGCCTGGCGGTAAAATGGGCTTAGCAATGGAGCTTATTTTAACCCCGTTTATTCGTGATTTAATGGAGCGAAAAAGTCAGGCTAATAAACAGCTTGACTGGATGAGCGACCTGTAAAAAAAAACTGCCACTGAGCATTATTTTAATACCTAGAATTTATGGTTGCTGGCGTTTATAAAACCACTTATTGATAAATTATCTGCCACTTTATTGTAGTCGAGTTATTTTGTGCTACCTTTTATATATTAAGGATTAATACTGGCGATAAGGGGATATCAATTGCCTTCACACACTCTATCTATTCAACGTAAGTTACTCATTTTACTCGCTGCTGTTATTTTGGCTTTGTTACTTTTATTGGCGACAACAAGCTTTTTTAACCATCAGCTAAAGCAAATGGAACAGCTTAAAAGTCATATACAACAGCTCAGTATTTTTTCATTACAGTTACGTCGCAGCGAGAAAGACTTTATTTTACGAAAAAATGAAAAGTACATAGAAAAGTTTAATAAAAACTATCAATCACTTACTCTTACACTTGATAATATAGATGAGCTAAACCGAAGCGTTAGTGTCAATATTGAAGTTCATAAACTCAGAGAAGTGTTCGCAAGCTATAACGAAAAATTTTTAATGTTAACGCAACTGATGATAGAGCAAGGGTTAGATAAAAACTCCGGCCAGTATGCGCTATTACGCGATGCAACCCATCAACTAGAAGAATTTCTCACCTTAGAAAACGACTTAACTAGCCAAGTTTTATTACTGACAATACGTCGCCACGAAAAAGATTATATGCTGAGAAATGAAAGCAAGTATATAGAATCTATAATAAGCACTCTTGGTGAACTTAGTGTCAGAGAGTCGCGAAATAAAGATGCAGTTGCATTTATAAATAGTTATCAAAATGCAATGAGTAGTTTTGCGAAGTTAAACACCATAATAGGTTTAACACCGAATGAAGGTGTTATGGGTGAAATGCGTTCAGCAACCCACAATGCTGAAGAGTTGTTGGCAGAGTCGGTGGTTAACGCGACAGAGCACATTGACAGTAAGTCAACTTGGGTTGTTATTATTTCGCTTGCGTTATTTATTATTATTTCAGTAGCGCTAGCAGTTTTTATCGCTAAGTTGATTAATATTATTATTTTACCAATAAAAAATGCGGTAAAAAGTATTGAAGAAGTGGTTAAAAAAAGAGACTTCTCAATGCAAATTACTAAAGAAACTGATGATGAGTTTGGTGAAGTGGTTGATGCAGTTAATCGTTTTATTCAGTTTACTCATAAAATGAATAGCGCCATTGAAGACTTACAAGATGTCAGTAAAAAAGTTGAAGATAATGCTCATAGTACTGAGGAGAGCTTAACCAACCAGAATATGCAGTGCGAACAAGTTTCTGCTGCCACTATTCAACTTGAAGCAAGTGCTAAAGAGGTGGCTCAAAATGTTCAGCAAACAACAGACACTGCTCGGTGCATTGCGAAAGAAGTTGCCTTAAATAAGAGTCAGTTAGAAAAACTTAATGACTCCTTAAGTGGTAATGCGAATGAACTCGTTACGTCTTCACAAGACATCAATGTTTTAGAAGAAAAGTGCCATTCAATTAGTGGTTTTATTACTGAAATACGTAGTATCGCCGAACAAACTAATTTATTAGCGCTAAATGCTGCCATTGAAGCGGCAAGAGCCGGAGAGCAAGGTCGAGGTTTTTCAGTGGTTGCTGATGAGGTTAGATCTTTAGCAGATCGAACACAATTATCGACCAATCAAATTACTGAAATAATCAATGAGTTACAACAGTTAACTTCTCATGCTGTCGCGCAAGTTGATCAATGTAAAGAGCGTAGTTTGGAAGATTTAGTACACATAGAAACGTCATCAGCGACCTTATCAGAAGTGATGCGATATGTTGATATTATTAATCAAATGACAGAAAGTATTTCTGCTGCAACAGAAGAGCAAACTTTAGCTATTCATGAAATTGCAGAGAGTATCACCGAAGTAAAAGATAGAAATGTTTCGCTACTTGATCAAGCACACTCAAGCGTAACTCATTGCTCATTGGCTAATGAAAAAACCTATAAGTTACTGTCATATAAACTAAGTTAGTCTTGCTGTGGTTAACGCTGTAAGGGCTATGTTGGCTTTAACATAACCAATAGCTGTTTGTTATGTTAAAGTTCCTCTTTATTTTTCTCTCATTTATTGATTATTAATAAGTATTTCGATGTACCTTTCCGTGGGAAGTGTAGTGATATTACTTCTAATGAGTGCTTGTATTTTAAGGAGGAATTTTGACTGTTATAAGCAAAAAGTCGGCTGAGCATTATTTTTGGGGAGATCAATGTGAAGGTTGGCATTTAGTTCAATCTAAAAATTTAAGTGTGATCCAAGAACGTGTTCCTTCGGGTTGCTCTGAGCAACGTCATTTTCATAGTACAGCAGAGCAGTTCTTTTTCATTTTATCGGGGGTAGCAAGCATGGAGCTTGACGGGGAAATATTTGAGTTAAACCCTAATGAGGGTATATATATTCCTGCAAAGGCAATACACAAATTAAGTAACCAACATGAAAGTGATTTGCTCTTTACGGTTACTTCAACCCCGCCAAGCCATGGTGATAGAGTGGTAATATAATAGACAGTGTCGTGGGTGTTATGTGTCGAGAGGTTTTAGTGACAGAGTTTACTCCAGAATTAATAACAAAAAATTTAATTATTACTATTTTAGAGCCGAAAGATTATCAACTCTTAGCAACATATGAGAGAGCTAACCGAGCTCATTTAGCTAAGTGGGAACCATTAAGATCAGACGAGTATTTTACCGATGAAGCCGTGAGAAAGCGCGTGGCACAGAATTTTGATAATTTCAAATCAGGCTCCTCAATCGCTTTTGTTGCTCTTGACAAAAAACGCACTAAAATTATTTGTTGTTGTAATTACTCAAATATTGTTCAAGGTGTCTTTCAAGCCTGCCACTTAGGTTACTCCGTTAATATGGCAGACCAAGGAAAAGGCTTAATGTTTGAGATGCTGCAAGCATCTCTAGAATATGTATTTTCTCAACGAGAATTGCACCGCGTTATGGCAAACTATATTACGTCAAACATTCGCAGTGATAGATTGTTAGCAAGGCTTGGCTTTGAAAAAGAAGGGGTAGCTAAGTCATACTTAAAAATAGCTGGTTCGTGGCAAGATCATGTTTTAACATCAAAAATTAACCCTAATCATGTGGCGATGTAATTAATTATTTAACAGAGAAAATAACCTTCTGTTACTGTTTCTTATTTGAGCTAACATTTTATAGAGCATCGCGATAATAATGTTAAGTAAACCGTTTGAGAAGTTTCATGTCTATATTACGTAAACTATTTCGCTGGGAGCGAGGCCGACAACAGTCAGGCTACGATAAAATGCTGATCTGTGGGGCAATGTGGCCAATCAAGTTTGATACTTATTTGCTTAAATTTCCAGAGGGAAGTGAAATTGCACCACATACAGATAAAGTTGAGTCAGGTAAACATTACCGGTTAAATATAGTACTTAAGAGTGCAAAGCTAGGTGGTGACTTTCAATGTTCACCGCCAATATTTACAAATAATAGAATTAAGTTATTTCGTCCCGACGTTAGCGAGCATCAAGTCTCAAAAGTCATACAAGGAAATCGCTATATATTGAGTATAGGGTGGATAGTAGGCGCTTAGGATCGTTTTATATTGTAAGAAACGTCTAGTCTGGAAGCACTCAAGTTGAACAACTCTTAGACCTAGGTTACTATCTGAAAGGCTTCATGTTCTTTGTATATTACAGCAATTGCTATTGTGATAAGTCGCAATAAATATTCATCAACTATAAAATAATGACAAATGCCATTTGGGAACCTGCTCAGGTTGCGTTAACACTAACTAAAGCAGCCCCCATTAACTTCCTGATGTTGAAATTGGTTTAGTTGATTTACTTCACCCGTTAGTGCGGGGGATTATCGATTGATGGAAAGCTAGGAGCTTATGTAGTGTGGCTAAGCAGTTAGAAGCTATCATGGCAATAGGTGTTAGTAACGCAAGCAGAGCCACAAAGCGCTTACAGTGTTCTTATAGAGCTTATGAATGAATCTACTATTTATCTGTCGCCTCATTAGCTTTTTGGATGAAAAGTGAGTTTATTTCATGGTTTACTTGTTGTTGTAATAAGCTCAGCTGTGTCGGTGACAAATTAATGTCCTCAGCCGCAAAAATAATATCAACTAACGAACTTTGCTGACGGGCTAGTTTAGTATGAAACAAGTTGTATTGACTTAAGTTATTATCTTGAAACTGGTAATTGCTTTTAACCATAGCGTTAAAGCTATCACTAATTGTTACTACGCTGTCATCAATAAATAATTTGTTGCCATGACTATCACGAGTCATGCCTCGAATCCGGTAATCAATGTCTATAACGTCAGCGTTGAAATGGTTTATTAGAGTGTTAATAACTTTTAACGGCGAAATAACACCGCAGGTTGAAAGTTCAATGTCAGCTCTAAATATAGCGAGTTTATTTTGGGGGTTATCGTCTGGGTAGGTATGGATGCACAAGTGGCTTTTATCTAAATGAGCAACCAAAGATTCTGGTTGCGCTTCTTCCGACATCATCAACGTAACACTGGCACCATGAGGTTGATAGTCTTGCGAGGCAATGTTTAAAACATTACCGCCAATAGCATGACAAATATGAGTTAATAATTCGCTTAGCTTATGCGCGTTGTAATTCTCATTAATAAACTGGTCATATTGCTTACTGACTTTATCGTTATCTAGGTAATGCACTTTATAGAAAGAAAAACTTAAACTTTTTGTTAAGTTATTAAAGCCATAAAGTGATATTTTATTCGTGGTCGACATTTAACACGCAATAATTTCAAAATCATGAGTGATGCTTACTTTTGCATTTAGCATTAAAGCTACAGAGCAATACTTATCAGCTGATAAGTTAACCGCGCGCTCTACATGTTTAGGGTTAACATCGGTGCCACGAATAACAAAGTGCAAATGAATTGTATCGAATAATTTAGGTGTGCTATCAACGCGATTACCATTTAATTCAACTGTGCAGCCTTGAATATTTTGTTTGGCTTTATGTAAAATGCTGACCACATCTACCGATGAACAGCCACCTAAAGAAATTAATACACTTTCCATAGGGCTTGGAGCTAATGTGCCACCATTGGCATCAAGGACAAGTGTGTGACCACTTTCAGAGGTACCTAAAAAAAGTTCTTCGCCTAACCATTTTACTTGTGCTTTCATAATGCTCTCAACAGAAATATATAGAAGCAAGGATTTTAACTAAGATGCGCTTATTACACCAGTTTAATGGTGTAATAGTTATCTGCGCAAAAATTTTTAGAAGGGCTAGGCTGTTTGGCTAGGTTGTAATTTTTGGGGAGTAGGGCGACTATTGCGCTAGTTTTTGACTGTGAATAACGCCATCAAATAAGTTTTTTATTAAACCAGCAAACTCTGCAATAAACTCTTTTTGAGCGCTGTTTACTTTGTTGTTGACTACGCCTGATAAAATTTCTTCTAAGTCGTAAAGAATTGCGTCTACTTCACGAATTATTGCATTACGTTGGTTGTAAGTTAAGCTATCGTTTTGACTACATACCGCAATAATTTGCTCGCCCAATTCAACCTCAATGGCTGCCATTACAGTATCAGTGCTTAATGCTGAGCTAGTCGAGTTTTCAAATAAATTTAGATGCTCAGTGAGGTAGCTAATAATTTGCACATAACCGTCGGTATCTGTAACCATAATACAATCTCTATCCTATCGTTTATTTATCTCATTAAAAACAGTGGCTATATCAATTTACATGAAAGTTACTCGAATGAATAAGCTTTGAAGTGAGCCATCTTTCACAAGAGTAAGTGGTGACTCATTTCAGTATAGCAGCTAGTTATACTCAAGCTACTTCAATGTAAGTTCAGTTCATATTTTCACTTTTTTTGAGTATAGCTTAACATATTTAACAACAGTCACTTAAAGCTTGCAAGGGGCAACCATTAGTGCAGCTCGCTGACCAATCCCCACATTAGCGTTCGGAAATACAATACTTTCACCGTCAACACGGGTGATATAGTCGTTACCGTTATCTGAAGAAAGCTGTGTTCCTATAGGGTAAGAGGTAAAGTTTTTCACATCATTATCGATCAATAACTTAAAGTCGTCGCTGTGTTTGGTGATGTCGTTAAGGACATTAAATAAAGTAAAATTACTATTATCAAATAAGTCTAATGAAATAGACTGTGCGCTAACAAGGCGTGTTAGGTTACTGTACATAGCAGTAAAATTTTGCATATCATTCTCACCAAATGCTTTTACTTTACCTAACTCAACAGTAAAGGCATGCGCTGAAAAATTGGCACTACTAAAATATGAGAAGGTACCACTAGGTGCGTGACCAAATAAGATGGTGTTAACACCACAAGCGGCCATAAATGTTAGCTGCTCTTTATCCCAAGGTTTATCATCTTGGTACGGGTAAATTGCAAACTTTTCGTATTTAGAGCTACGAATGGCAGTGTGCAAATCATAATGATAATTTTTTGCTTGCTTGTCTGTGCTACTGTCTTCTACGTCAGTAATGCTGCTTTTAGCGGTAAAGAAGTCAGTAACGTATTGCTCTAGCTTTTCGGCTCTATATTTTTCATAGCAAGGGGTAATGCTTTGGTGTTTGCCACAAAATAGTCGGTTGAGGTTTTCACCTTGGAAGCGTTTAGCGATATTCATCGATACCGGATTACCGATGATAAATAAGGTACGGTGCTTAACCTGTGTTTTACCTTGAATAATATCATTAACTATTTGTTGTACTATTTCAATTGGCGCGGTTTCATTACCATGAATACCTGATGAAATAATAATGTTTTTATTGAATGTGGCTTTATCATGACCAGCAGTCAATAAACTATCAGGCTCAATAAGCAATACACCAGTATCGATTAAGGTCGCTGTTGCCGCCGTTACTCTAAATGTTAATGATGAAAGATCATCACTGAACTTGTGATCAAAGCTATGCTCGAATTGACGCGTTAAGCCAAGAAAATCACCATTTTTTATAAATAAGCGAAAGGCATTTTTGAACAATTCACTGCTGTTAGCAGTGAATTGTTGGCTGATAGTGTGCGCAACCATTAAATATGTAAACCAGGTGTTAAGCTTTCAGGTAAAGAGACTTTATCTGCTTCTACTGAGGCAATTGGATATGCACAATAGTCAGCTGCATAAAATGCACTTGCTCGGTGGTTACCACTCGCGCCAATACCACCAAAAGGTGCGGCACTGCTTGCGCCAGTAATAGGTTTGTTCCAGTTCACAATACCCGCACGAATTCGGCGGAAGAAGTGCTGGTAGTCTGCTTCACTATCACTGAGTAAACCCGCAGATAAGCCAAAGCCAGTATTGTTAGCTTCATCAATGGCTTTATCAAAGTCACTATAACGATAAACTTTTAGTAAAGGGCCAAAGTATTCTTCATCAGGAACATCTGCGGCAATTGCGGTAACATCAATAATACCTGCTGAGATAAAACCAGTACCGGCTTCTAAGTGCTTTAATTCAACTAATGATGTAGCGCCTAGCTCAATTAGTTTTTGTTGAGCATCAACTAAACCTAAAGCCGCTTTTTCTGAAATCATTGAACCCATAAATGGCTGATTTTCATCATTATAGTGACCAATTGTTAGGTCTTTAGTGACTGATATTAATTTAGCAAGAATTGCGTCACCTTGTTCATTGTTTTCAATAAACAAACGGCGAGCACAAGTACAACGTTGGCCTGTTGTTACAAAAGCTGACTGTACAATATCATGAACCACAGCGTTAATATCAGCAACGTCTTTAACAACTAATGGGTTATTGCCGCCCATTTCTAAGGCTAAAATTTTACCCGGTTGACCACCAAACTGTTCATGTAATAAATGACCCGTAGTAGAGCTACCGGTAAAGAATAAACCATCGATAAATTTATTACTTGCTAAGGCTTTACCTGTTTCGACTTCACCTTGTACTAAATTGATAACGCCTGCAGGTAAGCCTGCTTGCTCCCATATTTTTAGTACTTCTTCAGCAACACGTGGCGTTAATTCGCTTGGTTTAAATACGATGGTATTACCAGCAATAAGTGCTGGCACTATATGACCATTAGGTAAGTGACCTGGGAAGTTATAAGGACCAAAAATAGCAACAACACCATGAGGTTTATGACGAATAAATGCTTTAGCGCCAGGCATTGGGTTTTCAACAGTCCCGGTACGTTCATTGTAAGCTTTTAATGAAATTGCAATTTTTCCTACCATAGCGCCAACTTCGCCTAAGGTTTCCCATTTAGGCTTTCCTGTTTCAAGGGCTATGGTGGTTGCTAAGACGTCTTTGTTTTCGCCTAGTAATACTGCAAATTTTTCAACAATAGCAATACGTTCATCAAGCTTGATATTTGACCAAGTTTCAAACGCATTACGGGCACTTAATACCGCTTCATTGACTTGCTCGACAGAGGCTGTTTTACCTTGCCAAATAACTTCATTACGTGCTGGGTTTAATGAACTTACTTCATGGCCTAAGCCCGCTTGCCATTGGCCGTTAATAAATTGAACGTTGTGCTGAGACATAATTATTCCTTCTCATTGATATTAAGTGCATTACATTAGGTGAATACCAAATACAATGTAATGGCAGTAGTTTTTATTTACTAAGATGAAAACTACTGTTGTGTGTTAGTTATTTTGGTGTACTTAATTAGCGAGTAAGCGAACCCAATCGCCTTCTTTTACTAATAATGCATCAGCCACTGCTTGGCTGATTACGACTTGTTGCGCAGTTTCTCTATAAGAAAGTGGCGCTTGTGTTGCTCTAAAATTAGCAACTTGCGTATTACAAATAATATAATTATCAGTAGATTGTACATCGCCAATAATTACCTGACAGCGTTGGCTTTGGTTAATGGCACGTATGCTATTTACATTTGCCTCAACTGTTGGTCCGCCATCAAAAATATCGACATAACCTCGGCGTGAGAAACCTTCGGCTTCTAATAAGCGAATCGCAGGTAATGTTTTAGGGTGTACTTGGTTAATAACCGCTTGCGCTTCTTTACTCAATAAATTGACATAAATAGGGTATTTAGGCATTAACTCCGCAATAAATACTTTTTTACCAATACCTGTTAAGTAGTCAGCCGTCGGAAAGTCCATAGAAAAGAAGTACTTCTCTAACCAGTCCCAAAAAGGAGAGCGACCATGTTCGTCTGAAATGCCACGCATTTCGGCGATAATTGTTTCAGAAAACCTTTCGGCATGCTCAGCAATAAATAAAAAGCGGAAGCGAGATAAAAAGCGACCATTATTATTTTTACGGTGTGTATCACTTAAAAATAAAGTACAAATTTCACTCGCGCCAGTGTAATCATTACATAATGATAATGTTTCAACAGTGTTGTAAATATTTAACTCGCGTGAGCTATGAACTACTTTGCCTAAATGATAATGATAAAAGGCATCATCTAAACCTACCGCGGCTTCAATGCCACTGGTACCTACGACTTTACCGGTTTCGGTATCTTCCATCACAAATAAATAACCTTCATCACCAGGCTGGGTAACGGCTTTATTAAATGATTTTTCGGCATGGGTAATACGCTGGTTTAACAACTGCTCATTCACAGGAAGTGAAGTAAATCCATGGCCAGATTCTACGGCTATACGATGTAAATCGCTCAGATCGCTTTGTGTAATAGGACGTACAATGATCATAAATGCTCTCGATGAATTGATATTATATCTGTCGATAATTACAGGAAGTAGTATCGACAGATAACTTGCGGCGTATGATTGTTTAGTAGGCTCTACTTAACCATTTTAGCTACAGCACGCTCAAAACGTACTAAGCCTTCAGTGATATCATCATCAGAAATCACTAATGAAGGAGCAAAACGAACAATGCTTGCACCAGCAACTAAGGTCATTACACCTTCAGCCATGGCGGCATTTAAAAAATCTTTAGCTTTACCTTGATAGTTTTCATTTAAAACCGCACCAATTAATAGACCTTTACCGCGTATTTCTGAGAAAACGTTATATTTGGCATTAATTGCATTTAAGCCGTCAACGTATAATGTTGATTTAGCTTTAACGCCGGCCAATACTTCAGGTGTGTTTACGGTATCAAGTACCGCTTCGCCTACAGCACAAGCTAATGGGTTACCACCATAAGTACTGCCGTGCGTACCTATTTTTAAATGTTGAGCAATATCAGTTGTTGTTAACATTGCGCCAATTGGGAAGCCACCACCTAAACCTTTGGCTGAACTTAAAATGTCAGGTGTTACACCAAGGTCCATATAAGCATATAAGCTACCTAAACGACCAAGACCTGTTTGTACTTCATCAAAAATTAATAAAGCATTGTGTTGATTACAAAGCTCGCGTACACCCTTAATAAACTCATCTGTTGGTGCAACAATACCACCTTCACCTTGTAATGGTTCAATCATAACCGCACAAGTTTTATCTGAAATAAGTGCTTTTAAGCTATCAAGGTTATTGTATTCAGCGTGATCTATATTGCCAGGTTTCGGGCCAAAGCCGTCAGAGTATGCTGCCTGACCGCCTACTGTTACAGTAAAGAAAGTACGGCCGTGAAAACCTTGTTTAAAGGCAATGATTTGTGATTTTTCTTCACCGTGAACTTCTAATGCCCAACGACGTGCTAACTTTAACGCTGCTTCATTCGCTTCTGCGCCTGAATTACAAAAATATACTTTTTCAGCAAAAGTGTTATCAACTAATTTTTTGGCTAAGCGTAATGCAGGCTCATTGGTTAGTACGTTAGACAAGTGCCAAATCTTTTCGCCTTGCTCTTTTAATGCGCCGACTAATGCAGGATGACAGTGACCTAATGCACTTACGGCAATACCGCCAGCAAAATCAATGTATTCATTATCTTGTTGATCCCACACGCGTGAACCTTTACCACGTACTGGAATAACCGCTGAAGGGGCATAGTTAGGAACCATAACTTCATTAAAAAGTTCGCGATCAACAGAAAAATGTTCTGACATTTCAAATCCTCATTTATATAAGTGGTAATGTTTTAAATAACTATAGCCATAGTAGCTTACTTTTTTAAGTAGAGATATTGTCCAATTAAATAATGTTAGCAGGACTTTTTTGCTGAAAAATACGTCGGCTGTTATCCAAAAAATAGAGTGATAGTATGACAGGTTAGCTGCTATTTGTCTTGCTCTGCGTGGCTGCAGGCTAGGTAAAATAAAGCTTCGGTTGATTTTATTCAACAAAGATGAATATTTATTGAGGAGGTTTTTTGAGCAAATTAGCAATGGCTGGTATAGCGCTCGCTACTTGTTAATAAAAAATGCACAAATGAGCAAATATCATAATTACGCAGAAAAAAATTATTCTTTATGGCCTTTTTTGGGTCTAAAAGGCGATAAATTGCTGCTAACTTAGCTAAAAATTAACTTAATATGATCAATGTCACTTTTTTTCAATAATGAGATTTCTGCTGACGTTAATTTAGTATTACTCAGTAGTGCTTTGCTTTCATCACTATTAATCAAGTTATCTTTAGCGAGTGCCCGAAAGGCAACATAGGCTTTCGCTTTTGCGACAACCTGCGCTATAGGGCACATTTTAGTGATGTGATCAGCATAAGCTAAATCAAACATTGGCTCAGTTATAGCCAAGCGTTCAAAGTTCATTTGCTCGACTAAGTCGGCAGATAGCTTACTACTGCGTAATAAAAGCTGTTCAAGTAATAGTGGTTCTGAAATATCTAGATTGAGCAATATATTGTGTAAACGCTTGTCTTTTGCTTGAAAAGCCTCACGCACTTCTTTTTTGTGTTTAGTATTAACGGTAGTGAAAAAGCACTGTGTAACAGCAAGCTGTCCAATGTTAGATAACATGCCCGTTGTAAAAGCGGTGAACCAATCAAGCTCTTGCTCTTTTGCTAAAACACCCGCAGCCAAGGCGATAGATAAGCTATCGTTCCATAACTTTCGTTTCATTAATGAAAAAGGTGCAGTACTTGCGGGTAGCCAATGCTTTAAAATAAAGGTTGGCATTACTTGTTTTAAGTTATCCAAGCCAATGTAACTTAAGGCGAGTTTAGCGTCATTTACTTGTACGTCAGCTCTTTTACGGTACTGTGGTTTGTTAACCAAGTTAATTAAATCAGTACAAAGCCAAGGCAGAAGTGTTGCTAGTGGCTTAATTTGGTTAACCGAAGCCGCACGGGTTGATAGGGTGTCAAGTATCCGCGGTGCGGTATCTTCAATACCGAGTACTTCTTGGTACAAATACTCTTTACTATTAAAGTCATTATTAAGCTTACTTTTTACTTGCGCTGCAAAGGTGTTCATTACTTGTTTTTTAAAGTGCTCTTCGCCATGAGCAGCAATAATTTTCTCTTGCTGAGTGGCTACCTCAACCGATAAGAGTTCTCGGCGACGGTTCTCTTGCTCGCTGCCTTGGTGGTCTACTACGACTATTTTTCCGCTCAATTGCTCTGCAAATTCTTTACTAATAGACAAGGCTACTGCACGTTGATAAATAGTGCTAATAGTGGGATGATTATCAAAAATTTGCATAATGTTCAAAAGGCTTTGTTAAGTATTGCTTTGTGTAAGTGTATTGGAGTTTGTCGATGAACTCCAATTTAATGATAGTTAAGCTATCGGATAATCTTGGTATTTCTTAATAAAGTTTGCGAGTAAGTTCTGTCCTTGCTCTGTTAATACTGATTCAGGATGAAATTGTACGCTGCATATAGGTAAGCTTTTGTGCTGTAGCGCCATAATTTCCTCTACTTGATTGAGAGTATCAGTTACGACTAACTTTTCATCTTTAACAGTCCAAGCCGAAATTTCAAGGCATTCGGGGAGGGAAGCTTTATTAACAATGAGTGAGTGATAACGAGTGACTTCTAAAGGTTGTGGCAAGCCTGAGAATAGTCCTTGATTATTGTGGGTAATTAAGGAAGTTTTCCCATGCATTACTTTACGCGCTTTTTCGACAATCGCGCCAAAATATTGAGCAATACATTGATGGCCTAAACAAACCCCTAATAATGGAATTTTACCTGAAAAGTGTTTCACAACAGCTAGTGAAATTCCTGCGCTATCGGGATCGCAAGGACCAGGGGAAATCACTATAAAGTGAGGAGCCATTTTTTCGATTTCTTGTAATGAAATTTCATCATTACGATAAACGACAACCTCTTGCCCTAATGCTTGAAAGTAATGCACTAAATTAAAGGTAAATGAGTCGTAGTTGTCGATCATTAACAACAAAAGGTCACCATAGTAAGGCCAGTAAAATTCGGGGCCATTCTAATGGTTTTACTTTAATGGGGCAATCGTTAGCGCTGCAAAATACTAAGCTGAGTGTAATCAACTTAGTATAATTAACTTAGTATTTTGGTAAAGCTACTTCTTTTGCATTTAGAGTTTAGGTTTGGTCTTAAAACTGGGCGGTTAACTGTAACCATAACTTATTAGTATCAGTGATTTTACTACTACCACCATCATTGTAATGGGCTATTTTTGCTAACATACTATAATTGTTGTTTATCTTATAGTTGGCTATCAAATCAAGTTCATTACCAAAATCTATATTATCTTGGTCAGATGAAAACTTATGATAAGTAGCTGACCAGTTTATCTCTGAAAGCTTTCCTTTCACGGTCAGGTAAACATCTTGCAAGCCTTCATTAGGAGTGCCTAGAAACTTATCAGCCCAACCATTAAATTTGTGCTTTGTGGCAAGTGGTGTATTAAATGCAACGCCACTGTCACTGCCTAGTAATTCATAACCTGCGAGTAATACTATGGCATTGAGTTTGTAGCCAACCTCTGCGTTAACATAGAGCGCGTTATAATTATTAGGGTTATTACCATGTTCACTTTGGCTGGCAAGGCTTGCATTAACAAATAAGTCATTAAAATTTCCCTGGTATAGGGCACCAATGGTATTGCTCGAGTTTGTTAAGGCAATATCGTAATCTAAAAGGTAGCCAAAAGCGGAGATAACCTGATTTTTATTGAATTCATATTTAGCATTAGCTAAGTGAAAGTCACCTTGCACATCGTTGGCTGCTATATCATTAATGTTATGAATATAACTATAATCAATAACTAACTTATCAGTTTGATATTGAGCGCGTACTCCGTCATAGGTCTGTTCGTTTTGCCTCCAACTAACACCACCTACAAATCGTTGGTTATTATGAAGAATACGTTGTCTTCCTACAGTAACGCTAACCCCTTGGTTGAGATACTTTAAATAGGCTTGGTTAATATCAGTGCCTTGAGGATCAAGAACCACCGGATATTGAGTATTACCATTTTTTTGGCTGTTATAGTCATCTATAAAAGCATGAACATCATCAACTTCTAAACCTAAAGAGAAGTTATGATAACTCCCTGTGCTAATGGTTATACGGCTTTTTAACGTAAGGGCTTCAGCACTTTTATCAAAGCCATCTTGGTCTACCCCTTCATAGCGTGCGCGTAAATTTACATCGATCTTACTGTCATTTAAAGCATGAGTAATACCATTGCCGTGTTTTGTTTCGGTGGCAAAGGCTATTGGCGTCGCTAATATGGCGGTAGCCATAATAGATAGTGCGAGTTTTTTTTGTGCAACATACTTAATAGAGTTCATTATGATATTCCAACTATACAGGTGTGAAGTTATTGTCATTTTGTATTCATGAATTCTTACATTTCGTTGCGTTAGCTAAGTTGATACTAATCAACTTTAATGTATTTGTTCGCTAATAAGTTTCAATGAATACCAATGAAACTTAGCCGTACTGATTTTTAGTTGTAAATAACGTTATTCTTATGATTCTTGCTATTTTTCTTGATGTTGATCTTTCATAAATTTAGGCATTTTTTCACACTTAATCTGTTTTCTATTACCTGCACCAGCACTCAACATTTTTAGTGATTTCACGCACTTTTATGGTGCGAACCTTTTGTTGATATAATGATTTATTTCCTTATGTGATTGAAAATAAATGTTTATTTTTTTTGGTACGTGAATTGTATTACTGTTTACATCATTCCTGCATTACAAAGAGAATACTAATGAAATTGATCAGTGCAATTATAAAACCCTTTAAGTTAGACGAGGTTCGGGACGCTATTTCTGAAATAGGTGTTGAAGGTATCACGGTAAGCGAAGTGAAAGGTTTTGGTCGTCAAAAAGGCCATACTGAGCTATATCGCGGTGCAGAATATCAAGTGGACTTTTTACCAAAAGTTAAACTTGAGATTGCGGTAAACGATGACTTAGTAGAGCGCTTAATTGAAGCGATCACTAAAGCTGCCCACACCGGAAAAATTGGTGATGGTAAAATATTCGTTTATAACCTAGAGCAAGCCATCCGTATTCGTACTGGTGAGCAAGACGCTGAAGCAATTTAAGGAGAGTACCAATGGAACAAAATATTTTTCAACTTCAATATGCACTTGATACTTTTTACTTTTTGATTTGTGGTGCGTTAGTAATGTGGATGGCTGCAGGCTTCTCTATGCTTGAGGCTGGTCTTGTTAGAGCTAAAAATACCACTGAAATTTTAACCAAAAATGTTGCCTTATACGCGATTGCTTGTGTTATGTATTTGGTTGTTGGTTACGACATTATGTATAGTGGCGGTGTTTTCCTTAATAGTATTGCACTTGATGGAGCTGCTAGTAGTGACGCTTTAGTTAGCTCTGTACTTGCTGAGTCAGCCAAAGAGGGTTTTGATGGCGGTGCGGTGTACTCAAATGCATCAGACTTTTTCTTTCAGGTAGTATTTGTGGCAACGGCTATGTCTATTGTTTCAGGTGCTGTTGCAGAGCGTATGAAGTTGTGGGCATTTCTTGCTTTTACAGTAATATTAACAGGTTTCATTTACCCAATGGAAGGAAGCTGGACTTGGAATGGTGAAGCTGTTTTCGGTTTATATACTTTATCTGACCTTGGTTTTTCTGACTTTGCCGGATCAGGTATTGTTCATATGGCTGGGGCTTCAGCTGCATTAGCTGGTGTTTTATTACTGGGTGCTCGTAAAGGCAAGTATGGTAAAGATGGCAAAGTAAATGCAATTCCTGGTGCTAACTTGCCTATGGCTACTTTAGGTACCTTTATTTTATGGATGGGTTGGTTTGGTTTTAATGGCGGCTCAGTATTAAAACTGGCTGATATTAACAGTGCTAACTCTGTTGCTATGGTTTTCTTAAATACTAATGCCGCCGCCGCAGCAGGTGCTATTTCAGCACTCGTAGTCGCTAAACTTTTATTCAAGAAAGCAGATTTAACAATGACGTTAAACGGCGCATTAGCGGGCTTAGTTGCTATTACTGCTGAGCCGTCAACGCCATCTCCTTTACAAGCTACTATTTTTGGTGCTATTGCCGGTGTTATTGTTGTTATGTCAGTGCTAGCGTTAGATAAAGCTAAAATAGATGACCCTGTTGGTGCTATTTCTGTACATGGTGTTGTAGGCTTCTTTGGTCTACTTATTGTACCATTAACGAATGCTGGCTCAACATTTACCGGTCAATTACTAGGCGCAGCGACTATTTTTGTTTGGGTATTTAGTACTAGCTTTGTTGTGTGGTTTATCCTGAAAAAAGTGATGGGTATCCGTGTCGGTGAAGAAGAAGAGTACGAAGGTGCTGATAAAGCAGACTGTGGTATGGAGGCATATCCTGAGTTTACTCGCGGACAGTAGAGTTAATTACTAGCGCTACTCTGTATTTATATAGGGGCGCTAGAATAAACAAAAAGCAGCGTGATAGCTGCTTTTTATTGGGAGTTTGTTTACTTGTTGAGAGTTAACGCTATATGGATAACGCTACTTTGATGACAAGCGGCGTCTTACACCAATAAATGCTAAAGCGCTTAAGGCTAACCAACCGAATGAGCCACCACTGCTTTTTGATGAGTCAGGTGTCGTTGGCTGATTTATAATTAAGGTGTTTTTCTTAGGCGTAAGGTTAGCATCAGTTACCTCTGAGCTATCAATAATGGTGACTTGTTGTACTTGTACAAAGTTTTCAATGCCAGGGGCTGATAGATCGGCGCAAGTTTGGCTTTCTTCTTTAACAACGGGAATATCGGTTAGGCCTCCTTGATTACAACGACTCAGTTGCGCTATTTTTTCTAATGTTTCCCAACTTGCATCACCTATAACTTGCCCAAAAGCGGTAAAGCCACCATTTTGCACATCTAAGTTAGCGCTATTATCTTCTAAATTGAAAAACCATTGGTTAGTCGCGCTGTTAACATTACCGCCACGCTTTGCCATGGCTATAGTGCCTTTAACATTTGAGTAAACAGGTTCATTAGTAATACTGGCATTTGCCGCTAATGGTGCTAATGGCCAAGCACCCGTAAACTCAAACCCACCGCCTTGTACAATAAAGTCGGTGACAACGCGATGAATAACTGAGTCGGTGTAATGATTTTCATCAACATAATTTAAAAAATTTTCAACAGTTTTTGGTGTGGTTTTATCGAACAAGTTTACGGTAATAGGGCCTTGTGATGTTGTTACTTCAACAATGGTTGCACTGCTTAATGCGCTAAATGATAATAATGTGCTAACTAACAAGCTTTTCATCATAAGTTTATTTTTTGTATTTTGCATATCAGACTCTATTTAAAATTATTAAGACGTCAGCATAATAAATGTCACTACCTAGATAAACAAGAGTGATATGTTATTAACTTGTAATGCTGGGCTCTATTTCAGTTTGTATACACTAAAGCGGGATAACTATTTTTTTTGAACGCGATAAATGCTATAAACATAAATGTATTGATTAGTTTTTGAATGTTGTGCATGGATGGGTCGTTGCCGT
This sequence comes from Colwellia sp. D2M02, assembly GCF_018860755.1. GTDB lineage: Bacteria > Pseudomonadota > Gammaproteobacteria > Enterobacterales > Alteromonadaceae > Colwellia > Colwellia asteriadis. The sequence goes on along the minus strand of NZ_JAHKPW010000085.1, from coordinate 56,785 downwards.
TTTAATACAAGACAGTATATTGGGCTTTGGAGTGAGCAATATCTAATGCAGTTTTTCTGTGTATAGCAACCAACAGCGTAAATTATAATAATGAAAAAGTTCTACTTTCTACTATTGCTTTGCTTATTTGGCAATGTCACCCCCTCTTCAGCCAATGTGCATACAGAAAGTAATATAAGCACTTATCATAAAGACTTTAATAAACAGCTATTTATTATTAGTAATACTGCAGATAAAGACCATGCCTTAAAAGAACTACAACAACTATTTATGGCGAGCGGTTTATCAGCCCAGCAAAAGTTTTCAGTATTATTTGAGCAAGGAAAGTTGCTTTATGTGCTCACACGTTACCAAGAAGCGATAGAGCAAGCGTTACAAGCGAAAGCTATCGTGCAAGAGATAGAAGATAATTCACTTATTGCTAAGGCTGATAATCTTTTAGGGGTGGTTTATTATTATCAGGGCGAGCTAGATAAAGCGTTATTGCATTATCAGCAGTCCTTGGCATTTTATAATGATAAAGGCGATTTAAATAATAGTAAAACCGCTCTTGTACGGGCTAACTTATTTAATAATCTTGCTTTAGTTTTTAGTTCTATGGGAGATAGTACTAATTCGTTATATCACTATCAACAGGCTGAAGCTTTGTATCAAGCTTACGGTAGTGAAGCTGATAAGGTTGATGTACGTTTTAATATTGCACTATTGCATGTCAATCTTAAACGTTTTGGTATTGCAATTGGTATGCTTAAAGAAACTATTACACAGTTTAATCAATTTCAGGATAAGTTAAGTGCTGCTAAAGCAACTGCAGGTTTAGGTATTGCCTATAAGTACTCAGGACAATACAAACTTGCTGAAAAAAATATTTTAGAAGCGTTAACTTATTTTCAATTGCAAGGCCATCGGCATGATACCGCATCACAATTTCATAACATTTCCGCAGTATATACTTCTTTAGGTGATTATAAAAAAGCCCAAAAGTATGCTGAAAAAGCAATTGTCTTAAGTCAGCAGGTTGGGCATCAAAAGGCCCATGCTGGTAGCTTACAAGTATTGGCTAAAATTTACTTCTTTCAGGGGGCGTTTTTATTAGCTCAAGAGAGTATCGAGCTCTCTAATGCTATTGCTAAAAAAATTAATTACAAAACAATTTTGATTGATAACTTGGCTATTTCCGCTTTGATATATGCTGGTTTAGGCCAGCAGGAAAATGCACTTAATGACTTTTATGCTCACGAAAGACACCAGCATGAAGCAGATAACTTAATGCTAAACGAACAGTTGGCTAAGTTTGAATCAGAGCAATTAGCACAACAAGTTATACAGTTGCGCCAAGCGAAAAGGTTAGAAGAGTTACAATCAGCAAAAACGGATCAACGACGAAGCTTTATACTGTTATCGGTGGTTTTGCTTTTGTTGTTAATCTTCTTTGTTTATCGTCGTTATCTTGAGAGTCGTGTCACAGCCGTATTAGAAAAAAGAGTACAGCAGCGAACCAATGAATTAGAGTTAACAGGTAAAAGATTAAGGAAAGCGAATAAGATTAAAAGCCAGTTTTTGGCGAATATGAGCCATGAAATAAGAACCCCGTTAACAGCTATTGTCGGCCATGCCGAAGCAATAATTCACCGGGATGTTAACCATGAAGATCTTATTAAAGAGGTTGACGTTATTCATGGTAATAGCTTGCATTTATTAGCACTAATTAATGATATTTTAGATTTAAGTAAAATAGAAGCAGAAAAATTTCAGCTTGAGTTAAGACCGCAAAACCTAGAAGTTATCATCCAAGAGTTAGGTGACATGTTTGCAGAGCAAGCACAACGTAAAGGTCTTACTTTTACAATACAGCATCAAATTTCCTTTCCATTTATTATTGATATTGATGCAAGGCGAGTCAGGCAAGTCTTAATAAACCTGTGCTCCAATGCGATTAAATTTACTGCCAAGGGAAGTGTTACCTTAACCGTAGATTGGTCTATAGACCGACTAAAGTTCACCGTTATAGATACAGGAATAGGTTTGAAATCAAAGCAAATAGCTCAGGTTTTTGAGGTATTTACACAAGCTGATAGCAGCATCAGTCGACGCTTTGGAGGCTCAGGTTTAGGGCTGTCATTATCTAATGAATTAGCGAGGTTAATGGGCGGTGAAATCACTGTACAAAGTGAAGCCGGAAAAGGTAGCTGCTTTTCATTTATATTGCCTTGCTCGGTTATAGCAAAGACTGAGCCAGTAGACTATAAACAAACACATAAAGCACTAGAGAGTGAAGCTGTAAAGCCAATACAGATTACGGGTAAAATACTCTTAGCTGAAGACCATGATGATAATAGACGTCTAATCGCACGGTTACTTGAGAGCCTAGGACTTGAAGTGTTCTGTGCTAAAAATGGTCTTGAAGCGATTGAGTTATGCCAGAAACATCAACCAAGATTAGTTTTATTAGATATCCAGATGCCAGAAATGGATGGCATTACGGCATTTACTCAACTACGAAAAATTGGCTTTATACAACCTATTTATGCCTTAACGGCGAATGCAATGTCACATGAAGTAAGTCAATATATTACACTTGGTTTTAATGGGCATTTGAAAAAACCTATCGAAAGAGAAAGTTTTATTCATACTATTGCTCAACACTACCCTAATATCGATGCTTCAAAAGCAACAGCAAAGTTAGCAAGTTTAAGCTTAAAAGACTTAACGCAAGATTATAAAGTAAGCTTACAAGAGGAGCTTAAGGTACTAACCGATTACTTAACAAGTCATAACCAAGAGTTACTCGCTAAGACTGTACATAGAATTTCAGGGGCGGGACAAATGTTTGGTTTTACTGAGTTAAGTCAAGCAGCCAAAGAGCTTGATAGTTACCTTAAAAAAATAAGCAGTGAAGAACGCGTGCTAACAGCAAGTGAGAAAAAACAGCAAAGTTGCTTTATTGATGATCTTATCCATTGCTTGATCGATGAAATAACTTTAGTGCAGTCAGCCTAGTGAATAATGCTCAAATATGATGCCCAAAAATATATCACTTATACAGCTTACCTTTTCATTGGCACTATTCGCTTTAGCTGCCTCGCTATTTAATATTAGTCGCTATATTCCAGAAATACTGACTACTATTAATAATACTGTGCAACATGTTGATAATATTAGCCCTGAAATTGATCGTATAGTTGACGAGGTTGCTTTAGTTCGAGCAGAAGTTACTTTAGTTAGGGAGCAATTAGCAACGCAAGTGCCGACTGTTTTAACGCAAGTCTCAGCGACCTTACCAGTTATCCAGCAAGTTATAAGGGAAAGCGAACATTACTCACAGCAAATTCCAGCAATACTTAAACAAGTTGCTTTAGTAGAGCAGAACTTATCGTCTATTGAAAAGCAATTGCCACACATTTTTAAACGTATAGATAATATTACCGTTACAACGCAAAATGTTGTCAATGAAGCGGCACTTTGGCGGCCTCATTCAACACAATACTTAGCTGAAATAGAGCAATCTAAAGAATATATTCCGCAATATTTAACGCGCGCTGAGAATATTGTTATTAGTGCTAAAACTATAGGTAGCGAGGCAAGTAGCGGTTTAGTATCGGGTTTTTTAAAAGGGGTTGTGTCTTTGCCTTTTGAAGTGGTTTCAGGGTTAAGCGGAATTGTTGACTCAAGCTCTCGTTCAGCTAAAAAATTAACCGCTAAAGATGTTGCATTAATGCAAGAAAAGGTTATTTTACTGCTTGATCACTCTAGCCAGCTTAAGGTTATTTGGTATAACGTTGAAAGTGGCAATAGAGGCACTATTACCAAAGGTGAGAAGGTTACTAAACATGAAAAATTATGTTATCACCTCACGTTTGAGAACTCGTTTGCTAAAGAAAAAGAAGTGCTTAGAGAGCTGATGTGTCGTAATGATGAAGGCTTGTGGAGTGTTATGTAATTACGTCCGTAACAGCTTAAATTATTGTGTTAAAATAACAATTTTGTGTAAAATAAACCATCAATTATTATTTAAAGTAGGGTATTAAATGGCTAGAGAACAATTTGGTATATGTGCAGAGCCAAACTTACATGGTAGTTACTTGCTGTTTAATGTTTTAGATGACAAAAACGCTTTTATTCGCGCTGCATTGTCACGTTTACCTGCACTATTTGATGATTATGCCGATCGTTACTCTGAAGCTAACCTCATTGGCGTTGTTGCTATTGGGGCTGCTTACTGGGATGAATTCTATCCTCAGGCACGGCCTGACTCACTTGCCTCTTTTCCTGCTATGCATAGTGGGGATCGTGTTGCGCCAAGTGATAGCTATGATATTTATGTTGAAATACGCAGTGACAGGGCCGATGTTAATCATATTGTTAGTACTAAAATATGTCAGCTTTTTGCCGAAAGTGTTGAGTTAAGCGAACAGATCCAAGCTTTCCGGTTTTTAGATGGTCGAGATCTTACCGGTTTTGTTGATGGTACGGAAAACCCACAAGGGCTACATCGACGTGAAGTGGCGCTTGTTAAAGAGCAAGATCAACCACTATTTGCTGGTGGTAGTTATCTGCATGTTCAGCGTTATGAGCATAATATCCGTTTATGGAACTCATTAGCGGAGCATGAGCAAGAAGATGTTTATGGACGAACGAAATACGATAACATTGAGTATAAAAGTGAAAATAAACCGTTAACTGCGCATACTAAGCGCACTAGTTTAAAAGACGAAAATGGTAACAGCCTTGAGATATTACGACAAAGTATGCCATACGGGGATATGAAGCGAAAAGGTTTGTTTTTTGTCTCTTATTGTCACTCTCCTAAGCCATTTGAATTAATGCTAAAAAGCATGGTGCATGGCGATGGTGAAGGACATTCAGATCACTTACTTAAATATACTCAAGCAGAAACAGGTGCTGCTTTTTTCGCCCCAAGCTTAAACTTTTTGAAAGCTTTAGCAGAAAATTAATCGTCATTATTGGCGGTGCTGTTGATGACTTCATGATAAGGCTCAACCGTATAGCGGCCTTGGTCTATGGCAAGCTTTGATTCAGGCGCTAGTTGACCTAAAGGCAATAAAGCTGGGCCAGTTGGCTCAGCTAGTACATAATGAACACCTTGATGTTCAATACTCACTTCACCCGCCTCACTTGGAATTGAAATACCAATAAACGCATGCTTATCTATATAGAGTAATGCCATCTCAATCCGTGGCATAAGCCCCCTTAATATACTCGCGGTTAATGTCATTTTGCTGTCACAATCCCCTTGGTTTTCCCACAATACTTTCGTAGGATTGTTAAAGCCTGAGCCAGAAGAGTTAATACGTGACTCTAAAGGGCTATAAGGGATACTTTGTACAAAACCTAATACATAATTTGTTACTTGACGAATATTTTGAATAGACACTTGTTCTAATATAATCGGCTTCATCAGTTTTAAATCATCAACAGAGTCATTAGCTATTGCTCCGTGATCTACTTTTATACCGGTAATGTTATCGTGGTTAGTAAAAGGTTGATAATAATTCTCTTGAAAATATTGTTGTTGAATTGTTGACTCTAGTTTTATTAATTGTTGATAAGTTTTAGATACTTTCTGTTGATCTTGTCCTTTCACATTAATGCGATATTCCCCATTAGTTTGCCGAAAGCTGACTTGTACACCTTGTACTGGTTTTTTTCTTAAATGTTGCTTTAAGCGACGTAGAATAGCCTTTTGAGCATAGCTGGCTTGATAACTTTTTAACTGTCTGAATCGGTCAAATAAACTTTGCTGTGTTAATTGAAAACTTAGCTTTTGGGTTTGGTCATTATAATCGAGCCACTGATAGGTAAATTGGTAACCTTTATCGATAGCCGCTTTATTAAAGTACGTTTGCTGAGCATTAAGTGTGGTAGAAACAACGAATAAACAGAACAACACCATTAAGTTAGCCAAAGGCTGCATGGCTCTGAATAAGGAAGGGTGTTGCCTATCAACTATCGTTGGCATGTGTTCTCCATTGGACGTTTCTAGTGGCGCGCTGTTTTTAGTGCTACAGCGTATATTTAATATAAGTGACTATACTTGCAAAAATCACCAAACAATTAATATTAATAACATGATGTTACTTAAGCTTAGTTTAAGTATATACGTGATTTATTTTTAGAGCATTGTTTACGGAAAAATTTTCAATAGATAGTAAAGTTTATTTGGCATGCTTTACTTTGGTGATAAATTCGCTATATTAAAACAGGTGTTTTAATTGGTTGTTTTCTTGGCTGGTCTAACAGAGCTGCATAGTAATAACACAAATTATTCAAACCGTTTATTAAGCTATTGAACAATACAGAGAGGTTAAAGTGACTGAATATAAAGTACCCTTAAATGATATGGACTTTCTTTTGTATGACGTATTTAACGTCGATGAAGTTTGGCGAAGCCTTCCTCAACTTGCAGAACAGCTTGATAAAGACGTTGCTGGCGCTATTTTACAAGAGTGCGCAAAAATTGCAGAGCAAGCCATTGCACCAATAAGCAGAGAAGGTGACGAAGAAGGTGTAAGCTTCAAGCTTAATGACAACGGTATTGGCGGTAAAGTAACTACCGCAAAAGGTTATAAAGAAGCATTTGCTACATACGCTGAGGGTGGCTGGTGTGGCTTGGGTGGCGATGTTGAGTATGGCGGCATGGGAATGCCTAAAGTGTTAACCGCTTTTCATGAAGAAATGCTCTCAAGTGCCGATATTGCTTTTGCTTTATATCCTGTATTAACAGCAGGGGCGGGTTTATCTTTAGCGAAACATGGTAGCGAGGCGCTTAAAGAGAAGTTTCTTACTAAGATGTACTCAGGTCAATGGACAGCATCAATGTGTTTAACAGAGGCGCATGCGGGATCAGACTTAGGGTTAATTCAAACCAAAGCGGTATTACAAGATGATAATAGTTATAGCGTAACGGGTAGTAAAATATTTATCACCGGTGGCGAACATGACTTAACTGAAAATATTGTTCATTTAGTGTTAGCCAAGTTACCAGATGCACCTGCAGGACCTCGTGGAATTTCGCTATTTTTAGTGCCTAAAATATTGGTTAATGACGATCAAAGTTTAGGTGAGCCAAATAAGGTGAGCTGTGGTGCTATTGAACACAAAATGGGCATTCACGCCTCGGCTACATGTGTTATGAACTTTGATGGTGCGAAAGGTTACTTAATTGGTGAACTTAATAAAGGTTTAGCTTGCATGTTCACTATGATGAACTTTGAGCGCATAGGTGTTGGCATTCAAGGCTTATCAGCAGGGGAGCGTTCTTATCAAAATGCCTTAGCGTATGCGAAAGATCGCAAACAAGGTCGTGCTTTAGTTAAAAATGAAACAACGAAAAGTGCAAATAATGCTGATAGTATTATGGTGCATGGTGATGTACGTCGCATGCTATTAAATATGAAAGCGTTAAATGAAGGCTCGCGCGCATTAAGTTGCTATATTGCTTTACAGCTTGATTATGCTACCTACGGCTCAGGCGAGCTGCAAGAAAAAGGCGAAGCATTATCAGCCTTAATGACTCCTTTAGCGAAAGCTTTTTTCACCGACCTTGGCTTTGAAAATACCGTAACAGGGCAACAAGTTTTTGGTGGGCATGGTTATATTCGTGAATGGGGGCAAGAGCAGCTAGTGCGTGATGCGCGGATAACGCAAATATATGAAGGTACTAATGGTATTCAGGCCATGGACTTACTCATGCGAAAGGTTGTAGGCTCTCAAGGTAAGTTAGTTAATATTTTTATCGATGAAGTGCGTAGTTACTTGCAAACGGTTACAGGAGATAGTCAGCTTACTGAGTTTGCTCAACCTTTATCACAAGCGCTTGATGACTTTAGTCAAGTATCGTCGGCACTTATAAAGCAGGCAGATGTCAATTTAAATGACTTAGGTGTGGCTGCTAATGACTATTTGCATTTATTTGGTTACACCGCAATGGCTTATGTTTGGATGAAAATGGCGCAATCATCATTACAAAAAACAACTCAGCAAGACGCGGGGCAAAGCGAAATATTTTACCAAAGCAAAGTACACACAGCACGATACTTTTTTACGCGGTTGTTACCAAGACGACTTTCTTTAATGGCAACAATTAATACCCGTAGCGATTGTTTATTTAATATTCACGATGATTTGTTTTAATACTTCACCTAACTTTAGGCACTTATTAACGCTTAACGTTGAATTAGTTTAGTCGCATTGCCTTAATATCCCAATGAGTCAAATTTTACTTATTGGGATAATACTCACTTTTTTACCCCTCTGGTTACCTTCTTGGTGAATTATTCTACTAAAAGTCATAATTAATTCTTTTTTTTATGACTTTTTTGGGGATGCTCTCCACAAAAGTCCACAAATTCATCTACTTCCTTGAATGCCTTTATTTTACTGACGTTATCGTTAACCGATGTCTGCTTATTTTTCATTTTGCTTACTTGACAGGCCCTTGTATTTTTCTCTAAACTGTACCAATGTGGAAAAAAGTGGGAAAAAGTGGATCGAAGTGTTTTCGGTAGGACATTTTTTCTAATAAATGATGTGATGAAGTAACTAATTAAAGTGACGTTATAAAACATATGTTTAGAGGCACCAGCGCAATAACGCTTGACAGCAAAAATAGGATCACGATACCAACAAAGTATCGTGAAGAGCTATTTGCTGATTGCCAAGGAAAAATGATTTGTACCGTTGATATTCAGCATCCTTGTTTATTGCTTTATCCACTCCCTGAATGGGAAGAAATAGAGTTAAAGCTATGTAGTTTATCAAGCATGAACCCACAAGAGCGTTTGTTACAGCAAGTTATTTTGGGTAATGCCAGTGACTGCGATATGGATAAAAATGGTCGGTTATTAATTAACGGACCATTAAGACAACACGCTAGTTTAGAAAAAAATATTATGTTAGTCGGCCAATTGAAAAAGTTTGAAATTTGGAATGAGAGCGCTTGGCAAGCACAAATGCAACAGGGAATTAGCAAAATACAATCAGGTGAAATTGAATTAACAGAACGTTTGCTCGACTTATCACTGTAATTAGCATCTTTGTTAATAAGTGAACGTGTATGTTCTAAAGGTAATCTGGTTTCACCCATAAAATGCTTATAAAAGGTTCTAAAAATAACAATATGGAATTTGATACAACACATATCTCTGTACTTCTAAATGAAGCGGTAGACGGCTTAGCAATTAACCCTGAAGGAAGTTATATCGACTGCACTTTTGGTCGTGGTGGGCATTCAACGCTAATTTTATCGAAACTTTCAGAACAAGGTCAGTTACTTGCTATTGACCGTGACCCTAGCGCTATTGCTGCCGCAGATAAATTCAAAGATGACCCTCGTTTTAGTATTGAGCATCAAGGCTTTGCTCATTTAGCTGATATTGCCGAAGCACGTCAACTTACCGGAAAAGTTGATGGTATTTTATTAGATTTAGGTGTGTCTTCACCACAACTTGATGAAGCCGATCGCGGTTTTAGCTTTATGAAAGATGGCCCTCTTGATATGCGTATGGACACAAGTCGTGGCCAAACTGCAGCAGAGTGGTTAGCTATAGCTGATGTTGAAGATATTACATGGGTATTAAGAACTTTTGGTGAAGAAAAACATGCGTGGCGTATTGCTAATGCGATTGTTGATAGCCGCGAAGAAAACCCATTAACACGTACTGGTGAGCTAGCTAAGTTAATTAAAGCCACCGCACCACAGCGTGAAATTAAAAAGCATCCTGCCACACGAAGCTTCCAAGCGATTCGCATGTATATCAATAGTGAGCTTGAACAAATTGAAAAAGCCTTAGCGGCATCGCTTGATGTTTTAGCTGAAAACGGTCGTTTAGTCGTTATTAGCTTTCACTCGCTTGAAGATAGACTGGTAAAACAGTTTATGAAAAAGCATTCGCAACCTAAAAAAGTACCGCGCGGTTTACCTGTGAGTGAAGCGGAATTGCATAAAGGCAAAAAATTAGCGTTAGTGGGTAGAAAGCTCAAGCCGAGTAAAACGGAAGTGGAAGAAAATGTTCGTTCACGCAGTTCAGTGTTACGTATTGCAACGCGACTGGCGAGAGTCGACGATTAACTTATGACAGCGCGTAAAGCCGCTTTAGTCTTTGATATTTGGCATGATATTGTTCGATATAGCATGACTTATATTTTGCTGCTCTTAGTGGTTATATCAGCATTTTCAGTGATTTATTATAGTCACGTTAATAGACAAAGCACGAGTCAGTTAGAAGTGTTATTAACGAAAAAAGATGAATTAAATACCGAGTGGCGTAATTTGTTGTTGGAGCAGAATAGCCTTGCAGAACATAGTGCAATAGAAAGCAAAGCTAAAAAGCTATTACAAATGAAGCGACCAGATGTTAATTCAGAAGTGATCATTAGCCTAAAGTGATCATAAACCTAGGAATAATGTTAGCTAAATAGGCTAACGTATAAGAGAACTGAGTAATCACGTGAAAAATAAAAAAACTAACAGTAACTCTCAACCAAATACCGCCGCTTGGCGTTATTATTTGGTGCTGGTTGCTGTTGGGATTATTTATTTAGGCTTAATGGCACGTAGTGCTTATATTCAGGTTATCGAGCCTGAAATGCTACAAGCGCAAGGCGATATGCGCTCAATGCGTGTGGCTGAAAAAAGAGTACAGCGTGGCTCTATTTTAGATCGCAATGGTAGTGAATTAGCCATTAGTGTACCTGTTGAAACTGTATGGGCCGATCCTAAAATTATTATGGACAATAATGCCCTAACCATGACTGAGCATTGGCAAGCCTTGGCTGATGTGCTTGATCAAGATATTACTCAGTTAACAACACGTGTTGCAAAAAACTCTAGAAAGCGCTTCATCTACCTTGAACGAAAAATATCTCCTGCAATCGCCACTTATATCAAACAATTAAAAATCCCTGGTATTCACTTACGCAAAGAGTCAAAGCGTTTTTACCCTACAGGTGAAATTAGTGCGCATTTATTGGGTTTTACTAATGTTGATGATAAAGGTATTGAAGGCATTGAGGGTATGTATGACCAACTACTCACTGGTAAAGGCGGTGAAAAGCGCTTTAGAAAAGATGCTCAAGGTCGAAAAGTTGAAATAATCTCTGTAGAACAGGCAGAGCAGGCTGAAGACGTTACCTTGAGTATTGATCAGCGTATTCAAGCTATTGCTTATAAAGAGCTAAAAGGTGCTGTGCAAGCCTTTAAGGCCGCATCAGGGTCAGTCATTGTTGCCAATATTCATACGGGCGAAATTTTAGCAATGACTAATAGCCCGTCATATAACCCTAATAATCGCCGTAACACTGCTATTCATCGTTTTCGTAATCGCTCAATTACCGATATTTATGAACCGGGCTCTACTATGAAGCCGCTGACGGCGCTTACTGCATTAGAGTTTGGCTCTGTTAGCCCAAACGAGATTATTGATACTAGCCCCGGCTGGATGCGCTTAGGTGGTCGTCGAGTAAGTGACCCAATAAACCGCGGCAAATTATCAATTGAAGATATCTTAGTAACTTCTTCTAACATGGGTACCACCAAGTTGGCATTATCGGTACCTAAAAATTATTTACTGGATAAGTTTTTTGAAGTTGGCTTTGGCGAAGAAACAGGAACACGCTTAATTGGCGAAAGTATGGGCATGATGCATGACCGCTCTCGCTGGTCACAATTTGAGTTAGCTACTCTATCTTGGGGGGCTGGGCTTGCGATTACTCCTGCACAGTTAACGCGATTCTATATGGCGGTTGCTAATGGCGGTATTAAGCGCAAGTTAACTATTATTAAAGCGGACTCTGAGTTGGCAAAAGCAGAACAAAAAATAAGTGCTGATATGCAAGAAGAGCGTATTTTTAGCCAAAAGAATAGTAACGCTGTGGTAGAAATGCTCGAAGCGGTTGTTGATGAACATGTTCCCCTTGCTAAAGTAAATGGTTATCGTGTTGGCGGTAAAACCGGTACTTCAATTAAAGCCGTAGCGGGTGGTTATGGTAATGATTATGTTGGTTTATTTGCAGGAATGGCACCTATCTCTAAACCTGAAATTGTGGTGGTAGTTGTTATTAATGAACCCAGTGGTGATTTATATCATGGCGGCGAAGTTGCTGCTCCTGTTTTTTCTCGAGTGATGAAGGGCGCGTTACGTGTTTTGAATATTGCGCCTGACGGACAAGAAAAACAGGTTGCTGAGAGTCAAAAAAATACGGATAAACAAACGCCTCTTGATACGGTAAGTCGAGGTGATCATGTTTAATCAGACAACATTGAAGCCTGAATTAATCAATATTATTCCAGCATTAGCTGAATTCTCAATTAACAGCGCAGCGTTAACTTTATTAGATAACAGCTACGGTGACTTGGTTAACGATAGTCGTACTGTTAGTGAAGGTGATATTTTTTGCGCTATTATCGGTCACGATCAAGATGGTCGCGCCTATATTAGTAAAGCAATAAATCAAGGTGCTAAAGTTGTCATTACTCAATGTGAAACACAAGCTGAGCATGGCGATATTTACCTAGAAGAAAATACACCAGTAGTTAAGTTTTATCAGCTTAATGAGCACTTGTTTAGGCTGGCTAAAAGTTACTATCAAAGTCCGCAAAATGCTATGACCTTAATTGGTATCACTGGCACCAATGGCAAAACGTCAACTAGCCAATTAATTGCGGGGATGTTAATGGCTAACCACAAGCGTTGTGCAGTTATTGGCACCAACGGTGCAGGTATGTTGGGAGCGTTAACTCCTATTAATAATACAACGCCAGCAGCAACAGATCTTCATCAATTTTTTAACCGTTTTTCAGCTATGCAAGTAAGCCATGTTGCGATGGAAGTATCATCGCATGCCCTATCGCAAAAACGTGCAAGCGCTGATTTATTTGATATTGCAGTATTTACTAATTTGAGTCGTGATCACCTCGATTATCACGGCACTATGGAAGAGTATGCTTTAGCAAAAAGACAGCTCTTTAGTGCTAATCATAAACAAATAGCTGTTCTCAACTATGATGACACTCAGAGTAAAATATGGTTACAAAACTGGCCAGAAACACAACCCGTTTGGCTTTATGCTCGCGATAATTCAGTCACTCAATTTTCATATTTTATTTGCGCACAAGATATTTCACTGCATATCCACGGAGTAAGTTTCACGCTAAAAACACATTTAGGTGAAACCGTAATTAATAGCCCGTTATTAGGCTATTTCAATATTGATAACTTGCTAGCGGCTATTGCTGTGCTATTGATTGATGGCACCGAAGTTAATCAATTAAATGATTTGGTAAAGCAGCTTGCACCGATTGAAGGGCGTATGGAAGCGTTCACTAACCCTCGTAGTGACTTGCCTACAGCTGTGGTCGATTACGCACACACGCCGGATGCTTTAGAAAAAGCGTTATTGGCGTGTCGAGAGCATTGCACGAATAAATTACATGTCGTATTTGGTTGCGGTGGTGATCGTGATAAAGGTAAACGCGCTTTAATGGCGCAAGTAGCAGAGCAATATGCAGATGTAATTGTTATCACCAACGACAACCCACGTACCGAAGATGCTCAGCTTATTGCGAATGATATTCTTGCTGGTTTAAGCCAGCAAGATAGCAGTAATGTAACCGTCATACTTGACCGTGAACAAGCCGTATTAAACACACTGAAAATCGCAGGCGAAGGCGACATTGTGTTATTAGCTGGTAAAGGTCATGAAGATTACATCATTTTGAGTGATGGCAAAGGCGGTACTCAGAAAATAATGTACAACGAAAGAGCACTTATTGCTAATTATTACCAGCAGTTCAATGCAGAGAGTAACTTATGATTACCTTAACGTTATCAGCATTAAAAGCCGCAACAGATGGTCAAGTTGTCGCTTCAAAAGAACTCAAAGACTTATCAGTAGAAGATCTAGTGATAGACAGTCGTGAAATAAGTAGTGATGCAAGCAGTACTGCATTTTTAGCGTTAAAAGGGCCTAACTTTGATGGACACCGCTTCATTGAGCAAGTGGTAAATAAGGGCTGTCGAGTCGTTATTGTTGAGCATGAAATTACGGATCTTGATTGTCCCGGCTTTGATAGCTCAGTAATAGCGCAACTTATTGTTAACGACACGCGTATTGCTTTAGGTCAAATAGCTGCTTATGTTAAAGCACAAGTTGCTCCTAAAACGGTTGGTATTACCGGAAGTAGCGGTAAAACCACGGTAAAAGAAATGACAGGAGCTATTTTATCACGCCTAGGTAATGTGCTGGTCACTAATGGTAATTTTAATAATGACATTGGCGTGCCATTAACGTTATTGCGTTTAAATCATAGCCATGACTTTGCCGTGATTGAAATGGGCGCAAACCATATGGGCGAAATTGCTTATACAACGGCACTGGCAAAACCTGATGTCGCTGTGATTAATAATATTGCCGCAGCACATTTAGAAGGTTTTGGGGATTTATGTGGCGTAGCCCGAGCGAAAGGTGAAATATTTTCAGGACTCGGAACCAATGGTGTTGCGTTATATAACAAAGATACAAAATACACTAACAAATGGCAGTGGCGTTTAACTGATAAAAACGTTGCCACTTTTTCTTGTGCTGGAGAAGCTGACTGTTACAGCAGCAACGTACAGCTAGATCAACAAGGTTGTGCAAGTTTTCAACTACATACTCGCTTAGGGCAGTGTCAAATCGATTTACCAATACCTGGCAAGCATAATGTTTGTAACGCCGTTGCTGCCGCCAGTATTGCTTTAGAGTTCGGGGCTAGTTTGGATGATGTTTACCAAGGCTTAGCACTGATGAAGGCTGTAAAAGGCCGTCTTAATCTTCATCAATTAACCGATAAGCGCAGTGGCTGTCGAGTTAAACTTATTGATGATAGTTACAATGCTAATCTTGAGTCGGCAAAAGCCGCAGCGTTATTACTATCATCGTATAACGGTCAGCAAATCTTTATTTTAGGTGATATGGGCGAGTTAGGTGCTGATGCCCGTAGTTATCATGAAGAAGTGGGTTATTACGCCAAAGAGTTGGGTATTGACCAGCTATTTTCATTAGGTGTTTTGAGTCAAAGTGCTAGTGATGTGTTTAGTAAAAAAGAACTCGAGCAACAGTCGGCTGAGCAGGGGCAACACTTTAGTCAACGCCTTGAGTTAATGAATAGATTATGTAAACAAATTGAGCAATATTTAGCACAGGGTCAGCAAGATATTGCCATTTTAGTAAAAGGTTCGCGCAGCGCAAAAATGGAACTTGTCGTTGCCGATATTATGAATTGGTTTAATGAAGGCAGTAGTGATAACACTCGTGATGGCACTCGTTATAGTTGTAAGCAAAATGAAGAGGGTGTGTCCTAATGCTAGTATGGTTAAGTGAGTATCTAACTCAATTTTATTCAGGTTTTAATGTTTTCTCTTATTTGACTTTAAGAGCGATTATAAGCACGTTAACCGCGCTGTTTATTTCACTTTATTTTGGTCCGAAATTAATTCGTTATTTGCAAAAAATGCAAATAGGTCAAACCGTGCGTGATGATGGCCCTGAAAGCCATCTGTCTAAATCAGGCACCCCAACCATGGGCGGTTTACTTATTCTTGCCTCCATTGTGGTGAGTGTTTTGTTATGGGCCGACTTAAGTAATATTTATGTGCTCGTGGTTCTTTTTGTCGTGATCAGCTTTGGTATTATTGGCTTTGTTGACGATTATCGTAAAGTTATTCGTAAAGACTCTAACGGCTTAATCGCCCGCTGGAAATATTTTTGGCAAACCGTTATTGGCTTATCTACCGCTATTTTCTTGTATTGGATTGCACAAGATCCAAGTGAAACCGCTTTACTCATTCCTTTTATGAAAGATGTGTTACCGCAGCTTGGTATGCTGTACATCGTACTAACGTACTTTGTGATTGTGGGTACTTCTAATGCAGTTAACTTAACTGACGGCTTAGATGGCTTAGCGATTGTGCCTACCATTATGGTTGCTGGTGCTTTTGCGTTATTTGCTTATGTTACAGGTAACGTTAATTTTGCTAACTATTTAAATATTCCTTATATCGCGCTAACGAGTGAGTTGGTTGTGGTTTGTACGGCTATTGTTGGTGCGGGTTTAGGTTTTTTATGGTTCAACACTTACCCTGCACAAGTTTTTATGGGTGATGTTGGCTCGTTAGCGTTAGGTGCCGCATTAGGTGTTATTGCCGTATTAGTTCGCCAAGAGCTGGTTTTATTTATTATGGGCGGTGTTTTTGTTATAGAAACGCTGTCAGTTATTTTACAAGTAGGCTCTTATAAGATGCGTGGTCAGCGTATTTTCCGTATGGCACCTATTCATCATCATTATGAGTTAAAAGGTTGGCCAGAGCCGCGAGTTATTGTCCGTTTTTGGATTATTTCTGTGATTTTGGTTTTGATCGGTTTAGCAACATTGAAACTGCGCTAATCGCAACTTACAAAGATGTAAAAATTGATAAAGGTAAGGGTAACGTAAATATATGTCGGTAATCACTGCTATGAAAAACAAGCAAGTGCTAGTGTTAGGGTTGGGACTAACAGGGGTATCCTGTGTCCGATTCTTGCACAAACACGGCTTATCATTTGCAGTTAACGATTCTCGAGAAATGCCCTTTAGTGATAAAGCTCAGCAACAAGCTTTTATCAATGAATTTATTAATCCTCAAGTCAGCAACGAAAATCAGCCAGTGGTTTCATTACATACTGGCAGCTGGCAACAAACATTAATTGCTAATGCCGATATCATTATTGTTAGTCCTGGTATTGATTTAGATAAAAGCGGCATTAATGAGTTAATCAGTTCAAGTTGCCAAGTGATTGGTGATGTTGAATTATTTTGTCAGCTTAATAATGAACAAGCTCAGCCGATCAAAATATTAGCCGTTACAGGCTCTAACGGTAAATCCACGGTTGTTTCACTCTTAGCTCACTTAGCCGAAGCGTTGGGGGTTAATGCGCAATTAGGCGGTAATATTGGCCAACCAGTACTTGATCTGCTCTCATTGAATGAGCAGAAAAGTGAGTCAAATCATCCTGAGTTATTGATTTTAGAGTTATCAAGTTTTCAGCTTGAAACCTTAAAGAGCATGCGTGCCATTGCGGCAACAGTACTTAATGTTAGTGACGATCATTTAGATCGCCATCTTACTTTAGCTAATTATCAAGAAATTAAACAACGCATTTATCAGCAATCGCACTATAACATCATTAATCGTAATGATGCTGCCACGTATACGTTAGCTGCCAATTTACCAGCGTTATCACAGAGTATTTCTTTTGGTAGAGATAAACCCAAAGAGGGGCATTTTGGTGTTGATTTTATAGGTGTTAATAATACAGCAACACTGATGTTTGGTGAGCAGCAGTTAATTGAAGTAGCTAAGTTACCTTTAGCAGGTATGCA
Organism: Colwellia sp. D2M02; assembly: GCF_018860755.1. Classification (GTDB taxonomy): domain Bacteria; phylum Pseudomonadota; class Gammaproteobacteria; order Enterobacterales; family Alteromonadaceae; genus Colwellia; species Colwellia asteriadis. The sequence continues at coordinate 39,366 of NZ_JAHKPW010000085.1, read as the reverse complement.
CAATGCGATGAATTATTTGGCGGCGCTAGCATTAGGTTACAGTGCGGGTTGGTCGTTAACAGCAATGATAGAGCAATTACCGAATTTTTCTGGCTTAGCGCATCGATGTCAGCGTGTTCATTCAATTGATGGAATTCAATGGATTAACGATTCAAAGGCTACTAATGTTGGCGCAACACTCGCTGCTATTGACGGGTTATCACAAACGTTAAATTTAGCTTCTCAACAACTTATTCTCATTGCAGGTGGAGATGGTAAAGGTGCTGACTTCTCGGTGCTTAAACCTTTACTTACTCAACAAGTGAGCCAGTTAATCACCTTCGGTAAAGATGGCGATAAAATAGCAGCGCTAGTAGATAACACCATTCAAGTTAATAATTTAGCTGAAGCGTTAACTCGGGCTAAAGCAATAGCAAAAAAAGGAGATATGGTATTACTTTCTCCTGCTTGTGCCAGCATTGATATGTTCAAAAATTTTGTTGAACGCGGTAATCAATTTATGCACTTAGTACAGGTATCGCAACCAACGGAGGTTTGTGATGTCAATCGTTGAATCGGCTGAATTAACCAAAGTAGTAGAGCCAGCAAAAGCTGACAATACCGCCAACAATGCAAAGCGCAATGTGGGTAACTTTTTTCAAGTGCAATTGCCGCTATGGTTCAATCGTTTTAGTGCAGCCCCCGCGCCTTATAGTACAGCCACTTTCGATCGTGGCTTCGTGGTACTTGGTTTAACTATGTATATGCTTGGCTTAGTCATGGTGGCTACCTCTTCGATTCCTGTTGGAGAAAATCTTTTTAATAATCCATTTCATTTTGTGGTCCGTCACGGTATTTATATCTGCTTAAGCATAGTAATCGCAGCAGTTGCCTTACAAATCCCAATGTCGTGGTGGCATAAAAATAGTGGCTACCTGCTAGGCTTTGGGATTTTATTATTAATCGTGGTGCTATTGATCGGTCGTGAAGTTAATGGTTCAACACGCTGGATTGTAATTGGCCCAATAACAGTACAAGCAGCAGAGCCCGCTAAGCTGTTTTTCTTTTGTTATTTAGCCGCTTACTTGGTGCGCCGTCGTGACCAAGTAATGGAAAATATTAAAGGTTTTGTTAAGCCACTTATTGTTTTTGCTATTCTAGCCTCACTGCTCTTACTTCAGCCTGACTTAGGCACCATTATTGTTATGTTTGTAACGACCTTTGGTTTGTTATTTTTAGCGGGCGCAAAGTTATGGCAGTTTTTGGGGCTGGCTGCTGTTGGCGTAACATTATTATCACTATTGGCTATTTTTGAGCCCTATCGCTGGCGCAGGGTTACGAGCTTTTTAGACCCGTGGCAAGACCCTTTTGGCAGTGGATATCAATTAACGCAGTCATTAATGGCCTATGGCCGAGGTGAAGTGTTTGGTCAAGGGCTTGGTAATAGTATTCAAAAGTTAGCGTATTTACCTGAAGCGCATACCGACTTTGTTATGGCGGTGCTCGCTGAAGAGTTCGGTTTTGTCGGCATTAGCGTTATTTTAATATTAAGTATGGTATTGGTATTTAAAGCGTTGATGTTAGGTAAGCGCGCTTTAAGTAAAGAAAAATATTTTGAAGGTTTTTTTGCTTACGCGATTGGTATTTGGATGTGTTTTCAGGCTGGCGTTAATATTGGCGCAAGTGCCGGTATCGTGCCAACTAAAGGATTAACTATGCCATTAATCAGTTATGGCGGTAGTTCAATGATTGTAATGACCTTAGCCTTGGTTATTTTAATCCGCATCGACCATGAAATACGTTTACAAAGCATTCAAGCGACTAGTACGCCTAAAAAGAGTAAAAATCAGAAACAGCAAGATGAGGTGTTAGCACATGACGCACCTTAATAATAACCAAGCCCCACATCAACCAACATTATTAATAATGGCAGGTGGTACAGGTGGACATATTTTCCCAGGGCTAGCTGTTGCCGATCAATTAAAAGCCCAAGGCTGGAATATACACTGGTTAGGTACGGCAGATAAAATGGAAGCTCACATTGTACCTGAGCATGGTTATGAAATTAGCTTTATTACTATTGGCGGCGTACGCCATAAAGGTTTGTTAACACGTTTAGCTACACCATTTAAGTTGTTTAAAGCTATATGGCAAGCACGTAAAGTACTTAAAGAAATTAAGCCTGATGTGGTTTTAGGTATGGGCGGCTACGCTAGCGCACCTGGCGGAATCGCTGCTTGGCTTAGCGGTATTCCATTATTGGTACATGAGCAAAATGCGGCGGCAGGTTTAACTAATCGATTATTAGCAAAGTTTGCTAATAAAGTTTGTTGCGCATTTCCTAATGCATTTAGCAATAACGTTAATGCTGAGGTTGTAGGTAACCCGTTACGAGCAAGTATCGGACAAGTGGCCGATGTTAAAGCAACAGGCACACGTAATATATTAATTGTTGGTGGTAGTTTAGGGGCGCAGGTTTTAAATAATACACTACCTGCAAGCGTTAAGAGTTTACAAGAGCGATTTGATAATGTTGCTATTTGGCATCAAACCGGCAAAGGCAATGCTGAGCAAGTACTTAACGCTTATGATAGCGCGCTGATTAAGCAACAAAGCCATGATGCAATAAAAGTAGATGAGTTTATTCATGACATGGCAGCCGCTTACGCCTGGGCTGATATTGTTATTTGTCGAGCGGGTGCATTAACTGTATCTGAGCTCGCCATGGCAGCAACGCCTGCTATTTTTGTGCCTTTACCTCATGCGGTTGATGACCATCAAACGAAGAATGCACATTATTTAGTGAATTGCGGCGCTGCTAAATTGCTAGCGCAAGTAGAATTTAATGAACACAGTTTAACGAACATGCTAACAGCGCTTTTTACCGAAACCAGTAAACTGACTTTAATGGCTGAAGCAGCGGCAAATGCCGCTGATGGTCAAGCAACCGTTAAGGTTGCGAATTTATGTCAACAACTTTTAGCACCAAGTCGCTTGTCACAAGATATCGCGGTTAAAAATGTTACTAAGTCGTTAGACCCAAATAAGAAAGAGATAAAATGAATAAGCATACAACCCTGAACAATACGATGAAAAAGCATGTAATGCAGATACCTGAAATGCGCCGTGTAAAGCGTATTCACTTTGTTGGTATTGGCGGCGCAGGTATGGGCGGTATTGCCGAAGTATTATTAAATGAAGGTTATCAAATATCAGGTTCAGATATTGGTGAAAATCAAGTTGTAAAAAGATTGGTTACCTTAGGCGCTAGTATTGTTATTGGTCATCAAGCTGACAATATTGACGGCGCTAGCGTTATTGTAGTTTCAACCGCTATTGATTTAGATAACCCTGAAATTATTGCTGCAAAAGAGAGGCGAATTCCTATTGTTCGTCGTGCTGAAATGTTAGCTGAGCTAATGCGTTTTCGCCATGGTATTGCTATTGCGGGAACTCACGGTAAAACAACTACCACGAGCTTGATTGCGAGTATCTTTGCCCAAGGACAGCTTGACCCTACTTTTGTTATTGGTGGATTACTTAATAGCGCAGGCACTAATGCTCGCTTAGGCAGTAGTCGCTATTTAGTGGCAGAAGCTGATGAAAGTGATGCGTCATTCTTACATTTACAACCTATGGTTGCGGTAATTACCAATATTGATGCCGATCATATGGAAACTTATCAAGGTGACTTTGAAAAGTTAAAAGATACCTATATCGATTTCTTACACAACTTACCTTTTTATGGCTTAGCTGTGGTGTGTATTGATAATCCTGTTGTAAGAGAGTTATTGCCGCGAATTTCTCGTCAAGTGATCACCTACGGTTTTTCAGAAGATGCCGATATTCGAGCAGTAAATTATCAGCAAGACGGTAGTGTGAGTCATTTTACGGTTGAAGTTGATGGGCAAGCACCGCTGGATATGAGCGTTAACTTACCTGGACAACATAACGTACTTAATGCATTAGCGGGTGTTGCCGTAGCAAAAGATGAAGGCGTTAGTGATGATGCTATTTGCCAAGCATTAGTTGACTTTGCTGGAATTGGTCGACGCTTTGAACAACTAGCTGACTTATCTACTGGCGCAGGAAAAATGGTCTTAGTTGATGATTATGGTCATCACCCAAGTGAAGTAAAAGCGACTATTTTAGCTATGCGAGCAGGTTGGCCAGAAAAACGTTTAGTCATGGTATTTCAACCACATCGTTATTCTCGAACACGTGATTTATATGAAGATTTTGTTGAAGTGCTATCAGAGGTCGACTGCTTATTTCTATTAGATGTTTATGCTGCAGGTGAAACGCCACTTGCGTCAGCAGATAGTAAAAGCTTAGCAAGATCTATTCGTCAACGAGGTCAAATAGAGCCTGTTTATGTTAGTGATGCTGAGAAGTTACCTGAGTTAATAGCCGCACAGCTACAAGATAATGACATGGTTATTACGCAAGGCGCAGGAAGTATCGGCTTAGTGGCGCGAAACTTAGCGGCTCATGAATTATTAAACGTCTAACTTTTAACTAATAAAACTGATTGTATAACTTAAGTGAACAAATAGAAGATGAAACTAACAACAAAACAAAGTCAGCAACTTGATAAAATTAAGCAAGATAAAGTTGCCGTATTATACGGTGGCAACTCAGCTGAGCGTGACGTTTCATTGAACTCAGGCATCGCGGTTGCTAAAGGGTTAACTGCAGCTGGATTTAATGTTGAGCTTATTGATACCAAATTATTACCATTGAGCGAATTAAGCACTAAAGAAATAGATCGTGTTTTTATTGCCCTACATGGCCGTGGTGGTGAAGATGGCTGTTTGCAAGGCGCACTTGAATACTTAAATATTCCCTATACCGGCTCTAAAGTTTTAGGCTCTGCGCTTTCTATGGACAAAGTGCGCAGTAAACAAATATTTAAAGCGAATGATTTGCCAACAGCGCCATTTACTGTGGTTAATAAAGATGATTTCGCCGATTTGCCGTTAGCGCAAATATTGACGGACCTTGGTGGTCGTATCATGGTCAAGCCGGCTAATGAAGGCTCAAGTATTGGTATGGCGCAAGCTAAAACAGTTGAGCAGTTAAATAATGCGCTTATTGAAGCGTTTAGCTTTGACCAACAAGTTTTGCTTGAAGCATGGATTGAAGGGCCAGAGTACACTGTTGCTATTTTAGGCAACCAGGCACTGCCATCAATTCATATGGAAACACCGCGAGAGTTTTATGATTATGAAGCTAAATATCAGTCAACTACCACGCAATACCATTGCCCGAGTGGTTTAAGTGCTGATGATGAGGCCGAAATTCAACGATTAGCATTACAAGCTTTTAAAGCAACTAATGCGCAAGGCTGGGGACGTGTTGATGTAATGCGTAATAGTGACGGAATATGGCAATTACTTGAAGTCAATACAGTGCCAGGTATGACAGAAACATCATTAGTACCCAAGTCAGCTAAAGTGCACGGTTTAAGTTTTAGCGAGTTAGTAACGCAAATATTATTACTGAGCGAACCCGCTTAAGAATATTTTAATTAAATTAATAATGAAAAACAGGTAAGTAATTAATGACAAACAACACTAAACCAATCAATAGCCCCTACCAAGGAACATCGTTTTCTTTTGGTATTGGTTTATTGTTTTTTTTAGTGGTGGTTTTTAGCTTTATCACTTTAGCTTGGTGGCTTTCTCAGCGCTTTATGGCACAAGAAAGTGTACCGGTAACCTCAATTGTTATTTCTGGGGAAATGCCATATAGCCAACGAAGTGATATTGCTAAAGCAATAGAGCATGTTGATCTAGGCAACTTCTTTAAGCTTGATGTCGACCAAGTGCAAACACAAGTATTGGCATTGCCTTGGGTTTACTCGGTTGCAGTAAGAAAAGAGTGGCCGAATGAGTTGAAAATATATGTTGTTGACCAAAAACCGGTTGCATTATGGAATGGTGATTTCTTACTTAGTCAATCAGGACATGTTTTTCAAGCAGATGCTTCAAGGATTAAACACTATTTACCAAGTTTTTTTGGCCCTGAAGGTACAGAACATATTGCGCTAGAAAACTACCGTAATTTAAACTCGTTACTTGACTATAAAAGCCTTAGTATTGATGAGCTTATATTGACAGAGCGCTTTTCTTGGCAGTTAACACTTGATGATGGTGTTACCTTAAATTTAGGGCGAGAAGAACGCGTTGAGCGCATTCAACGTTTTATGGATGCTTACCCGATGATAAAAGAACGACTTAAAGCAAAAATAATTGTAGAAAAAGATAAAAATCAGGCAGTTGATTACATAGATCTGCGGTATGATACAGGATTGGCTGTTGGTTGGAAAACCATCAGCGAGCAAACTAAAAATAATAATTCAGAGATAGAGTTTAATGTCTAAAGCAGCAGAAAGAAAATTAGTCGTTGGTCTTGATATCGGCACCTCAAAGATTTCGGTCGCGGTAGGTGAGATTACACCTGACAATCAATTAAGTATTGTTGGTGTTGGTAATCAATTAGCACGCGGTATGGACAAAGGTGGCGTTAACGATCTTAATTTAGTTATTCAATCTGTACAGCGAGCGATTAACGAAGCTGAATTGATGGCTGCTTGTCAAATTAGCTCTATTTATTTAGGTATATCGGGTAAACATATAAGTTGCCAAAATGAAAATGGCATGGTGCCCGTTAACGACACTGAAGTAACGCAAGAAGATGTAGATAACGTTATTCACACTGCTCGCTCGGTGCCTATTTCTGCAGAGCGTCGTATGTTACACGTACTGCCACAAGAATATAGCATTGATTGCCAAGACGGTATTAAAAGTCCTATTGGTATGTCTGGCGTACGTATGGAAGCAAAAGTTCATATTGTTACTTGTGCTAATGACATGGCAAAAAATTTAGTTAAATGTGTTGAACGCTGTGACTTAAAAGCGGATCAATTAATATTTTCAGCACTGGCCTCGAGTTATGCGGTATTAACAGAAGATGAAAAAGAACTAGGTATTTGCGTGGTAGATATGGGCGCAGGTACTATGGATATTTCGGTTTTTATTGGTGGAGCTTTACGCCATACCGCAGTTATTCCAGTGGCAGGTAATCAAGTTACTAGTGATATTGCGAAAATATTTAGAACACCATTAAGTCACGCTGAAGACATTAAGGTGCAATATGCTTGCGCGTTAAAAGAATTAGTCAGTATGGAAGAGAGTATTGATGTGCCAAGTGTTGGCGGACGTCCTGCGCGTTCTATGTCTCGCCATACGTTATCGGAAGTTGTAGAGCCAAGATATCAAGAATTGTTTGAGCTGATTCAAGATGAAATTCGTGAATCAGGTCTAGAAGATCAAATTGCTGCAGGTTATGTCTTAACCGGCGGCACTGCAAAAATGGAAGGGGTTGTTGAGTTTGCCGAAGAAATTTTTCAAATGCCAGTACGTATAGCGGCACCGCTAGCAGTGCAGGGCTTGAAAGAATATGTTAATGACCCTAGCTATGCCACTGTTGTAGGACTTTTACATTATGGCTTACAAGCCAATAGTGAAGCCATAAGTGAAACAAGTAAAAACGATAGTGTTGCAAGTTTATGGACACGAGTACATGCGTGGTTTAAAGGCGAGTTTTAATTGCCTGAAAACTTAACGTTTAATTTGTAAATTTAAGTATTGTTAGTAAAACGGAGAGATGAAATGTTCGAATTGATGGAAGATCATAACGAAGAAGCGGTAATTAAAGTTATCGGCGTTGGCGGCGGCGGTGGTAATGCTGTTGAACACATGGTGTCACAAACGATAGAAGGTGTTGAGTTTATTACAGCAAACACCGACTCTCAGGCACTACGCAATTCATCAGCTAATGTTACCTTACAGTTAGGTGCAGATGTTACCAAAGGCTTAGGTGCTGGTGCTAACCCTGAAATTGGGCGCTGTGCTGCAGAAGAAGATAGAGAAACTATAAAGCAAGCTATTCAAGGTGCTGATATGATCTTTATTGCTGCTGGCATGGGTGGCGGTACTGGTACTGGTGCTGCACCAGTAGTGGCTGAAATTGCCAAAGAAATGGGCATTTTAACCGTTGCGGTTGTCACTAAACCGTTCCCTTTTGAAGGGAAAAAACGTATGAATTATGCTGACCAAGGTATCGAGTTTTTAGCTAAAAACGTTGATTCTTTAATCACTATTCCTAACGAAAAATTATTGAAAGTATTAGGCCCAGGTACAAGCTTGCTTGACGCATTTAAAGCGGCAAACAATGTTTTATTAGGTGCAGTACAAGGTATTGCTGAGTTAATTACTCGTCCAGGTTTAATCAATGTCGATTTTGCCGATGTGCGTACCGTTATGTCTGAAATGGGTACTGCGATGATGGGGTCTGGTACCGCATCAGGTGATGACCGTGCTCAAGAAGCGGCAGATGCAGCTATTTCTAGCCCATTACTTGAAGATGTCGACTTAGCTGGTGCTCGTGGTATTTTAGTTAATATTACCGCAGGCATGGATATCAGCATCGATGAATTTGAAACCGTTGGTAATGCAGTTAAAGCATTTGCTTCTGAAAATGCGACCGTTGTTGTTGGTGCGGTTATCGATATGGATATGAGTGACGAGTTACGTGTAACGGTTGTTGCAACGGGTATTGGCGCAGAAAGCAAACCTGATATTACGCTGGTTAACCCTATGCCAATGGCAGAGCAAAAAGTGGTTGGTAGTGATTACACACCAGCAGCACCACAAGTTGCTACTGAAACTGTTGCCATGACCGATAGTAATGTGCAGAAAGTTGCGGCAACGGACTTAGAAAACTATTTAGATATACCAGCATTTTTGCGTAAACAAGCAGACTAGCTACATTTTTACTACATATTTGTAGTAGAAAGTAACATATTGTTAGCGCTATGCTAAAGGTATAAGTGATAATTTATTGTGCAAGTGGTATGTCCACTAAGAGGTGTTTTTTGATTTATACACTTTTTTTTGGTATATTACGCGCCCATTAAATAGAGCTATTTATATTTTGTCGTACTTTGTTTATGAAAAGTAATAGTAAGCACGTCATTATTTGATTTGTTTGCACTCCCTTTTTATCAATAAAGGTAACTAAGTTTGCATTTTTACGGTAACAGTCTTTGCTATTTATAAAAATAGTTAACGCTGAAACCTTAAACTTAGGGCAGTTATAAGTTTTCACGCAACAGCTCTAATCAGCTAAAGTAAATAAATCGAGGCTAATTATGATTAAGCAACGTACATTAAAAAGTAGTGTTTCAACGGTTGGCGTTGGATTACATAAAGGTGAAAAGGTACAGGTTACTCTCCGTCCTGCACCGGCAAACACTGGTATTGTTTTTCGACGAGTAGATCTTGATCCCGTAGTCGATATCAAAGCGACACCTGACGCTGTGGGTGAAACTACGCTATGTACGTGCTTAGTTAATGAACAACAAGTTAAAGTTTCAACAGTCGAACATTTATTATCAGCTGTGGCTGGGTTAGGTATTGATAACTTAATTATTGATGTTGATGCGCCTGAAATCCCTATTATGGATGGCAGTGCATTACCTTTTGTTTATTTAATTCAATCTGTTGGTATTGAAACGCTAAATGCAGCGAAGCGTTTTATTCGTATTAAAAAACCAATACGTGTTACTGAAGGTGATAAATGGGCTGAGTTATTACCTTATGAAGGTTTTAAGGTTAATTTTGCTATAGAATTTGATCACCCAGTAATTGCCAACACTTGCCAGACTATGAGTATGGACTTCTCTAGTTGTTCCTTCATTAAAGAAATTAGTCGAGCACGTACTTTTGGCTTTATGAAAGATATTGAGTTTTTACGCTCTCATGACTTAGCGCTAGGCGGAAGTTTAGAAAATGCTATTGTACTTGATGAGTACCGTATGCTTAATAAAAATGAATTACGTTATGATGACGAGTTTGTGAAGCATAAAATTCTTGATGCTATTGGCGACCTTTATATGGGTGGTACCAGCATTTTAGGTGAACTTAATGCATTTAAATCAGGACATGGTTTAAATAACCTTTTATTAAGAGAAGTTTTTAAACAAGTTGATGCGTGGGAGTGGGTTACTTATGAAGATGACAAGCCTTCACCTATCGAATATCAAGAGATCAGTGCAACTGCTTTTTAACTTATACATAAGTATATAGTTAGTTATCTATGATCAACGTAGTTATTTCAGGCTGTTATTTACCAAATAACAGCCTTTTTACTTTAAAATAGCCCTAGCTTATTTCTCTACTCATTCATGCTCTAACTTGTTAACAATACGATTATCTTTACCAAGCTATAAAATACGAGTTAATAAGCGTGCTTTATATGTGTTTATTTCCCGCAACTTTCGCAAGTTTTTCTAATTTTTCTTTCAGCCCTTTTGGTGCTTTTTTAGCAACCTCTAAAAATTGCTGCGCGGTTATTGCATTATTTACTGTGTTGATATTATTCTCGTCGGATGACTTACTTGTTTGTGATATAGTATTTTGAGGCTTTTTATCAAACAAGTTAGTTCGACTTTGACGGAAACTTTGGGGATTAATTTTTATTTCAATACGTTGAAATTGTCCATGGGTTTGCTCTATAAGAGCATTACAAATATTGTTGCGTTCAAACTGTAAACGCTGTCCCCAAGCGGGCGACTTAACATCAACAATAAGTATGTCGTCACGAGAGTTAGCAATATGCCAAGCATCCGCTGGTAAATCAGGACATATATGCCTTACAATGTTGGCCAAAATAGTCAAAGAGTTGGTTTTTTCTTGAATTTGTGCCAAAGTGCCTGTCGTTGATTTTAGCAACGATGACATATTGATAGGAGCTTTGGGTTTTCTTGCCATAAAAGTCTTTAATTTATAATGTGTTATATAAAGTGCGTGTAAGCCAACAAAATAGTTAACCGATAAAGCAAACTAACAGAATTAAGATGATATGAGTTTAACATTACTGTACCGAGGAAAGAACGTAAGATTTTCAATGCAACTAAATAAGTTGCGTTGGTTAACTGCACTTCTATGCTTCGGTTTATTGTCAGGAACAATTATTCATTTAATTATTTCAGGGAATAAGCATACCGATATTAACCAAACCGATCTTGGTCAATACCAAATAACAAAAGCTCATGAAAAAGAAAACTTAACGAGTATTGCTAAACCAAATAATGAACAATTAACCGCATTAACCATTAAATTAGCTGAATTACAAAGCCAGGTTTTGCGCCTTAATGCTTTGGGTGAACGTCTAGCCGCAGATGCAGATATACCCGAAAAAGAATTTAATTTTTCAGAGCTGCCACCCGCTGGCGGCCCATCAATTCAAAGTGAAAAAATACCTTCAAAATCTGTTGAGCAACTGCTAAACGAGATAAGTTTGTTTGAGTCAGAAATAAAACATGAAGAAAAACAGCTACACATGCTTGAATCTTTGGTTTTTGGTCACCATATAGAAAATAATCGTTACTTATCTGGTCGACCTATATCAAAAGGTTGGTTATCGTCTTATTATGGAGTTCGTAAAGACCCATTCAACGGTAAGGCGACTATGCATAAGGGCATTGATTTTGCTGGTAAGGAAGATGCAGCTATTATCGCTACCGCTTCTGGTATCGTAACTTGGGTAGGTAAACGCTACGGTTACGGTGAACTCGTTGAAATTAACCATGGCGATGGCCTTAAAACACGTTACGGGCACAATAAAACGATTGTTGTTGCCGTTGGTGATGTTGTTGAAAAAGGGCAAACCATTGCACGTATGGGAAGTACAGGCCGCTCAACCGGGCCTCATGTTCATTATGAAATTTTACGTAACAACACGCAGATAGACCCATTGAAATTTGTTTATCGTAAAGCGAAAAAGTAAATAAGAACAACAATCTCAGTAGTTAAGTCAGTACATAGGCGTATTTAAGTAATATCAACAGCTGTAGCAATTATTGCTATGAAATAATTTTCAATTAATGGTTTAAAGAAGATGTTTGTAAATTTATTAACAAAAATATTTGGTAGTCGTAACGATAGATTACTGAAAAAAATAGGTAAAGAAGTAAATAAGATAAATGCACTAGAGCCAGTAATTGAAGCACTAAGTGATGAAGAGTTAAAAGCGAAAACAGCTGAATTTCAAACTCGTTTTCAAGAAGGTCAATCACTTGATGAGTTGCTTCCTGAAGCATTTGCTGTTGTGCGTGAAGCAAGTAAGCGTGTCTTTGGTATGCGCCACTTTGACGTACAAATGATTGGTGGCATGGTTTTAAATGACGGTAAAATTGCCGAAATGCGTACTGGTGAAGGTAAAACACTCACCGCAACACTACCTTCGTATTTGAATGCGTTAACGGGTAAAGGCGTACATGTTATTACCGTAAATGATTACTTAGCAACGCGTGATGCAGACTGGAGTCGCCCATTATTTGAATTTTTAGGTATGACGGTAGGTTGTAATATTGCCGGTTTATCGACACAAGAAAAGCAAGCTGCGTATCAGTCTGACATTACTTACGGTACCAACAACGAATTTGGCTTTGATTACTTACGTGACAATATGGTGTTCTCTGCACAAGAGCGCACGCAAAAACCATTAAACTTCGCAATTATTGATGAAGTTGACTCTATTTTAATTGATGAAGCGCGTACGCCGTTAATTATTTCAGGACAAGCAGAAGATAGCTCTGCGTTATATAAAAGCATCAACCTTATTGTTCCAACACTTGAACAGCAAGATGAAGAAGACAAAGAGGGTGAAGAGAGTACTGGTGACTTCACTATTGATGAAAAAGCGAAACAAATTTACTTAACGGAACGTGGTCAAATTCATATTGAAGAGATCATGGTTGAAAAAGGTTTGATGCAAGAGGGCGATACTTTATTCTCTGCCGCTAACATTACGCTGTTACACCACGTAATGGCTGCCCTTCGTGCTCATAAGCTTTTCCAGAAAGACATTGATTATATTGTAAAAGACGGCGAAATTGTTATTGTTGATGAACATACTGGTCGTACAATGGAAGGGCGTCGTTGGTCAGAAGGCTTACACCAAGCAGTTGAAGCAAAAGAAGGGGTTAACATTCAAAATGAAAACCAAACCCTTGCATCAATCACTTTCCAAAACTACTTTAGAATTTATGAAAAATTATCAGGTATGACAGGTACTGCTGATACCGAAGCTTTTGAATTTCAACACATTTATGGTTTAGAAACTGTGTTAATTCCAACCAACCAGCCTATGGTACGTGATGATAGAGCCGATTTAATTTACTTAAGTGAAGAAGAAAAATTTGAAGCAATTCTTGCTGATATTAAAGACTGTGTTGAGCGCGGTCAGCCAACATTAGTTGGTACTATTAGTATTGAAACATCAGAGTTTTTATCTAACTTACTGAAAAAAGAAAAAATTAAGCATAAAGTATTGAATGCTAAGTTTCACCAACAAGAAGCTGAAATTGTTGCTGATGCTGGTCGCGAAGGTGCTGTAACTATTGCTACCAATATGGCAGGTCGTGGTACCGATATTGTATTAGGTGGCAACCTAAATAGTATTATTGAGCGACTCAATAACCCAACGGAAGAACAAATAGAAAAAGCGAAAGCGCAATGGCAAGCTGATCACCAACGCGTGTTAGACTTAGGTGGTTTACATATTATTGCCACAGAGCGTCATGAATCTCGTCGTATTGATAACCAATTACGTGGTCGTGCTGGTCGTCAAGGTGATAAAGGTTCAACACGATTCTATTTATCAATGGAAGATTCATTGATGCGCATTTTTGCCTCAGAGCGTATTTCAAATATGATGCGTAAGTTAGGTATGGAGCGTGGTGAAGCTATTGAACATCCTTGGGTAACTCGCAGTATTGAAAATGCGCAACGTAAGGTTGAAGGTCGTAACTTTGATATGCGTAAGCAATTGCTTGAGTATGATGATGTTGCTAATGATCAACGTGGTGTTATTTATGAACAACGTAATGAACTACTTGATGAGGCTGAAATTAATGAAGTCGTTGCAGCAATTCGTAGTGATGTCATCAATAACGTTATTGCTCAACATATTCCAGCGCAATCTCTCGAAGAAATGTGGGACATTCCTGGGTTAGAAGAGCAGCTTAAAGGTGAATTCTCAACTGACTTACCAATTACAAAATGGTTAGAAGAAGATAATACCTTACACGAAGAAAATTTACGTGAAAAAATTATTGCGGCATTTGAGCAAGAATATAAAGATAAAGAAGAAGCTGTCGGCGCTGATGTATTACGTCAGTTTGAAAAAGCCGTGATGTTACAAAGCTTAGACTCGCATTGGAAAGAGCATTTATCGGCAATGGACCACTTGCGACAAGGTATTGGCTTACGTGCTCACGCACAGAAAAACCCTAAGCAAGAGTATAAACGTGAGTCTTTTGAGTTATTTACAGAAATGTTAGATAACCTAAAATATGATGTTGTTGGTATTTTATCAAAAGTACAAATCCGAGCAGAGTCTGATGTTGAAGCGGTAGAAGAGCAACACAGAAAGTCGGAGGAAGTTGCTAAAGACTTTCAGCATGAATCAACGCAAAATGAAAGCGCTGCATCGCAAATGCCAAGGGTAGGACGTAATGATCCATGTCCGTGTGGCTCAGGTAAGAAATACAAACAATGTCATGGCAAACTCTCTTAACTAGTCATATGACTACTTAAAAAGTATTTAAATCGAATTGTTTATAAAATACCAGTCAATGACTGGTATTTTTTTGTTTTGTCATCAAAAGCCCCTAATACATAGGTTTAGTTACATCAATATAAAACGAAGCGTTTATATCGAGTAAGCTAAAGAGGAGTACGCAAGCTATGAGTCAACTTGTTCAGGTTGCTGTTGGAGTTATCACCCGAGTAGATAATAATAATCAGCGAGAATTTTTCCTAACTAAACGCGCAGAACATGTCCATCAGGGGGGGAAATGGGAATTCCCAGGGGGTAAGGTCGAAGACGGCGAAACCGTAGCTCAAGCGCTTGCTAGAGAACTTAACGAGGAAGTTGGTATTGAGGTGCTGTCTGGTCAACCCTTAACGGTAATAACGCACGACTACGGTGATAAGTGTGTGTCGTTAGAGGTTTTTATCGTAGAAAACTTCTTACATGAGCCGATTGCGCAAGAAGGGCAGCTACAAGGGTGGTTTTCTTTACCCTCATTAAAAACGCTAGATTTTCCTGCGGCTAATCAGACTATTATTGAGCTACTTGATACATTAATCTGAACTCAGGTTACAATATTTTAATAATGTGCCTTAGTCGCTTATTCTGGCTCAACAAAAAATTTATTATGCAGTAAAAACTCATCTTCTAAGGCATCTAGCATTTCTTCGCTTATCGCACTGTCCATCTGTATGGGTTGGCTAATTTTATGCCCTTCTTCTGCCCATTCACCTAAATCAATAAGCTGACATCGTTTTGAGCAAAAAGGACGAAATTCATTGCTAGGTAGCCACGCTACTTTAGCTTTACAGTGAGGACATGATACTTCAAGAGTCATAAGGGCAAGGCGCTATTATTAATGGTAGAAAGGATTATACACCGAAAGAGGATGTGCTAACAGCGAGCAAGTTGAAATTCAGTAGCCTGATTTGAATACCGTCTACCCGTATGCTGGCAAGGTAACATAAAGCGAATAGAGTACCGGAATTTATTGCCGCTGACGGTGGGGTAATATTGTAAGTTTTGGGCTAATTTTATACGCAATAATAATAGACCTTCGCCGTTATCTTGGTAGAAGCCACTATCGGTATTAATGGTTTCAAATTCTGCGCGTTGGCGAATAAAACGTAATACTAGCTTTAGTGCTTGATTTACGTCATTGAGTAAGGTTATCCAGCTTACGACTTCTTGCTGTATTATATGGTGCGGTTGGTTAAGCCAAAAGGTTAACTGAGGCAAATCAAAACTTGAACTACCACCTTGAATAGCAAAACGCTGCTTTAAACCGGCAAGAAACTTATTGTCTTTGAGTTGATACCATGTTGGCTTATTAGAGCGTAAACGGCTTATTAACTTTACTGTTTCAGATAAGTTATCTTCTAGAGCGCTAGTGTCAATATCTGGAGATTTAGACCAAATAACTAAGTTCTGCTCAAGTTTTTCCATGTCTTTAATAAGATCGCCACGAATATCACAACGCTCAAGCGTATCGATAATGGCAAATAAACTGTTAAAAAATACTTGATTGTTTATTTGTAGATCACCTTCAATACAACGGTTTGCCTGGGCAAAAAGCTGCTCAAGCTTTAAATAGTTACGAATACGCTCATTGAGCGGGTGTTCATATAAAACCGTTGACATACAAAGCTAAAGTCTAATTGCAAAAAAGGTAAAGATATACTACCTCTACCCAAGCTAAATGGCGAATTATTTAGCAATTTTACTTAAAATTAGCTTGATTTCAATAGTATTTTGAGGCGATGTGACTTAATAAAGACTGTTATTTTGCTTAGGCTAAGTTAATAAGTTAAGTCACGCTAAGCTAAGGTATTTACGGTGAAGCTGGTGAACATTATCCAAAAGTAGATTGCTTACATTATTTTCAGTATTATTTGCATCATTGCAAATAATGTCATCGGCTAATGAGAGTCTATGCTCTCTACTCGTTTGGCTGGCGATAATCGCTTTAATTTCATCAGTATTACTGGTATCACGTAACAGAGTGCGCTTAATTTGAGTTGCCTCACTAACATCAACCACTAGTAGTCTATCAATGAGTGGCATTAGGTTATTTTCAATAAGTAAAGGTGCCACTAAAATACAATAAGGGGAGTTTGCTGCAGCTGTTTGTTGTACTAGTTCAGCTCTAATTATTGGGTGCAGTAAATTATTAAGCCACTCTTTGTCATTGGTATTGCTAAATATTCGAGTACGCAATAAAGCGCGGTTTAATTGACCATCAGCATTAATATAACTATCACCAAAGTGCTCAGCAATTGCATGCAATGCCGCGCTGTTAGGTTGAACTACTGTTCGAGCAATTATATCGGCATCAATAATATCGATACCTAAGGCTTCAAACATTGCTGTTACGGTGCTTTTACCGCTACCAATACCGCCAGTTAATCCGATAATAAACTCTGACATACTTTGCTTCTTATCTTTTAGATTAAGAGATTAAATTAGAGGCTAGATTAGAGATTATAGTAATGTTGCTAAATACCATGACCATAAATTATTGCCCCATAACAGGGTGATCCAACCAGCAATAGCTAAATAAGGCCCGAAAGGGATCCCTTGATCTTTTTGGTGGTTTTTAAAGAGCATTAACGTAATACCGATAATAGCGCCAACAACTGAAGCCATTAAAATTAATATGGGTAATAATTGCCAGCCAGCCCATGCACCAAAAACCGCAAGCAATTTGAAATCGCCAAAGCCCATGCCTTCTTTGCCGGTGAGTAATTTAAATAACCAGAAAACACAAAATAAGCTCATATAACCAGCAGCAGCACCTATAACAGCATCGGTTAACGGGACAAAAGTACCATTAATATTGATTAATAACCCAAACCAAAGTAACGGTAGAGTAATTTGATCAGGCAATAACATATGATCAAAATCAATCATAGTTAATGCGACTAATCCCCAAGTGAGCAGTAGAACATATAAGGTTTCTATACTTGGCCCATAATGTGCGGCGACAACGAGGCTTAACAATGCTGTTGATAGCTCTACCAATGGATAGCGACTAGAGATACTTTGTTTACACTGGCTGCATTTTCCACGTAATACCAACCAACTAACTAACGGAATATTTTCATAAAAACGAATTTTATGCTGACAGTGCGGACAAGTTGAAACGGGAGTTGATAAGGTAACTTTTTCTAACTTTTTTGCTTTAACATCTTTGACCTCATCAGCTAAAAACTCCCGACACTCTTGGTACCAAGTGTATTCCATCATTTTAGGTAAACGATAAATAACTACATTTAAAAAACTTCCTACTGACAGTGATATAAGCGCAACGGACAAGTAGAAGAAGCTAGGTACAGTTTGAAATAAGTGGTAAATGTTATCTGTTAAGGTTGAAATAAAGCTGATATTGAACAAGGTTGAGTTCCTAAGCGGTTTGAGTATGATGATAGTGTTAATTAAGGTCTCGGAAATAGTTTATACATCGAGACCTTAAACTTTATTAATAGTTTAGTTAATAGCTTAGTTAATCGCTTTATACAACCATACCAATTTGGAAAATAGGTAAGTACATAGCAATGATTAAACCACCAATAACTACCCCTAAAACGGCCATTATCATCGGCTCCAATAGTGCCGTTAAACCATCTACCGCATCATCTACTTGCTGCT
The DNA here is from genome assembly GCF_018860755.1 of Colwellia sp. D2M02. GTDB lineage: Bacteria > Pseudomonadota > Gammaproteobacteria > Enterobacterales > Alteromonadaceae > Colwellia > Colwellia asteriadis. The sequence goes on along the minus strand of NZ_JAHKPW010000085.1, from coordinate 21,075 downwards.
CGTATACTACAGCTACTTTAGAAAGCATGTCATCTACAGCGCCAGACTCTTCACCAATAGCGACCATTTGAATAACCATATCAGGAAATATTTTACAATTACGCATTGCTAAGTTCATTTGCATACCTGAAGATACTTCGGTGCGAACCTCTAAAATAGCATCACGAAATACAGCATTACCAGCAGCACCAGCCGCAGAAGCTAACGCATCTATTAAGGGTACACCTGCCGCAAAGGTTGTTGATAAAGTGCGAGCATAGCGTGCAACGGCCGCTTTTTCTAAAAGATCACCAATTACCGGCAGTTTTAAAATATTTTTATCAACTTTATCGCGTAAGCTTTGACTATTGCGATGTGCGCGTTTAAATAAATAAGAAAAAGCAAATAATACTCCTAACCCAATATACCAATAGGCTTGCATAAATTCGGATATTGATATTACTAATAACGTAAAACCGGGGAGTTCAGCGCCAAAGCTGGCAAAAATTTCTTGGAAAACAGGTACCACAAAAATTAGTAATATTGCCGTCACTACAAAAGCGATTACAAGTACAGCAATGGGGTAAGTTAGTGCCTTCTTAATTTTACTTTTAAGAGCTTCTGCTTTTTCTTTATAGGTTGCGATACGAGCATAAATGGTTTCTAGGGCTCCTGATTGCTCACCAGAGGCAACTAAATCACAATATAGGTCATCAAAAAATAATGGATGCTCCCGTAAACAGTCAGACAGTGGAATACCAGAAGATAATTTATGGCCTATTTCACCAAGTAATTTTCTCACTTTGCCATTATCGTGCCCTGTACCTATCATATCTATAGTTTGTACTAGTGGTACACCAGCCCCAAGCATAGTAGCTATTTGGCGTGTTATTACGGCTATATCTGCAGGTTTAATGGGCTTATCACCACCTAAACCAAATAATGGCTTAGGTTTTTTCTTAACCCTGCTAGGAGTTATACCTTGTTTGCGTAGTTGTGCTTTTAATTCAATAACATTATTAGCGGGAAGTTCACCATTTATTTTTTTGCCTTTACGGTTAACACCGTGCCAAATAAAAATATCTTGCTCTTTTATTTTTTCTGACGCTTTAGACTTCTTTGTTGTTGATATTGCCATTGTGATACCTAGCTATAACTAGCAAATATAAAATTTAATTACGTGATCAATAAAAGCTAACACTGTGTTTTACAAGTAACTATGAGGTAAGGTAAGTGCAGTTTTTATACTTAATGTACAATAACTTAAACTAATATTAACTGCTAGTCACGCGATTAATTTCCGCTAAGCTAGTCATACCATTCATGGCTTTTTGCAAACCAGATTGACGTAAGTTGTTGTAACCTTCTTTTTGACATTGGGTTGCAATATCAAGGGAGTTACCACCTTCCATGATAATTGAAGCAATTTGAGGGCTGATTTTAATGACTTCATAAATGCCAACACGGCCTTTATAACCGCCCGTGCAATGAGTACAGCCTACCGCTTTATATAAGGTTATTTCAGCTAGCTTATCTGCAGGAAATCCTTGCTCAGATAATTGCGTTTCGGATAGCACTTCTTCTTCTTTACATTGCGGACATAAACGTCTGGCAAGGCGTTGCGCGATAATAATTGAAACTGAGCTAGCAACGTTATATGAAGGCACTCCCATATTTAATAAACGGGTTAGGGTTTCTGCGGCAGAATTGGTATGTAAGGTCGATAATACCAAGTGACCGGTTTGTGCGGCTTTAATTGAAATCTCAGCGGTTTCTAAGTCTCGAATTTCACCAACCATTACAATATCAGGATCTTGACGTAAAAAAGAGCGTAATGCCCCAGGAAAGGTTAAACCAGCGCGATTATTAATTTGAACCTGATTAATACCTTCTAGGTTGATTTCAACTGGATCTTCTGCTGTGGAGATATTTCGTTCTTGAGTATTAAGAATATTTAAGCCGGTATATAAAGAAACGGTTTTACCTGAGCCGGTTGGGCCCGTTACTAAAATCATGCCTTGCGGCTGCTCTAATGCATCCATATAGATTTGTTTTTGCTCTGGCTCATAGCCAAGCATATCAATACCTAGCATAGCACTGGACGAATCAAGAATACGCATTACTATTTTCTCGCCCCACATGGTAGGCAGCGTACTGACACGAAAGTCGATCGATTTTTTCTGGGACAAAGCTAATTTTATCCGACCATCCTGTGGCACACGACGTTCTGCAATATCGAGTTTTGACATTACTTTTAAACGAGCTGCCATTCTTGATGCTAAGTTTACTGGCGGGCGAGCAATTTCAGCTAAGATACCATCAATACGAAAACGGATACGAAAAGATTTTTCATAAGGTTCAAAGTGTAAATCCGAAGCGCCTTTTTTAATTGCGTCTAATAATATTTTATTAATGAAAACAACAATGGGTGCATCTTCATCGGTGCCATTATTATCATCTTTTTTAGTTTCTTCAACATCAATGCCGGCAAGTTCATCAGAGTCAATATCACTAATATCTAAAGCACTGCTTTCATCTTCTAATACTTTTTCAATACAGCTTTGTAAGCTTTTTTCATCACATAAAATTAGCTCGGTACTATATCCTGTATTAAATTGAATTTCTTCTAATGCGTTTAAGTTTGTCGGGTCTGACATCGCAACAAATAGCACTTTTCCGCGTAAATACAATGGTAGGGCATTATGTTTTAATATCAGTTTTTCATTGCGCACGCCTTCAGGCATTAAGCTGGTATCAAAGCTACTAAGCTGTATTTGTGGGTAACCAAAGCTTTTAGAAAGCACCTTAGCTATTTTTTCGCCATCAAGGTTTTTGTTTTCAATAAGGTAACGGATAAAAGGGATGCTTTTATCGGCAAAGTCATCTGATATTTCATCAAGTTGCTCAGGAGATATCAGGTTTTGTTTAGCAAGCGCAGATAACACGCTTGATTGTTGGTGACTTCCTTTCATTATGTAGATCAAAACCCTTTAAATTATTCATTATACAATTAAAGCATAAAGTGTATTACAAACATATAATAAACATGCTTTATATTACTTTTATTTAAATATAAAAAAAGCCCTTTAAGGGCTTTTTTTAAAGTCTATATAGTAGTTATTAACATAGACCAGCGTCTCGACAAGTACCACCTTCAGTCCATGTCAGGCCGCCATTACCTGCATCTACAGCTTGTAGAGTGTAAGTAGCGTTAGTTACAGTACCAGCACTTAAATTAGTAGTAATTGTAATTAACCCATCAGCAATTGTGGCTGCTGTAACAGTATCACCTACTAATGCGCCTGGATCATCTGCAGCTGGTATACCTAAAGCACCGGCGTCTAAATCAGCAACAGCTGCTTGGCGAGTTTGAGCTGCGATATTGGCTGCATTTTTATATACACTGGTTGCTAAAATAGCTTCTGAGAAACGAGCTCTATCAGCATAAGTTTGATATGCAGGTAATGCTACCGCCGCTAAAATACCGATGATTGCAACAACAATCATTAATTCAATTAGGGTGAAACCCTTTTGAGCGTTGTTTTTTACTTGTTGTAAGTTTTTCATAGTTATATTTCCATTTAATTATCTACGGGGACTAAATTCATACTGCGATAAAATTCTACAAATGTAAAACTTTTTCACAACTTATTTTACGTTTGTCGCTGGCATACCAGCAATGATTTATTTTATAACTCATTATTATCTATAAGTTAACTTAAATTTTTAATTATTGTGAGAAACATTGATCTGTGCCCCAATTTTGTTTTATGAGTTAATAAACATAACTTGTTACCTTTTTGTTTGGTATTGTCTTGCTATTTATAAATGTGGGTAATTGTAGTTATTTGTGTACCTTATTTTAATTAAGTCTAGGAAACTTATATCTGCTATAAATAGCGTTATAGTTAAGAGTCATTATTAATATAGCTATAAAATGCAAAAGATTAAAAAATGTGCGTGATTTTTTTAAAGTGTTTCTGTATAATCCGCGCTCCCTACGTTACAAATGCTTTTGTTTTATTGCTTGATGTACGTCGGCTTTAACAATAAAGGCGCTGGGCTCGATGCTCGAAGGGGCAATGGCGTAGTCCATTTAACCGATGATTTATTACTTATACTAGCTTTAGTTGGGTATTAGGTTGTCATTTAAGTAACACTTTTAAAATTGGGTTTTTTAATGAAAACTTTTGTAGCTAAACCAGCAAGCGTTGAACGCGAATGGTTCTTAGTGGACGCCGAAGATAAAACTTTAGGTCGTATCGCTACTGAAATTGCAAGCCGTTTACGCGGAAAGCATAAAGCAGAATATACTCCTCATGTTGATACTGGCGATTACATCGTTGTAATTAACGCTGAGAAAGTACGTGTAACAGGTAACAAAGCGAAAGGTAAAATTTACTACTCGCATACTGAGTTCCCTGGCGGCCTTAAGCAAATTAGCTTTGAAAAGCTAATTGAAAAAGCACCAGAACGCGTTCTTGAATTTGCTGTTAAAGGCATGTTACCTAAAGGTCCTTTAGGTCGTGAGATGTTCCGCAAATTAAAAGTATATGCTGGTGCTGAGCACAAGCATACTGCACAACAACCACAACTTTTGGAGCTTTAAGCAATGGCTGATAATCAATATTACGGTACTGGTCGTCGCAAGAGCTCTACTGCTCGTGTGTTCATGAAAGCTGGTAACGGTGCAATCACAATTAACAAACGTGACATTTCTGTGTACTTCGGTCGTGAAACTGCTCGTATGGTTGTTCGTCAACCATTAGAGTTAGTTGAAATGTTAGAAAAGTTTGACTTTAACATCTCTGTAGTTGGTGGTGGTATTTCTGGTCAAGCTGGCGCAATCCGTCACGGTATTACTCGTGCATTAATGGAATTCGATGAAACTTTACGTAGTTCTTTACGTAACGCTGGCTTCGTAACTCGTGATGCGCGTAAAGTTGAGCGTAAGAAAGTGGGCTTACATAAAGCACGTAAGAAACCACAATTCTCAAAACGTTAATTTTATTATATTCGGTATTTGTACTTGGTTGTTATCATTATTGGTTTTTATAGTTTAGTAACCTAATCGTAAAAATTATAATTAAACGACTCATTTAAGTGCAGAATATTTAGTAAATATACATTTAAAAAACCGACATTCAGTGTCGGTTTTTTTATGCCCAAAAATTAATGAGTGCTAGGTACCTAAAAAGGTTTCTTTAAAAGCTAATCATTATGATTAAAGCCGTGTTGTTTTTACTTATATTCTTCTGTTTTGATTTATTTCAAACTATTTCAATTTATTTCGTCTTTTACTTAGCCTAAGTCCCTTTTTACCTTGTAAAAAATGGGGGTTTTCTTTATGATCGGAAAAATTTTTTATCGATATACCGCTTGGTATGAATTTGATCTAATAAAAACAAACGCTATGCTTGTTGGTAATTATAATTATATAGCCTCAAGCGTTAAAAAATTGTTTAAATTAGTGTCTTAGTTGGAGAGTATGAATGAGCAATGTGCCTGTTAATAACGGCCGCAGACGCTTCTTAACGGCTGCTACTGCAGTTGTTGGTGGTGTTGGCGTCGTCGGAGCGGCTGTGCCTTTTATTGCTTCCTGGAACCCAAGTGCTCGTGCGAAAGCTGCGGGCGCTCCAGTTGAAGTTAATGTAGGTAAAATACAGCCTGGTCAATTAATCCGTGCTGAATGGCGTGGTAAACCTGTTTACGTAGTGCGTAGAACAGAAAAAACTGTTGATGCCTTGGCTAAACACGATGACCAATTACGTGACCCTAATTCTGAAAATGCTCAGCAACCCGAGTACGCCACTAATGCTTACCGTTCAATTAAGCCTGAATTCTTGGTTGCTTTAGGTGTTTGTACTCACTTAGGTTGTGCCCCAACTCACCACGGTGGCGATTTCGCTGAATTCGTTGAAGGCGTTGATGATGGTTTCTTCTGTCCTTGTCATGGTAGTAAGTTTGATATGGCTGGCCGTGTTTTCCAAGGTGTTCCTGCTCCGTTAAACCTTGTTGTTCCAGAGCACTCTTTCATTAACGACGACACCCTGTTAGTTGGTGTTGCACCAGGAGAGGCATAATGTTGACTAAACTCGTTACCGACCTAATGGGATGGGTAGACAAACGTTTGCCTGTAACAGAAGCTTGGAATAAGCATGTTGGGCAATACCCAGCACCAAAAAACTTTAACTTTTGGTACTTTTTTGGCTCTTTAGCCATGCTAGTACTTGTTAATCAAATCCTTACGGGTGTTTGGTTAACGATGAACTATGAACCATCAGGTGATGGTGCTTTTGCCTCAATTGAATACATCATGCGTGATGTTGATTACGGCTGGTTGCTTCGTTATATGCACTCTACAGGTGCATCAGCATTTTTCGTTGTTGTGTACTTACACATGATGCGCGGCCTAATGTACGGCTCTTACCAAAAACCACGTGAGCTATTGTGGATTTTCGGTATGTTAATCTACTTAGTGTTAATGGCTGAAGCATTTATGGGTTACTTATTACCTTGGGGTAATATGTCGTTCTGGGGCGCACAAGTTATTATTTCGCTCTTTGGTGCTATTCCAATTGTTGGTGAAGACTTAGCAACGTGGATCAAAGGTGACTATGTTATTTCTGGTGCAACGTTAAACCGTTTCTTCGCTCTACATGTTATTGCATTGCCATTGGTATTAGTAATACTTGTATTCTTACATATTCTTGCACTGCATGAAGTTGGGTCAAATAACCCAGAAGGTGTAGAAACGAAGAAGCCTAAGGGTAGTGTTAAACCTGAAGAGCTATCTAAATTTAAGTTCCATGAGAGCTACACGAAGAAATACGATATCGTCGACTCTATTCCTTTCCACCCTTACTACTCTGTTAAAGATATTATGGGTGTTGCAGGCTTCTTAATTTTATTTTGTTGGGTAATGTTCTTCTTCCCAGAAGGTGGTGGTTACTTTATTGAGGCGCCAAACTTTACACCTGCTAATGGTTTGAAAACACCTGAGCATATTGCGCCAGTATGGTACTTTGGTCCTTTCTACACCATTTTACGTGTAGTACCTGACAAGCTTGGTGGAATGCTTCTAATGTTTGCGGCAATTGGTATGTTATTTGCTCTACCTTGGTTTGACCGTGGTACAGTTAAATCTGTGCGTTTCCGCTCAAAGTGGCACTTAGCTAACTTAATTCAATTTGCTATTTGTTTCATAATATTAGGTATTTTAGGTACTATGCCAGCAACACCAATTGCTAACCTTATTGGTGTAATCACAACGTGTGGTTACTTTGGTTTCTTTATCGCTTTATGGTTCTACAGCAAAAACGAGAATACTAAGCCGGTACCAGAGAGGGTTTCTCACTAATGAAAAAATTAATCTTAGCCTTTGCACTTAGCATTGCAGCCCTTGCACCGTCAGCAGCTTTTGCTGCTGGTCCAAGTGTGCCAGTAGATAAAGCAAATAATGATTTATCAGATAAAGAGTCATTAAAAAGAGGCTTTCAAACTTACATTAATTATTGTTTAGGTTGTCACCAGCTACAGTATCAACGTTATAACCGTACTTTTACTGATTTAGGTATTGAAGAAGCGGATGGTGTTGAAAACTATATGTATACTGGTGAAAAATCGGGTGACCATATTACTAACACTATGCCTAAGAAAGACGCGGCTAAATGGTTTGGTACTGCGCCACCTGATTTAACATTAATAGCCCGTTTAAAAAGCCCTGATTATATTTACACTTATTTGCGTACTTTTTATATTGATGAGTCGCGTCCATTTGGTGTAAACAATACAACCTTTAAAGATGTTGGCATGCCACATGTATTGCAAGATCTTCAAGGGATACAGGTTAAGGTTGTTGATAAGCCAGCTATTGCCGCAGATCCTGAAAATGGCATTAAAGCGCAAGCAGAAGTTAGCCATTTAGAGCCTGCAAGAGGTGGCACGCTAACAACTGAGGAATATGATGACCTAGTGCGTGATTTAACTAACTTTTTAGAGTATGTTGGTGAGCCAAACAAACTTGAGCGTAAAAGCTTAGGTTACTGGGTTATTGCTTTCTTATTCTTCTTCTTTATTATTGCTTATTTACTTAAGAAAGAATATTGGAAAGACGTACATTAAGTTGTTGAAGTAGTCGGTAAAAGTAGGGGGATTTGATAGTTTTATCAAATGCCCCTTTGTTAGTTTTGAATAGATAGAATTTTAGGAGGCCCAATGGCCGTAGCAGCAAACAAACGCTCTGTGATGACTTTGTACTCACTTGCCGATGACATGTATAGTCATCAAACTCGTATAGTGTTAGCAGAAAAAGGCGTGGGTGTAGATATACACTTAGTTGAAATGGGAAATTTACCTGAAGATTTATTGGATTTAAACCCATACGGTACAGTGCCAACACTAATTGATCGTGAGTTAGCGTTATATGAAGCTAAAATTATTGTTGAATACTTAGATGAGCGTTTTCCACACCCACCATTAATGCCTGTTTACCCGGTATCTCGTGGTCGTAGCCGTTTAATGATGCATAGAATTGAGCAAGACTGGTACAGCCTTGCAAAAACTATTAATACAGGTACTGCTGAGCAAGCTGCGAAAGCTCGCCAAGAATTAAAAGAAAGCTTATTAAGTGTTGCGCCAATTTTAAATGAAGCGCCGTACTTTATGAGTGAAGAGTATAGTCTTGTTGATTGTTATTTAGCACCGCTATTATGGCGTTTACCTGCCTTTGGTATTGAACTTGAAGGTCAAGGCGCTAAAGAGCTTAAAACATACATGTTACGTTTGTTTGAACGTGAATCATTTCAAGCTTCATTAACGGAAGCTGAGCGCGAATTACGTTTTGGTAACCCTGCCTAATGAGTGATTCAAATATTAACAATATGACTTCAAATAAGCCTTATTTAGTTGGCGCTTTTTATGATTGGATATCGGATAACGATTTAACGCCTTATATTGTTGTTGATGTTAATGTTTATGGCGTTTTGGTACCGATGAACTATGTGGCAGATGGGCAAATAGTGTTAAACATTGCCAGCTCAGCAGTGGGCGCAATTTCTATGGGTGAAACTGCTATAGAGTTTAGCGCTAGATTTGGTGGTAAGCTTGAACATATGACAGTGCCTTACGGGGCTATTGCAGCTATTTACGCTAAAGAAAATGGTGCAGGTACGTCATTACCTATTGAACATCCAAGTGATGAAGAAATAGATGAGGAAACGCTTACATCAGAGCCTGCGCCTGAAAAGTCAAAAACGACGTTGAGTAGTGTTACATCAGACAGTGATGATAGAGATAAGAGTGCTTTGCCTAAAGTAAAAAGCAAGGCAAGTTTAAAAGTCATTAAATAATGACCCAGTAAACATTAACTCATTATTATTAAAAACAATTGCTAAATAAAATTGTTAAACACAAAAAAGCGAGACACTGTCTCGCTTTTCTTTTACTTGATGTTGAGATATTTAACTTAAGTTCATCAGGCTCTATATCTCTTGAAAATATTTAGCCTGAACTCGGTTTAAGAG
>NZ_JAHKPW010000085.1:0-11308 GCF_018860755.1 Colwellia sp. D2M02 | reverse complement strand
TAAGCCGAGCTCAGGTTATTTAGTCCAGGTATTCAAACGCTTTAAATACCTTATTAACGCCACTAATATTTCGAGTGATATCAATAGCCGATGCAGCCTCTTTGCTGCTCACTAACCCCAACAGAAACACCTCTGCATTCTCGGTGACTACTTTAATGTCTTTACCGTTAACGTTATCACTAGCAAATAAAGCTGACTTTACTTTTGACGTTAACCAAATATCGTTGGTTTGTGTTGTCATTGACGTGACAGAGCTAATACGAATTTGGTTATGAATTTTAACCACATCATTAACAGCAGATACAGTTTTCACTGCAAGGTTACTTAAGTAAGTATTTGGCGCCTGACCAACAATTAATACGGTACCGTTCACACTAGTGACATGAAGATTAGTATGTTCACTTAATTCTTTTTGTTTTGCTAAGTCGTTATGAGCGGTAAACTCTATTAATTGATCATCAATTTGTTGGCTCATCGTACGGCGATCTGTAGCAATTGTTGCACCAGCAGTTATGGCTGTTACTGTCGCGACCGCACAGCCTTGGAGTAGTGATATTAAGGTAAGGGCACCGACTAGCTGATAAGTTTTGTTAGTTGGCGGTTTAAGCGTATTTTTAGCCGATAGATTGGGCTTTTTGAAGTAAGCTAAAGGGAACTTCATAGGTTTACTCCGATTGTGGAAATAAAGTGGTATCAATAATTTCGCATAAACTATGCAGTACAATAAGGTGCACCTCTTGAATACGTGAGGTACGAGCAGAAGGGACTCTGATTTCCACATCATTAACACCCAGTAAACCCGAAATATCACCGCCGTCAAAGCCTGTTAAAGCGATAATAGGCATATCTCGTGATACTGCGCTTTCAATAGCTTTAATAACATTGCGAGAGTTACCGCTGGTTGAAATCGCTAATAAAACATCACCATTATTGCCTAGCGCACGAATTTGTTTAGAAAACACCTCGTCATACTGGTAGTCATTGGCGATTGAGGTAATGGTTGCTATGTCACTACTCAGTGAAATTGCCGGTAAGCTAGGTCGTTCGGTTTCGTACTTGTTTAATAATTGAGAGCAAAAATGTTGACTATGTCCTGCTGAGCCGCCATTACCACAAGCGATTATTTTATTACCGCCGAGCAAACATTGCACTAGTATCATACCTGCGTGCTCCATTGACGGTGCTAATAACTCACTGGCGGCAATTTGTGTTTGAATGCTTTCAGTAAAATTATCTTTGATCTGATCTAACATAAGAAAAATATACCTTGTGACTTATTTTTAAAATTGTTTATACGCGCTATTTTTTTGAGTTCTTGATGTCAATTGCTTAGTTCAAGGTGCTAGTTCAAGTTATGAATAAGTAACCTTACTAAAAGGCGCTTTTTAGCCAAGTAACTTCGGGTTTATCTAGGTTGCCTTCTAAGGCGATAACATCAATACGACAAGGGGTATTATATTCATTTAACCCGGCGTTATGGAGATAAAATGTAATAGCATGTTTAATTTTTTGTTGCTTAGCTGGCGAAACAGCATTTATCGCGCCACCAAAAGCTTGGCTTTTTCTGTACTTAACCTCAATAAATACATATGTTTCACCCTCTAACATAATAATATCTATTTCACCTTGTCGGCAATGTACATTACTATCCACTAAAACTAAACCATGCTGAAGTAAGTAATTAATAGCATACTGCTCAGAAATACTACCAATGGCACTACTGGTTTTAGTTGTTTTATCTTGAGTAAATAATGTGGTGATTTTTTTAGTTAATTTCAACTTCTGAAACCTTGCCGCGTTTATATTCTCCCCACAATAAACTACGGTTTAATATACCATTTTCATGAAGTTGTAATATACCCGTTTGACCATAGTGTCTAATGTAAGGCGCCTTTGGCATCAAAGGTAAAGTATCAAGTAAATTATAACTGTCATACCCTAAGGCAAATATGCGTGACAGACTATCGCTGCGATTAGGCCACAACTCTTTACTAAGTTTAGCGAGGCTTTTATTTTGTTTTGTTGAGTCTAATAGCCAAGGAATTTCGGTAAATGTTAATCCTTGCAGATCGGTACTGCTGCTATTGTCATATTGAATGCTATGGCTACGAGAGCTTGCATAAACAGGAATGCTTGGAGCAAAAGGGCTAATATTAACCTCAATGTAAGGTTTAACTAAACGGCTCTCCTTAGAAGAGCCTATTAAGTAAATCATATCTACATCGCGGCGGTTTCTTGTTTGTGTTTTTATCGAATACTTTAAGTGGCTTTCAAACTCTTTAATACGCGCTTCACTTTCATGAACATCAAGGCTTGATTTGATATCAGTTTGCATCTTTTTACCAGTATCAAAATAAACCACATCAATAGTAGAGTCGGTCATTAACTGCCATTGCTGAGCAAATGCTTGCGCGATACGCTTACTTACCGCATCATCATGGCTAAGTACAATAGGTTGTTTATAATTAGCATAACTTAACGAGGCAGCGGCTTGTTTACCTTCATCTTCAGGTCTCATTGATAGAGCATAATGTTGAGCCTTTAATGGTAAATTAGCGGGCACATTTAATAACAACGTAGGAATGCTGCTTTGGGTCGGTGTAAGTGAGTTTTCATTATCTGCGAAGTTGTTACTGATGTTATTATCAGACTCTTCAGTAGACATAGAAGAGCTAAGCTCTAGTGCTAAATATTGTGCTAAGTTGTTTCTTAGTAAAGGCCCAATCACAAAATCAATGGTTAAATCAGAAAATTGTTGATTCAAGCTGTTCCAGTTTAGCGTGTTAGTATCAAAAAAGTGCAGGTGCTTGTTACTGTCTGACTGATAAGCGGCTAAAATACCTTGTTGTGCTGTTAGGCCGGCAAGTTGCTGTGAACCGCTTAACGGTAATAGCACAGCAATATTTACGATTGGTGTGGCGCTAAGGTTTGTTGAAATTAGTTGCTGCACAATTGAATTGGCAGGATGCACGGCAAAGCGACGTTGCCATGTAGCTAAGGCATTTTCAAGTTCTTCAGAGTTTGAACCCCATTGGTTTGCAGTGTTAGTTAATGCTAACCAACCCTTGATGTAAGGTGCGTTTTTTTCTTGTAAAAGCTTAACTTGCCAAGGCGTTAAGGCAGAGAATTTACGCCATAATGCATTAACATTAACTTCACTATCCTCAGGTGTAGAGCTTTCTTGTAATGAAAAAATAAACAACTCTGTTTGTACTAATTCTATAGGTCTGTTTTTACTTTGCCATATGGTGCGCTGTGTTTGGTAATAGTCTAGAGTTAACGCTAGGTTATGCCCTTTTGCGTATGTTTCAATCTCAATCAATTGTTGCTGTACTAAGTCAATTGATTGTTCATCGAGTGCTAATAAGCTTTTTGCTTTAATTAACTTTAATTGATAACGCTGATTAACCGTGGTTTCGTTATGTAATTGCGTATTTGCATTAATAAGCGTTAAACTTTTATCGGCAAGCCATAGTGATTTTTTATAGTGGTTTGGCGTCGTCGCGCCTTCTGTAAACAAGAGTTCGCTGGCACTAATAAGCTCAATAATGGCTTGCTCTGAATTGCCTTCACTGAGTGATTTTTTAGCAAGGGCGAGTTTGTCTGCACTGGTTACAGCATTGTCGGCTTGTGTGTTAACTTCTTTTGTCGGTGTTGTGCTGTTGGTTTTTTTTGGTTGTTGAGAGCTACAACTGGTAATAAGAAAAGCCGTCAAAGTAATTAGGCATAATACCTTTATTGATGAAAATAAATGGCCTAAACGAGTATTAGCGGATGAGCCTAGCGGTGATAAAAATGAAATTGTTTGACCCACAATGAAGAAATCCGTGCATTTTGTTATCAGTATGGGTTTATAATAAACGTCATTGTAGCCCGCCACAACCAAATCAAGTGAAGTAAATATAAATGAGTGAAACAACGGTTAACCCAGGCACGTTATATATAGTCGCCACCCCCATTGGTAATTTAGGTGATATAAGTCAGCGCGCTATTGATATATTAGCGCAAGTTGATGTTATTGCATGCGAAGATACACGCCATAGCGGTAAGTTACTCTCTGCTTTTTCGATAAAAAATAAAACGTTATCAATGCATGATCACAATGAAAGGCAGCGCCAAGAACAAATTGCCACTATGTTGCAAGAAGGCAAAACAATTGCTTTAGTTTCTGATGCGGGCACGCCATTAATTAGTGATCCTGGTTTTCATCTTGTGCGCCATTGTCGTAGTTTAGGTTTAACTGTTTCTCCTGTGCCAGGTGCATGTGCGGCAATTTCAGCCTTATCGGTTGCGGGGTTACCAACGGATCGATTTAGCTTTGAAGGTTTTTTACCGTCAAAATCGGGGGCAAGGCAAAGTACGTTATTAGCATTAGAAAACGAACCTCGAACTATGGTTTTTTATGACGCGCCAAGACGTGCCATTGATACCGTGAAAGACATAGTAACAACGCTAGGCGGCGAACGTTATGTCGTTATTGCTCGCGAGTTAACTAAAACCTTTGAAACCATTCATTCGGATAGTGCGCAAAATTTATTAGACTGGTTAGAACAAGACCCTAATCAATTAAAAGGTGAAATGGTGCTTATTATTGAGGGCCATAAAGTAGATGCTAATGATATTCCAGCCGAAGCCATTAACACATTAAAGTTATTATTAGCTGAAATGAAACCTAAAAAAGCCTGTGCTATTACCGCTGAAATACATGGTATTAAAAAGAATGCCTTGTACGATATTGCCCTGTCATTAAAGTAGTGCAACAAGGGAGGTAACTTTAACTTGCAGCAAAGCCGACAGCTAGGTAGAATGCGCCTCGAGTTGGCCAGACAATCGCTGCTTTATCGTTGTATTTTGAATTTCGGTTCTTAATAGACAGATAAGGGGGAGGAAAGTCCGGGCTCCAATGAGCAGGGTGCCAGGTAACGCCTGGGCGGCGCAAGCCGACGACAAGTGCAGCAGAGAGAAGACCGCCGATGGCTCACTTATTTATAGGTGATAAAGCACAGGTAAGGCTGAAAGGGTGCGGTAAGAGCGCACCGGGCGACTGGTAACAGTTCGCAGCAGGGTAAACTCCACCTGGAGCAAGACCAAATAGGGTTTCATGATTATTTTAACGCAAGTTAATATAATATAAGCGTGGCTCGCGTGGAAACCGGGTAGGTTGCTTGAGCCTTAGCGCGAGTTAAGGCCTAGACGAATGATTGTCACTTTTTTCATTTCGGTGATTAAAGCTACAAAACCCGGCTTATAGTGCCAACTCAAACTATTCTATAAAAAAACCGCTATATTGCTATAGCGGTTTTTTGTTGCTGTTGCGTATATATTGCTAAGTAAGCTAAAAGCTGACTTCTAACCAGTCTTGGTTTTTGTCAAAATATAAAGTACGTATATTCCCTTTGCCTTCAATATTTACCATATTGATTTGTGTTGGCCATAAATCACGTAAGCTACCGTTATATAACTTTAACCCAGGAAGCTCCTCAGGTAACTCTACCTCTTGGTAAACCCAAAAAAACTTCCCTTCAGTTTCATAACCAACCTCACTCAGCGCTAGCGGTTTATCATCTAAACTTCGCACTAAGAATTGTTTGGCAACATAATCAGCAAATTGTTGCTGCGTTTTTTTTGAGTTTAAAATATCAGCTTTTTTATCAAATAATGTGTGAACGGCATGCTCAGTATCATGTAAGTAAAAGCGATGCGAGACTTCTAATGTTTTCGCATCTTTACTGATTAACATGGTGGTTTCTGCTGACTTTTGTTGATGGGCAAACGATAGATTGGCCCATAAAATAAACATCATCAGTGGTATGACTTTACCTATGTTTAGTATGCTCATACTAATTACCCTTTTCTTGTTCATCATCAGACTTTTCATCATCAGACTTTTCATCATCGACAGGTTTTAGCTCAGTTTTAATATCTTGCATGATATCGCGCTTAACTTTGTCTGTGCTTTTCTTCGCTTTGTATGCTTGTACTCGTGAAGGAATAATACGGCGTGGGTAGTAGTTGTTTTCTATTTCAACATCTGCAGTTTCCCAACCAGGATCGACAACAACGGAGGCAAGCTCTTTCTTTTTTTCTGTCACAATAAGTTTGCGAACATTCTTGGGAGTGCGTCGCCATATTTCAGCTGGAATATATTGCTCTTCTTTTGTGCCGTCGGTATAGGTTAACTCTAATAATATCGGCATAACTAACCCACCACGGTTAGAAAACTCTAATACATAGTAGTTATTATCTTCTTTAACGGCTCGAGCTAAAACTTCTCGCTCCCATGGTTCCATTTTCTTTAAAAGTTTTTGGTAAGCATTACGCTCTTTATTCGTAACGGTAAAGCGGTCATTTTCGTCATAAAAGTCGGTTATGTCTTTATTGCGATCTACCCATAGCTCTTTATTTAATGCTTTATTACGCTCAACAAACAGCGAGGAAGGTTTGTTTTGTTCAATGTCACGTAAGCGAGCAAAGTCTATGTCTGGGTTGTGAGTATCTAATCGCATTTGATAAACTTTATCGATTGAAATATCAACATGGTCAGTGCTGTAGAACCAACCGCGCCAGAACCAATCTAAATCGACCCCAGATGCTTCCTCCATTGTTCTGAAAAAATCAGAAGGGGTAGGGCGTTTGAACTTCCAACGCTGAGCATATTCTTTAAAGGCAAAATCGAAAAGTTCTCGGCCTAAAATAACCTCACGTAAAATATTTAATGCTGCGGCAGGCTTAGTGTAGGCATTAGGCCCTAAGCGCAATACACTATCTGACTGTGTCATAATAGGCACTTGGTTTTCAGATTTCATGTAACCAATAATATCGCGAGGTTCTACGCCCCAAGGAATAGTATGATCCCACTCTCGCCCTGCAACTCCATCAAGGAAACTGTTCAAGCCTTCATCCATCCATGTCCATTGACGTTCATCTGAGTTCACAATCATTGGAAAGTAAATGTGACCGACTTCATGAATAACAACACCAATTAAAAAACGTTTTTCGGCTTGAGAGTATGTACGACTGCCGTCATCTTGCAGCTTAGTACGAGGTCCATTGAAAGTAATCATTGGGTATTCCATGCCCCCAACAGGCCCATTTACCGATTGTGCTGTAGGGTAAGGATAGTTAAATGAAAAACGTGAATAGACTTCCATAGTATGAATAACAGACTCGGTTGAGTACTTTTTCCATAAATCGCCACCTTCTTTAGGGTAGAACGACATTGCCATCACCTGTGGCATTTCATTAGAGTTTTGTTGGTAGCCTTTAGCATCCCACATAAATTTACGTGAAGATCCCCAAGCAAAATCACGAACGTTATTGGCTTTAAAGTGCCATGTTTTTCGCTTATCGGTACCTTTAGTTTCGTTTTCCAAGGCTTCTGCTTCGGTTACTATAAATACAGGTCGTTTAGCTGTTTCTGCTTGCTTGAGACGTTTACGTTGAGTTTTTGTCAATACCTCTTCAGGGTTTGTTAATTCGCCTGTAGCACTAACAATGTGATCAGCCGGAACATTAATTTCAACTTCATAATTACCAAACTCTAAGGTGAATTCCCCTCGGCCTAAAAACTCTTTGTTAGTCCAGGCTTCATAATCGGTGTAAGCGTGCAAGCGAGGAAACCATTGTGCAAGTAAGAAAATATCATTACCGCCTTCGCGTGCATCTTTTGGAAAATGTTCGTAACCAGAACGTGCTGATACTGCGTCTTCTTCCACAATATTAAAAGCAAAGTCGATGCTAAAGTCTATCGAATCACTTGGTTTGATTGGTTTTGGTAAGTCGATGCGCATTTGTGTGCCAACTATAGTAAAGCTTAATTGATTACCTTTGTTGTCTTTTACTGCGCTGATTTCGTAGCCTAAGTTGTTATCAGCCATAAACTGCTGGCGTCTTAATTCTCCCAAACTTATTTTAGCTGGCGTTTGTTTATCACCTGCTTTGGTATAAGGACCTCGTCGACCAATACCACCAAAGTTATTAGCTGTATTGGCAATAGAGCTTTCTTTAAAAATATTCTGATCAAGTTGTACCCACAGATACTTTAACTGATAAGGGGAGTTATTATGATAGGTAATTTCTTCGTGACCTGTAATGCGGCGTTTTTCCTCATTGAGTGACACTTTAATTTTATAATCGACACGCTGCTGCCAATAACGCTCACCAGGCTCCCCTGCTGCGTTTCGATAAACATTAGGTGTAGGTAGTACTTCGCTAAGCTGGCGAAACTTATCTTCAAAGTCGCCTTTTGTTTGTTTAATCGCTGATGCGTTAACCGCTGTAGCAAAGGTTATTGGCAGTAGTGCTGCTAATGCAATATAGTTTTTAATATTCATTTTTATCATTTTATGTTGCTTTTAGTGGGTAGGAGTAATAAATAATTGTGTTGTCGTTATAGCAATGAGGTAACTACTTTGTTGCTATGTTAGTTACTTTATTGGTGCTGTTTTATTGGGCTAAGGTGGGTGTACTTTTTGTTTTGGTATATAGGGTAATCTTTTTTTTAATTGTCGCCCTAGTGAGCAATTTATTAATAGTAGCATTAGCACTTAGCTCTTTTAAAGGCGATGAAAGCCGCAGGTATTGCCGCAATAAAAGTGCAGATAAATATCATTGCTAGCCATTGTATATTAATAATAGCCATAATATTTTCACTCAATGCTAGACCAAAGTTATCAACTAAGTAAGGTTTTGTCATTAATAAGAATAAATAGAGTAATATTACAGCAATACTAGTGCTTAGTAATGTGATCATCATAGCTTCAAGTTTAATAAAACAATATAGAAAGAATGATGAAGCCCCAATAGCACGCAAAAGTTTAATTTCTTGATCGCGTTCACGAATAGAGCTCAGCATCATGGCGCTTAACCCTATAATTGCAGATATAAAAACAAACAAAGAAATAAGCCGAAGCACATTCTCTAGAATAGCCATTGTTTGCCACAGCTCTGCGATGGCAACGCCAGGTAAAATTGCGAGTAATGGTTCATCTTTACTCGTGTTAATGTTTCGTTGAACAGTAAATGTTGACATTTTAGACTTCAGGCCAACCATTAAGGCGGTAATACTTGTTGGTGCAGTTTGGTGTTGCCAATTTACATGTAATGCATCTAAACCTTTTAAGCTAATGTGTAGTGTTTGATCAACAGGTGTGCCAGTGGCCTGTAAAATACCAACAATGGTAAATGGCGTATCATCATGGTTACTAAAGCTTGTACTAACCAGACCATGAGCTAGCGTTATTTTATCTCCTAATTTATAGCCTAGTTTTTTTGCGATATCAGCGCCTAATACCACATCAAATATATGCTCAAATGGCTTTCCATTATTAAAAGTTAACGGTTGTTGGTCACCATATTTAAAATGGGTAAAGTAACTTTGGTTAGTGCCTAGCACTCGGTAGCCTTTATGAGAGTCACCAAGGGAAATAGGGATAGTCCATGCGACTCGTTCATCAGTAGAAATTTTAGTAAACGCTTCCCAACTAATATTATTGGTAGGTGAGCCCATTCTAAAAACAGAATAGAGTAATAAGTTTAAGCTGCCTGTTCTTGTACCTACAATTAGATCAACTCCTGAAATCGTATTAGCAAAACTTGTTTTGGCTTGTGTTCTGATATGTTCTACGCCAAACATAA
The DNA here is from genome assembly GCF_018860755.1 of Colwellia sp. D2M02. Lineage (GTDB taxonomy): Bacteria > Pseudomonadota > Gammaproteobacteria > Enterobacterales > Alteromonadaceae > Colwellia > Colwellia asteriadis. The sequence goes on along the minus strand of NZ_JAHKPW010000085.1, from coordinate 1,672 downwards.
CTAAAATACTGATAGTCATAGCTAATAGAGTTAATAGAACAGAGCCTTTACGATTAAGGAGGCTTTTAGTGGCAATACGTAAGAACATTATTGTTTGTTAACAATCTTATTGATACTCGGTAGTGCAGCTGACCGAGTGAAGTACTGATTGAGTTGTTGGTCATGACTAACAAAAAGCACGGTGATTTTTTGAGTTGTACATAGCTCTATTAATAAGCGCATAAAGTTTTCTTTATTATATGGATCAAGTGATGAGGTTGGCTCATCAGCAATTAATAGTTTAGGGTTGTTGATTAGCGCTCTTGCGATAGCTACACGTTGCTGTTGCCCAATACTTAGTAAGTTAATAGGTTTATGCCAACTCTCTATTGGCATGTTTAAGGCCTCTAATAAGTTATGTATTTTCTTTACCAGTGCAGTCGTATTGCTTGGCTTATTTTTACTTGAAAAATAATGCGCTAGGCGAATATTCTCAACACTATTCAAATATGGAATAAGATTAAAGTTTTGAAAAATATAACCTATATTGTTAGCTCTAAACCTATTGCGTTGATGATCGGTCATTGCTTCTAAAGACTCGCCTAAGACATTAATGCTACCAGAGGAAGGCAACAGAATACCGCTTATCAGGTTTAGCAAAGTTGACTTTCCACAACCGGAAGGACCATAAATAAATAACTTTTCACCAGGGTAAACTTCCCATTTATCAATACTTAGCACCTGGTTTTTAGGTGTGTCAGGGTAATGAAAATTAACGTTTTGTAAGGAAACAGACATTGATTAATGGCTTTGGCTAAAATATAAGTGTTATATTATAACAATTATATTTTGGAGTAAATGTAGTTTTAAACTGAGGAGAATTTTTAGGTGGAGTTTAATCGAGAAGCAATGAAAGGAGTTACGGTAAAAATAGCAATATTGTTAATTTTTATTCTTCTCTCTTTTTACTTTTTTAAGGGGGAAAATAAGTCTATTACCTCAGATGTTACACAGCCTGTTATAGAAGAAAAACAGCAGCAAGAAAATGAGAGTATTTTTGTTAGCGATATAGACTCAGCCTCTAAACTTAAATCTGATAATGAAGTTGATACAGCGACAAATACTAACCCGATCAACCCTTATAATAGCTCTCCTAATACGCAGCAATATAATACACTCGAATGGATTGCACTCATTCCAGAAAAGGAGCTCGAAGCACTTTTAAACCCGCCTGAGTACTTAGAAGAAATAAGCGACGGGACATTAGAAGATCAACTCGATAATAAACTTCAAGGTATTAAAAAATCAGTACCTGAAGATAGTTATCAACAAGCATTAGTCTCTACAAATATTATTGAGGCAATGAATGGAGAAAATATACGTATCCCTGGATTTGTGGTACCGCTTGAAATTAATAAAGCTCAAGTGATAACTCGTTTTTTTCTTGTGCCATTTTTTGGCGCATGTATACATGCACCACCACCGGCGCCTAACCAAATTATTTATGTAGAATCAGAACAAGGTATTATTATGGAGTCGCTATACGATGCTGTGTGGGTTTCAGGAAAACTTGCAACCACACTTGTTGAAAACGATATGGCTACAGCGGCTTACTCAATGCAAATGCATTTCATTGAAGTTTACGATCAAAGCTACTAGGGACTGTTGATCTTTCACGGTTAAATTTTGTTCG
>NZ_JAHKPW010000066.1:34601-54934 GCF_018860755.1 Colwellia sp. D2M02 | reverse complement strand
GCACTTATTAATAAGTGCTTTTTTGTTTTGCTAAAAGTTGTGAAAATGACGCTTTATTTAAAACGCATTGATAAATCAACAGCTTGTACGTGCTTAGTTAAAGCACCGCTAGAAATATAATCAACACCTGCTTTTGAATATTCTTGCAAGGTTTCAATGGTCATATTGCCAGACACTTCTAATTTAGCTTTACCACGGGTGGCAATAACTGCTTGCTCTATCATTTCAGGGGTAAAGTTATCAAGCATGATAATGTCAGCGCCCGCTGTTAGTGCTTGCTCTAACTCATCAAATGACTCAACTTCTACTTCAACGGTTTTGTCACTGTGGTTAGCTTTAGCTGTTGCTACAGCATTGGCAATTCCGCCACAAGCAGCGATATGATTTTCTTTAATTAAAAATGCGTCAAATAAGCCAATACGGTGATTAACGCCGCCGCCACATAGTACGGCATATTTTTGCGCGCTACGTAATCCTGGTAATGTTTTACGAGTATCGAGCAGCTTGGTGTTTGTGTTAGCTAGCTCTTTTACGCATTGACTAGTTAATGTTGCGGTTGCTGACAAAGTTTGTAAGAAGTTTAACGCAACGCGCTCACCAGTTAGTAATGTGCGAGCATTACCTTCAAGTTCAAATAAGGTTGTGTTGGCTTCAACGGCTTCACCATCATTCACAAACCATGTTATTTTTGTCGGTAAAGAGCCAGCTTCTTGCTTACCAGTATGCTCTAATGAGGCGTCAAGTTGAGCAAATACTTCGTTGACCCAAGCAACACCACAAACAATACAATCTTCACGGGTAATTACGTTAGCGACAGCTTGTTCATTTTCAGGGATCAGCATTGCAGTAATGTCGTCACTGGCATTGGCTGTTTCACTTGCGCCTAAATCTTCACAAAGTGCCCAAGTGACAGTTTTAGTGATATCTTGTTTCAGCTTTACTGCTGCTTGCTGTTCTACTAAAGGGTTAAGCATTGCTTTTCTTCCTATTACAGGGGTTCCCGTAAAATTAATTGTTTACCTGTTTGGTGAAAGTCTAACTGTTTAAGGGCGCTCATGCCCAACAGTATTTCATCAGCTTTCATGCCAGGATTAATATGCGCGGCGACATTATAAAGGAAAATGTTACCTAAGCTCAATTGTGCAATGTCAGTTTGGTAAACCGTAACACTGCCATTGGCGGTTTGTACTCGATAACTACCGTTGCCTTGTAGCCCTATTTTATCGGCAATATGTGCAGGAATAGACACTTGCGTCGCCCCCGTATCTAATAGGAAAGTGACGGGAATATCATTAATAGTTCCGTGTGCCACGTAGTGCCCTTGTCTATTTTGATTTAATATGACTTCGGCTTTTCCGTTAGCGGTTAAACGCATTTCAGGTTTACTGTTAGGGTTGTATTGCTCATCTAATGTATCTTGAAAAAAGAACACTAATAGTCCTAATGCTATTATCCAGGCAAACCAAACAAAGAGTTTTGCTATTTTGTTTGTTGGGTCATCTTCAGTCATACTTAGGCACTCTATCTTGCTAACGAAACAAAAAGTTAGCGGTATTGTATGTTGTCTAAGTAAAGCAATAAAGCGCTAAATCGTAACGTGATTTATCGCGAACATAGGATATTTACATGAGTCAGGAGCAAAAAATGTTCACTCAAAATGGCTGGCTAGTACAAGCCGAGCATATGCCATCTCCTCATTTTGATAAGCGTTGTGATCAAGAAAAAGTGAGTTTGTTGGTTATTCACAATATTTCGTTACCAGCAGGGCAGTTTGGTCAGCACTATATTAGTGATCTATTTTTAGGGAAACTTGATACCACTCAACACCCATCATTTTCTGATTTGGCGGGCGTTAGGGTTTCTGCACATTGCTTAATTCAACGTGATGGTAATATTATTCAGTATGTTTCGTTTCATGATAAAGCATGGCACGCAGGTATTTCGCAGTTTAATGGTCGTGAACGGTGTAATGATTTTTCAATAGGCATTGAATTGGAGGGAACAGATGATATTCCTTATACCCCTGAGCAGTATCAACAATTGGTAAATTTAACGCGTTGTTTACAAGATGATTTCCCTGCTATTATGAGCAACGTTGTAGGTCATTGTGATATTGCACCTAACCGTAAAACCGATCCCGGGCAGTCTTTTAATTGGGATTACTTTCGCCAACAACTATCGTGACTCGATAAAAGTCACTAACAATATATTTTAAATAGGGTGTTAAATGAGTCTGATAAGTTTATTAATCGCAATTGCTCTTGAGCGTTCATTGTCCTCGTCAAGATGGGGGTTTTATCATTATTTTCAGTGGTATCAGCGTTTTTTTGATAAAAACACTAACAATGATAAACCCATAGCTAAAAAAATTACGGCCACCGATGTTGCTTTTATTGCAGTACCTGTAGTGGTTATAGGTTTTCTTTTATCGATAATTGATAATGGCTTAATTCATGTTGCTCTTTCTACGGTTATTTTGATTGTTTGTTTAGGTTGTGCTGATACCCGAAAAAGTTATAAAAATTACCTGACCTCCGCAGCTAATGGCGAAGAAACCACCATGGCGTTGCACCATCAACAACTATTAACTGATAAAAATTTACCTGCTATGGGCTTTGGCCAGGCGTTAGTTTGGTTAAATTATCGTTACTATGTTGCTATCACGCTATTTTTTGTAGTGTTTGGTGCTGCAGGGGCTGTATTTTATCGTTTACTCACCAGTGTTATCGAACAACAAAATAAACACTGCCAAGACAGTCTTAATACACAAGAATCAGCAGCAGGCGAAGAGTTATTAGCAGAGCAACATAATGCTGAAGTGAGCAGTGCTGACGTAAGTAGTGCAGAAAGTGCTACGACAGAAAATGAACCTAGTCATAATGACACAACGAGTGAACAGCATGAAAGTACCGTTACGCCACGTATAGCAGATGGCTGTAATAATCATCACGATATTCTGTTTTGGGTTGATTGGTTACCTGTGCGCATTACGTCGTTTGGTTACATGTTTGTTGGGCACTTCTCTAAAGCAATGCCGGTGTGGTTAGAAAATTGTTTTGATTTTAATAAGCCAACGCAACAAGTATTAATTGATGTTGCTGAAAAATCAGAAGATATTTTCGTTGATGAAGGCGACTGTACAGCCGAGCCTTGTTTACTGGTACGTTTAGCTAAGCGTAATGCGCTATTTGTTTTAGCGGTTATTGCTATTCTTACCTTAACGGGCGTATTAGCTTAGCCTATAACTTTTTGCTTTCTTGTCGCTAGTGTAAAGCTAGCGGCAGATAGGTTTCTACTCTACTATTGTGTTTTTAATAAAACCTCCCGCTCACGTTAAGTGTATTTTGGCAATACGTTAATTTAATTACTCTTAGCTACCCTTTACCTTAATATTACTCTCTTAATTAATGATGATCTTAATCGGTCGCTTTTAAGATTCTTTAAATAAACTCAATATAAAGTCTTGTTATTTATGTAACCCTAGGGTATCTTTTGTGTATCAAGGGTTTCATTTGGAACCCTTAGGTTCCATTTTAAGGATAATAAGGTGTCACTATGTCAACACAAATGAATGTAAGGCCTATAGATGAGCAAAACTTTCTCAAACGCAATGCATTGCTAGGTTTACTCGTAGGTACATTATTTTCTGGAGAGGTACTTTATATATTTCTTGAGCAAATATTGATGTGTAATTCAGTTATCATGGGGATTTTACGATTCTCTGGGCTTGTTATTTTTATATTAATGATTGTTGCTTTGTTTAAAACGTTAAACTCAGCCAATAGGGTAAAGAAGGATGCTTTTTGGTATGGAAATCTTCAAGATGAATACCTAAATTATGTTAATCTAAAAGGCTATAAATATGTATTTAATTTCAGTTCATTCATTTTGTTTTTATTTTATGTGCTAGCTGGTTTTGAGGGGACTGTTATTAGCAATGCATTATTATCTTTAGAGCTGAGAGATTTTTGTAAACTTATTATGAGTACAATATTTTTCAGTTATGCCTTACCTGTACTTTATTTGTTAAGAGGTATTGAGGATGAATGAAGTGTTAGACAACCACATAGCAAAGCTACGAAGTAAACAAAAAATATCGCAGCAAGAGTTAGCTGACGCTATTGGTGTATCACGTAAAACCATTAGTACGGTGGAAACCGGGCGTTTCACCCCTTCGGTTGTTATTGCGCTTAAAATGGCGCAGTACTTTGAAGTATCCGTAGAACGTATTTTTGAACTTGAATCAAAGTAATACTATAACTACATAGCTAGTTTATTTGCTCGCCTAAACTAGCTAAGCATCTTTATGTTTATTGGTCAGACCATTCAAAAGTTAATCCCGATATTTTATGGCGTTTTATCGTTGAATTTGGATCAAGATCATAAAATCCACTCATAAGCTACTTGCTTATATTTCAACCATCAACTAAATTAACTTGTCAAAAGTAGCTGCTTTTGCTATTTTAATGCCCGACAAAAACCATTGGTAATACCAATTTACCACTGCCTATTTAGTGATTTAATATATTTATGAATGCGAGCGCAACATCAAATAACGTAACACAAGCTGCTTTGGCATCTAATAAGGTGCAAATAAAGGGCCGTGTTAAGCCGCAAAAATTAGCGGATATTATTTTAGCGCAGCTTGAGGCTATGATTATTGAAGGTAGTTTACAGCCCGGTGAAAAACTATTACCTGAGCGTGAACTTGCATTGCAATTTGAGGTTTCACGCCCGTCATTACGCGAAGCAATACAAAAGCTAGAAGCGAAAGGTTTGGTGATTCGTAAGCAAGGTGGCGGCACGTTTGTTTGTGAAAATTTATTGCAGGGCTTTTCTGACCCGTTATTTGAATTAATGTCGAATAACAATGAATCACAATTTGATCTGTTAGAGTTTCGTCATGGTATTGAAGGCATGGCGTCATATTATGCTGCTATGCGTGGCACTGCGGCTGATTTTGACGTAATTCAAGCTAAACATGATGAAATAGGTACGAGTCAATTAGAAGATGATTTTAGCGCTGAAGCAAAAGCGGTAGTAGAGTTTCACTTAGCCATTTGTGCTGCGTCACACAATGCGGTGATTTTGCAACTAGCGCGCAGCATGTCAACGCTATTAGTTGATAACATCGCACAAAATTTAACAGTATTAGCTAAGCGTCCTGATATCTTTAGTAAGATAACCGATTATAGAAAGCGCTTACTTAATGCCATTTTGAGCGGTCAACCCCAAAAAGCGTGGGGAGCAAGCCATCGTCATTTAGCATTCATTGAAGAAGTGCTTTTGAAAATGACACAAGAAAACAGCCGTATGGAACGCTCAATGCGCCGAATGTAAAGATTTAGTTCAACAGAAGTCAGTAAAAATTAGTAAGAATTGATAGTAGAAAATTACGTAAAGTAAACAGAATTAAGTTCATAAGACTTACAAAAATTTTAAATTAAACAGTTTGTTATAAACAAAAACTATTGGAGACTAAACAATATGTCAGATCTGCCAAATGTAGATATTGATTCAGCAGAAACCCAAGAATGGTTAGAATCATTAGAATCAGTATTAGAAAATGAAGGCCCAGAGCGCGCACATCATTTATTAGAAGCGTTAATCGATCGCGCTCGCCGTGGCGGTACACATTTACCATTTAACGCAACGACTGCGTATGTAAATACTATTCCACCAGGGCAAGAGCCACATATGCCTGCGGATCAAACAATTGAGTCTCGTATTCGTGCGGCTATTCGTTGGAATGCTTTAGTATTAGTACTACGTGCTTCTAAAAAAGATTTAGAGCTTGGTGGTCATATTGGTAGCTTCGCGTCTTCATCTACATTATACGATGTAGGTTTTAACCACTTCTTTAAAGCAGCAACACCAGAAAATGGCGGCGATTTTATTTTCGCTCAAGGTCATATTTCTCCTGGTATTTATGCACGTGCTTTCATGGAAGGTCGTTTAACTGAAGATCAAATGAACAACTTCCGTCAAGAGTGTGATGGCAAAGGTTTATCTTCTTACCCGCATCCTCATTTAATGAAAGATTTTTGGCAGTTCCCAACGGTTTCTATGGGCTTAGGTCCATTGCAAGCTATTTACACTGCTCGTTTCTTAAAGTATTTAACAGACCGTGGCATTAAAGATTGTTCTGGCCAACGTGTTTACGCCTTTTTAGGCGATGGTGAGTGTGATGAGCCAGAATCATTAGGTGCTATTGGTTTAGCATCACGTGAAGGCTTAGATAACTTAACCTTTATCATTAACTGTAACCTTCAGCGTTTAGATGGCCCAGTACGTGGTAACGGCAAAATTATTCAGGAGCTTGAAGGTACATTCCGTGGCGCTGGCTGGGAAGTAAACAAAGTTATTTGGGGTTCATACTGGGATGCTTTATTAGCACGTGATACTTCAGGTAAGTTATTACAGTTAATGAACGAAACAGTTGATGGTGAATACCAAAACTGTAAAGCGAAAGGTGGTAAGTACACGCGCGAAAACTTCTTTAACAAATACCCAGAAACAGCTGCAATGGTTGCTAACATGTCAGATGAAGATATCTGGCGTTTAAACCGTGGTGGTCATGATCCAGTAAAAGTTTACGCTGCTTACGATAAAGCAATGAAAACTAAAGGCCGTCCAACGGTTATCTTAGCGAAAACAGTTAAAGGTTTTGGTTTAGGCGCATCAGGTGAAGCATTAAATATTGCCCATAACGTTAAGAAAATGGACGTTGAAGCAATTAAACATTACCGCGATCGTTTTAATATTCCAGTAAAAGACGAAGATATTGCTGATTTACCTTTCTACAAGTTCCCTGAAGACAGCGAAGAATACCAGTACATGAAAGCGCGTCGTGAAGCGCTTGGTGGCTCTTTACCAGCACGTCGTGAACAAGCCGAAGAGCAACTTGAAATTCCAGCACTTAAAATCTTCGATCCAATCTTAAAAGGCTCAGGTGATCGTGAAGTATCATCAACAATGACTTTTGTTCGTGTACTTAACAGCTTATTGAAAGATAAAAAAATTGGTAAGCGTATCGTACCAATTATTCCTGATGAAGCACGTACCTTTGGTATGGAAGGTTTATTCCGTCAAGTTGGTATTTATGCAAACGAAGGACAAAAATATGTTCCTCAAGATGCTGACCAAGTAGCTTACTACCGTGAAGATAAAAAAGGTCAAGTATTACAAGAGGGCATTAACGAGCTAGGTGCTATGGCATCTTGGGTTGCTGCAGGTACGTCTTACTCTACTTGTAATGCAACGACTATTCCGTTCTATATTTACTACTCAATGTTTGGTTTCCAACGTGTGGGTGATTTAGCATGGGCAGCGGGCGATAGCCAAGCACGTGGCTTCTTATTAGGTGCTACAGCAGGTAGAACAACACTTAATGGTGAAGGTTTACAACATCAAGATGGTCACTCGCATGTGCAAGCAGGTTTAATTCCTAACTGTGTAACTTATGACCCAACTTACGGCTATGAGATCGCAGTAATCGTTCGTGAAGGTTTACGCCGCATGTACGAAGAAAATGAAAACATCTTCTTCTACTTAACGCTAATGAATGAAAACTATCAGCACCCAGCGTTTCCAGAAAATAAAAACGTTGAAGAAGAAATCATTAAAGGTATTTACCAACTTGAACAAGTTGCTCCTAAAAAAGCCGTTGCGAATGTTCAGTTATTAGGCTCAGGTACTATTTTAGAGAAAGTACGTGAAGCAGCACAAATACTCGCTGATGATTACAACGTATCAAGTGACGTTTACTCAGTAACTTCATTCAACGAATTAGGTCGTGATGGGCAAGATGTAACGCGTTGGAATATGCTTCACCCAGAAAGTGAGCAGCGTGTACCATACATTGCAAAAGTTATTACTAAAGAAGCAGGCCCTGCGATTGCAGCGACTGACTACATTAAAAACTATTCAGACCAAGTACGTGCTTTTATTGACACTGAATACCGTTGTTTAGGTACTGATGGTTTTGGTCGTAGTGATAGCCGTGCTAACTTACGTACTCATTTTGAAGTAAATGCAGCATACGTTGTTGTTGCTTCGTTGTACGAGCTAGCAAACCGTGGTGATGTTGAACGTTCAGTCGTAACAGAAGCAATTAAACGCTTCAACATTGACACTGAAAAGCTTAACCCACTTTACGCTTAATTATTGACTAGAGAAGGAAAATATAATGTCTATTGAAAAAGTTCTAGTCCCTGATGTAGGTGGCGATGAAGTAGAAATTATCGAGATTTGTGTTGCCGTGGGTGACACATTAGAAGCTGATGAAGGAATTGTAACCGTTGAAACTGACAAAGCGTCAATGGATATTCCAGCGCCATTTGCTGGTGAGCTGATTAGCTTAGCGGTAAGTGTTGGCGATAAAATCAAAGAAGGCGATATTATTGCTGAAATGAAGAGCGCAGAAACGAAAGCAGCAGATTCATCTGCTGCTGAAGAAGCGCCTGCAGCACCCGCTGTTGAAACGCCTGCACCAGCCGCACCGGTAGCTGAAACACCAGCACCTGCTGCTGAAGCTGCGCCAGCAGCAGGTGCAGCATCAGAAGTTATTGATATTGCGGTACCAGATATTGGTGAAGATGGCGAAGTTGACGTTATCGACGTATTAGTTAGCGTTGGCGATGTTATTGAAGAAGAAGATGGCTTAATCACTTTAGAAACTGATAAAGCGACTATGGACGTACCTTCAACGCATGCAGGTACCGTTAAAGAAGTCTTTATCAGTAATGGCGACAAAGTAAAACAAGGCTCGTTAGTCATTAAGCTTGAAACATCTGGTGGTGCAGCGCCTGTTGCCGCGCCAGCTGTTGAAGCAGCTCCTGCGCCTGCCCCAGCAGCGGTTGTTGCTCCAGCACCTGCAGCAGCGCCAAAAGCTGCACCTGTACCACATCATCCGCAAGCGGGTAGTGTGAATACTGGTGCCATTTATACTTCACCTTCAATTCGTCGTTTAGCGCGTGAATTTGGTGTTGATTTAACGCTTGTTAAGGGCACTGGTCGTAAAGGTCGTATCTTAAAAGAAGACGTACAGTCATATGTTAAATATGAACTTTCTCGTCCAAAAGCTAATGCTGGTAGCTCAGTAGCTAGCGGTGAGGGTGGTTTACAAGTAGTTAGCGCTAAAGCTATTGATTTCTCTAAATTTGGTGAAATTGAAACTAAGCCATTATCACGTATTCAAAAGATTTCGGGTCCATTCTTACATCGTAACTGGGTAACAATTCCACACGTTACGCAATTTGATGAAGCAGATATCACTAACGTTGAAGCGTTCCGTAAAGAACAAAACGTAGTATGTGAAAAGCAAAAGCTTGGTTTTAAAATTACGCCATTAGTGTTTATTTTAAAAGCAGCGGCTGATGCATTACGTGCTTTCCCAACGTTTAACTCAAGCTTGAGTGAAGACGGTGAAAGTTTAATACTGAAAAAATACATCCACATTGGTGTTGCGGTTGATACGCCAAACGGTTTAGTTGTACCCGTAGTGCGCGATGTTGATCAAAAAGGTATTCACCAGTTATCACGTGAATTACTTGAAATTAGTATTAAAGCACGTGAAGGCAAGTTAAAAGCGGCTGATATGCAAGGTGGTTGTTTTACTATTTCTAGTTTAGGTGGTATTGGCGGTACGGCATTTACGCCAATCGTTAACGCGCCAGAAGTGGCAATTTTAGGTGTATCTAAGTCTGAAATGAAGCCTAAGTGGAATGGTAAAGACTTTGAACCTAAGTTAATGCTTCCTTTATCAATGTCATATGATCACCGTGTTATTGACGGTGCATTAGCGGCGCGCTTTACTGTGCACTTAGCTGGTGTTATGTCTGACATTCGTAAATTGGTACTTTAGTCGATAAAAGACAATTAATATTGGCGAAATTCAACGCATAAGCGTAGAATTTCGCCATCAAATACAAAAATAGAAATACTCAAGAAGAATTCAAGACAAAGTAGCTTTGAATAATAGCAAGAAGAATGCACGGAGTTGACGACCTTGTCTAAAGGTATCAATGAGTACTTTCGCCGTAGCAATTATGCACAAGAACAACGTATTGAATTTTTCTTAACTAATTAGTGAGGATAAGCATGAGTAACGATATTAAAACTCAAGTAGTAGTATTAGGTGCAGGCCCTGGTGGTTATTCAGCGGCGTTTCGCGCAGCAGATTTAGGTTTAGACGTAGTATTAGTTGAAAGCCGTGAAACTTTAGGTGGTGTTTGTTTAAACGTGGGTTGTATCCCATCAAAAGCATTACTTCACGTTGCTAAAGTAATTGATGATGCAGCTGAAATGGCATCTCACGGTGTTACTTTTGGTAAGCCAGAAATCGATTTAGATAAAATTCGTGGTTGGAAAGAAAGCGTAATTGGTCAACTTACTGGTGGTTTAGGCGGCATGTCTAAAGCGCGTAAAGTAAAAACTGTTTACGGCTACGGTAAATTTACATCAGATAAAACCATTGAAGTTGAAGGTAACGACGGCGAGAAAAGCACGATTACTTTTGATAATGCAATTATCGCTGCGGGCTCTTCAGTAATTGACCTACCATTTATCCCTAATGATGACCCACGTGTTATTGACTCTACTGGCGCTTTAGAACTTAAAGATGTTCCTGAAGAAATGCTAGTACTTGGTGGCGGTATTATCGGCTTAGAAATGGGTACAGTTTACTCAGCATTAGGTTCAAACGTATCAGTTGTTGAATTTGCTGACCAATTAGTACCTGCGGCAGATAAAGACATTGTTAAAATTTACACTAACTACAACAAGAAAAAATTCAACATTATGTTGTCTACTAAAGTTGTGGCAGTTGATGCAAAAGATGACGGTTTATACGTTACTTTTGAAGGTAAAAATGCACCAGCAGAGCAAGTACGTTATGACAAAATTTTAGTTGCGGTTGGTCGTAAGCCAAACGGTCACTTAGTAGCTGCTGATAAAGCTGGCGTTAACGTTGATGAGCGTGGCTTCATTAACGTAACTAACGAACTTCGTACTAACGTACCACACATCTTCGCTATTGGTGATGTTGTTGGCCAACCTATGCTTGCACATAAAGCGGTTCATGAAGCACATTGTGCTGCTGAAGTTATCTCAGGTAAGAAGCACACGTTTGAGCCTCGTTGTATCCCTTCAATCGCTTACACAGATCCTGAAATGGCATGGGTTGGTGTTACTGAAAGCGAGGCAAAAGAGCAAGGCTTAAACATTGAAACAGCTAACTTCCCATGGGCGGCATCTGGTCGTGCTATCGCTTCTGCTCGTACTGAAGGTAAAACCAAATTAATCTTTGAAAAAGATTCAGGTCGTATCTTAGGTGGTGCAATTGTTGGTATTAATGCTGGCGAAATGCTTGGTGAAATCTGTTTAGCGGTTGAAATGGGCGCTGATGCAGAAGACATTGGTTTAACAATTCATGCTCACCCAACGTTAAACGAATCAATTGGTTTAGCGGCTGAAATCTTTGAAGGTTCAATCACTGATTTACCTAATGCTAAAGCAGTAAAGAAAAAGAAGTAAATAACACCAGAAGTTAATACTTCAATGGTTATTGACTATATTGCTTTGCTTTCATATTGAAACAAAGCAATAAAAAAGCCAGTCACTTGCAAAAGTCGCTGGCTTTTTTGTGCTCGTTACACACTAGAAAGCTAAGTTAAATATCAGCTACGGGTTGATTAATCATCAGATAGCGCAACATAATGAATAATTCCTGTAAGAAAGGGTATCAATGAATAAATTAAGAATAGCCTTACTTGGCTTAGGCGATATAGCCAAAAAAGCCTATTTACCTATCGTTGCAAATAACCCAGAAGTAGAGCCGATCTTATGTAGTCGAAATTTAACGGTACTTAATGAACTTCAAGATAAGTATCGTATTAATGAAGCCTATCAAACGTTAGCGGAGCTCATTGCCAGTAAACCTGATGCGATTATGATCCATAGTGCAACAGAGAGCCACTTTGCCATTGCTAAACAAAGCTTGTCAGCGGGAATAGCAACCTTTGTTGATAAACCATTGAGCTTATCTTTTGCAGAGTGCCAAGTGCTAATTGAGCTAGCAAAAGCTAATAATGCCCCTTTATATGTCGGCTTTAACCGTCGTAAAGCGCCGTTAGTCGCTGCATTAACCCCGCGCAATTTACAGCATGTTATATGGCAAAAAAATCGCGTTAACTTACCTGCATTAGCGAGAGACTTTATTTTTAATGACTTTATCCATGTTGTTGATAGTCTATTGTTTTTGGCAAAATGCACAGATATTGATCAAGTAAAAAACTTAACCATTAATGCCAATATGCAAGATAAATTACTAACAAGAATTCATTTATCTTTTACCCATCAAGCAGGCTTTTTTGAAGGTTCAATGAACCGCTTGAGCGGAGTTAGTGAAGAGCGTATTGAAGCTTTTTCGGCAGATGAAACAACGCAAATTAATAGTTTAACATCGGGGCACAACTTCAAAGCAGGTGTAATGACACCACTTGGCTTTAATGACTGGCAAAGTCACTTATACCAACGTGGCTTTAATGACATGATTGAAGAGTGGTTAGTCGAGGTAAAAAGTGAACAAGCCAACTTAACGGGTTTACAGACAATATTAATTAGCCACCAACTTTGCGAAAAGTTAGTAGCGGCAACCTGAAAGTTTGAGAAACTTCTTCAGAATACTTTTTTTAAGTTAAATGATTGCTACTCTTAATAAAGTTAGATCGTAATAATGTATCGCATTTCAGGTGCCTTACTCATTAGCTTAAGGAGTCTTATGATGTATAAAGCGCAACATGGCATCATAATATTGTCATTGTTGATTGTTGTGTATAAGGGGTTGATGCATACCTTTATATGGCCTGTAGATATTGTCGAACTGGCATTAGAGCTTGTTATGGTTGTTACTTGCTGCGCGGTGATGTATTACATTGAGCAGTTAAAATCATCACCTAGGATCTATTGGTTGTTACTATTGGGTTCGGGACTTTATTATTTCTCTTCATATTTCGACGCGTTAGAAGAATTTTTCCTTGAAAAGCCTTTAGGCTATTTAAATATCGCCGAGGTGGTGAAAGCGGTTGGGTTTATTCTATTGTTTATTGGTATTCACTCTCTAATTTCCAGGCATCGTCTATTGATTAAAGAGCTAAAAATTGCAGCGCAGACTGATCACTTAACGGGCTTATTAAATCGACGTGCTTTCTTTGAGCGAATGTTAAGTAACTCTCAGGTATTTGAAAATACTCAAGGGGCTTTTTTGTTAATGGATATTGACCATTTTAAAGGGATTAATGATAACTATGGTCATGCCCTAGGGGATACGGTGCTTGCAGATACAGCAATATCATTACGTAACAGTACCCGTGAGTATGATATTTTAGCTCGTTGGGGTGGAGAAGAGTTTTTACTTTATGTGAACGACATTACACAAGATAAAGCACTTAATATTGCGGAACAGCTACGTCGGCATGTCGAAGCATTATCTTTTGATTATAAAGGTGAGAAAATACATTGCACCATGAGTATTGGCCTACATAGTGTGGATGTTAATTGTAATGTAGAGTTGGAAGTCGCTTGCGCAGATAAAGCGCTATACCAAGCTAAATCTCAGGGAAGGAATCGCGTTATTGTTTATAATGAAGCCGAGTTTGCTGCTGCGGAACAGAAAACCGGTACACCTAACCCAAATCATAAAATAGCGAATGGCTAATAATAAAAGTGTTATCGATTGAATTTATAAAAAGATGCCGCTCAAAAGAGCGGCATCTTAGCTAAGTACCTTTGTAATGATGCTAAGCGAGGCTCAGGTCAAAGTTCAGGTTGAAGCTTAGGTAAAAAGAGGTTTATGGTTAAGGTTTATTGTCCTCAGTTCTATCTTCTTCTTGGCGTAAGTAGCCAGCAGCCTCATCATCTTGTGCAATTTTATCTTGGCTTGGCATTGCACGAGTTTGCTGGTTAAGCTGGTGAATCTGTGAAGCATTGCCTAAGTCACGTGCGCTGGTAATGGACGCAATAGACTCTCTATCTTTTAAGAATGCAATGACATCGCCTTTAATGGCTTGTAACTCATCATCATTTTTATGCATTTCAAGAATAGTTCTTGGGTGCTCTAAGTTTTTCATACCAGTATCGGCAAAGGTTGTTGAAACAACACGCGAAGTAATAATCCATGGTGTGATACTGCTTCTTACTAACGTGTTTTCAGAACGAGTACTGTCATGAATGCCGGTACCTGTCGCAATTTTAGACTCCGTAAATGTTCCTTCGCACTTGAAATAAACTAATAAAGATTCGAATTGAATTTCAGCAAAGAATAAATGCGCCACATTAGTCAGTAATAAGGCAAACGACTTAATTAAGTAGCCGATTAAAAACAATTGGAAAGCAGCCATTAATAATGATGAAAAGTCAGCAAATAACGCGTCATCAAATAATTCTTTGGTAGAGCTTACTGCAGAGGCTTTAACAAACTGATAAATATCGACAATTGAATACGCCAAAGAAAAGGTAACAATAACGGCTAAAATAAAGAGCGCATTACCGCTAATTAAACTAACTAGGCGTGCTTTGTCGAAACTCTCACCAAGGTCCATTGGTTTAACTTTAGGTTGGATCTCTTGCAATAGCTCGCCTTTAAAGCCGCCTTTGCCATCGACTTGTTCTTCAAGTTGCGGGTCAAGTTCTTTGTAAACACGGTTAGGCACTTCTTTATAGCGGCGATTGGCCATAACTAAATTGTCTAAGTTAATGAATATCTCATTAGGGTGAACCGATTCTTGCCAGTTTTCTCTTAGCTCCGACACTTCTGCTTTTGGGTTGGCATGGGCTAATCTTTTCCGCACCATAAATAAAATAATAGCGGTACAGGCGGTGGCTAATATAAATAACGCCACTAAATATAAAGCAGTATTTAGGCTAGGTAAATTAGCTAGCCAAAGTTCAACGTCGTTATGAGTTAGCTCGGTTGATGACATTATCCATGTTAATACCGTGCCAATAACAACAGGCAATAAGAGCGATAAGGAAATGACTTTAACTAAGTTGCCAGTACCTAAAGAGTCAATATTTTTTTCTGCGCTTCTGGCGATAGGTTTACCCGCACCACGCCATACTAATAATAAATACAGCATCAATAATGTTGAATAAATAGGGAAGGTGAGTTCGCCTATTTCGCCAGCAAAACCTGCCAGCGAAACAAAAGCAACAAAACCGTAAGAGATTAATGCCGTAATAGTTTGTACCCAAGCACCAAATAGTTTTTGTGACATATTGCGAATGGGATAAGGCATAAAGAGTAGTTTAGGAATAAAGGTATGTAGTAACCTTGCTAAAAAGCCTTGCGGCTCAACAAAGGTACTATTTTTACGGCCAACTAACATTTCTTCTAATGTTTTGGCTTTATAAGCTACATACTTAGCTTCTTCTTGCGCCGTGCTAAGTTCAGATTTACTGAAGTTGCGTGCTAGCGATGTTGGATGGTTACGACCAACAAAATAGCGCATTGTTGCGTATATGCCTTTACCTGTTGCTGTAAGACCTCCTGCAAGTAAAAATAAGCCAAACAGTACTAGGATCCAACCTGTACCCGAGTCTTCTTTAACTAAGCTAGCAGCGGTTATTAATAAATATAAACCTAGTAGTGTTTGAATTGCGCCTCTTATGGCGGTGGTGTAGCCTTCTTTTTTAAAAGGATTTTTAAGACCTAAATCGATGGAGCCGTAATCAAACGCCATGTAATACTCCTGTAGTGAGGGTGCGCTAATTTATCAATCACAGAGTTTACTCAACTTTGCTAATTAAAAAAAGCGATAAAAATCAACTTATTTCCTATCTAATAAGTAAGTAATGTACGCTATAATTGTTTTTTAGTATAAGGAGTTATTCATGTTTAAAATAAATCATGTAGTATTTTTAATACTCTTAATGAGCTTATCAAGCTGTGCTCAAAGCCCTAATAATGGGCAGTGGGATTTTGACCATGAGGTGCAGTTTAGTGAAAGCGAGGTGTCGCCTGGGCATTATAAGCTTTCGGTTATTCAACAAGGTGATGTACCGTTTGAAAAATTGGCGACTTTTTTATTGCGACGTTCGCTAATTTTATGTGGTGAATACGGCTATAAAATAGAGGTATTAAAAGGCATTGAAGGGTTTGATGATAAGCGTGTTGCGCCTAACTATATTCAACCTGATCTAACCGCTATTATTGAGTGCCCTAGTAACACTTCTAACAACAATTAACAGGGGTGTTGATAAGTAGCCTTAGTCGAGCAAAGTTATTTAAGTGTTAGTTCAATAAAGAAAAAGGTTACTTATTTAGGCTCAGTGAGTTTTACTTCACATCATCAAAACAAGTAACCCCATATTTTCGTAAGCTAAGCTATTTTATTGTTTAAAATAGCTTAGCTCCTTGTACTACTTTTTATACTACTTGAATTGGTACGGCTTGAGCGACGTATTTAGTGTTCATTGCTTCTGTAGGTGGTGTGAACTTAGTTAAGTCAATACCTTCTACTGCACTCTTGTATTCTTCTAAAGTAGGGAAGCGACCAAGCACTGTAGAAAGCACCACTAATGGTGTTGAACCAAGTAATGATTCACCCTTTTTCTCAGCAGTATCTGCTACTACGCGGCCTTGGAATAAACGCGTTGAAGTAGCGATAACGGTATCACCTGGTTCAGCTTTTTCTTGGTTACCCATACATAAGTTACAGCCTGGGCGTTCTAAATACATAATGTTCTCATATTTAGTACGTGCTGCATCTTTAGGCTTGGCATCATCAAATTCAAAACCTGAGTATTTAGTAAGAATATCCCAATCACCTTCAGCTTTTAATTCATCAACAATGTTGTATGTTGGTGGCGCGACTACCAATGGTGCTTTAAAGCTTACGCTGCCATTTTGCTTCTCAATGTTACGTAACATTTGAGCAATAATTTGCATATCACCTTTGTGCACCATACAAGAGCCGACAAAACCTAAGTCTACTGGCTTACCGTCGTAGTATGAAACCGGACGAATCACATCATGGGTGTAACGCTTAGACGCATCGTCGTTGTTTACATCAGGGTCAGCAATCATTGGTTGGTCAATAATATCTAAATCAACCACTACTTCTGCGTAGTACTTAGCTGTGTCATCTGGTGCTAATGCTGGGTTAGAGCCTGACTTAACTTCTTCAATACGCTTGTCAGCTAAGCTGATTAAGTGCGTTAATGTGCCTGCTTCGTTTTCCATACCTTTATCTTTCATGATTTGGATACGGCTCTTAGCAAGCTCAATTGATTTAATTAAGGTTTCATCGTTAGAGATACAGATTGAAGCTTTTGCTTTCATTTCTGCAGACCAGTCAGTGAAAGTGAAGGCTTGGTCAGCGAGTAATGTACCAATATGTACTTCAATGATACGACCTTGGAATACGTTCTCGCCACCAAATTGCTTAAGCATTTGCGCTTGTGTTGCATGTACTACATCACGGAAATCCATGTGAGCTTGCATATTGCCTTTAAAGGTCACTTTAACAGACTCAGGAATTGGCATTGCCGACTCACCTGTTGCCAGTGCAATAGCAACGGTACCTGAATCGGCACCGAATGCTACGCCTTTAGACATACGAGTATGTGAGTCACCACCAATGATAATAGCGCGATCATCAACAGTAATATCATTTAATACTTTATGAATAACATCAGTCATTGCATGGTATTGGCCTTTAGGATCGCGGGCAGTGATCAGACCAAACTTATTCATAAAGCTCATTAGCTTAGGAATGTTAGCTTTAGCTTTGCTATCCCAAACTGATGCAGTATGACAACCTGATTGATATGCGCCATCAACCAATGGTGAAATAGTAGAAGCAGCCATTGCTTCTAATTCCTGACAGGTCATTGGGCCTGTTGTATCTTGTGAACCAACAATATTTACGCGTACACGAACGTCAGAGCCAGCGTGTAATGCAGTTTCAGAAGCAACACCAACAGCGTTACGGTTAAAAATTTTCTCAACCGCTGTTAAACCTTGACCTTGATGTGAAATTTCTTTCGATGCAGCATAAACATTTGCTACTTCAATACCTAAGGCTTGTGCTGCAAACGTTTGTAACTTCTTACCAAATGTTACCGCGTATGAACCACCGGCTTTCATAAACTCCACTTTTTGTGGTGTAAACGCTGAAGCAATATCAACTAGCTCTGTACTGCCGTTGTATAATTTCTTCTCTTTAGTATTAATGGTTAATACTGTACCTGTGGCTACTGAGTAAGCTTCTTCTAATACAGGGTCGCCGTTTTCATCGTTAACGGTGTTGCCATTGGCATCAACTTTCTTAACCCAGTTTTTAAGATCAAGACCGATACCACCTGTTACATCAACAGTCGTTAAGAAAATTGGAGAAATGCCGTTAGTACCAGCAACAACCGGGGCAATGTTAATAAACGGTACGTATGGACTTGCTTGTTTACCTGCCCAAAGTGCCACGTTATTTACACCAGACATACGAGATGAGCCAACGCCCATGGTGCCTTTTTCAGCAATAAGCATTACTTTAGCATTTGGGTGCTTAGCTTGAAGTGCTTGAATTTCTTGCTGCGCTTCTGGCGTGATCATACATTGACCATGTAATTCACGGTCAGCACGTGAATGCGCTTGGTTACCTGGCGATAATAAATCAGTTGAAATATCACCTTCACCGGCAATATAAGTTACTACTTCAATTGTTTCAGCAATATTAGGTAGTTTAGTGAAGAACTCTGCTTGAGCGTAGCTTTCTAAAAGCTCTTTAGCTACGTTATTGCCGGCTTTATAAGCGGCTTCAAGGCGTGCAGTATCAGCGTCGTATAAGAAAACTTGTGTTTTAAGTACATCTGAAGCAGGTGTTGAAACTGCTACATCATCACTTAATGCAAGATCAAGTAGTACTTCAATTGAAGGACCACCTTTCATGTGTGAAAGTAATTCAAAAGCAAATTCAGCGGTAATTTCTGTAACAGTTTCTTCGCCAAGAATGATTTCTTTTAAAAACTTAGCTTTTACGCCAGCAGCACTTGTTGTACCTGGTAGCGTGTTATAGATGAAGAAATTAAGTGAATCTTCACGGTGCTCATGGCCTTTATCTTTGATTTGCTCAATAATCTCTGATAATAATTCAGCGCTATCAATTGGTTTAGGTGCTAATCCTAGATCTTTCTTACGACTTTCGATTTCTTTGATATATTCTAAATACAGGCTCATTAGATACTCTCTTTAGCTATAATATGTGGATAAAATTTGCTAATAACCGTTATTAATATTAATACATTAGCAGGACAGATTTCCTTTAGTTTACCTGATTTTCTAGCAACTTCTAATCATTTGCTTAAATAAGCATTATTCATGGCGTTTATGGTAGGTAGTAAAAATAGTTATATTGGTTATGTTGAGATAGGATGGAATGATAAAAGCTAAGTTCAGGTCTACATAAATAACCCGAGTTCAGGGTAAATAAGTATTGAAATTATACTGAAAACTAACCGTGATAAGGATTATCAAAAAATTTAGGAGTAAAATGATGGCGACCTTATATTATATTCATGATCCGATGTGCAGTTGGTGCTGGGGTTATCGCCCTACATGGCATCAATTAGAAACAAACTTACCTAGCGAAATTAACGTTGAATATGTGGCAGGTGGTTTAGCGCCCGACTCAGATGAAGCAATGCCAATAGCGTTACAACAGTCTATTCAATCACATTGGCACACCATTCAAGCTAAATTGGGTACAGAGTTTAATTTTGACTTTTGGGAAAAAAATACACCACGCCGCTCAACTTATAATGCTTGTCGCGCTGTGATTGCTGCAAAAAATCAAGGCTTAGAAAAAGAGATGCTAGCAGCTATTCAGCAAGGTTATTATTTACAAGCATTAAATCCGTCAGATAAAAGTACGTTAATAACATTGGCGCAAGAGTTAGCGAAGCAAAACCCTATGATGAATACAACACAATTTTCTGCTGACTTAAGTAGCGCAGCAACACAAACGGAGTTAATGCGGCAAATTGAGCTCGCACGTACGTTAACTCATCGAGGCTTTCCATCATTAGTGCTTGAATATCAAGGCAAACAGCATTTCATCGCTCATGACTACCAAGATAATGCCATTACCCTCAAACAAATTATGCAATACCTTTAAGCACGTAACTCATACCTTACAAAGAGCACCTCATCTAGATATTAATTAAGCATTAGCCTAACGGGAGGCTTATGCTTAATTATACTTAACCTGAGCTCGGCTTAACAAATGTTTATCTAGCAGCTACTTTTCCTAACTTCTTCGTTAAATTTACTTGCAATA
>NZ_JAHKPW010000066.1:0-34413 GCF_018860755.1 Colwellia sp. D2M02 | reverse complement strand
ATTTCAATTTGTTAAATATCTCTTAAGCCGAGCTCAGGTTACTTACCTAATTTATACCTCTGCGTTTTGAATTCATCTATTTCTCTTTAAAGTTAACTTTGAAGAATAACTCATTATTAGTGATAAAAATGCGAGAAAATTATCTCTATTTGCGAGTTTAGTACCACTTTAATGTAATCAGAGGGCTAGGATGTTTTTATCCTAAATTTTAACTAGTTACGATTAGTTTGAGTGCAGGATATAAAACTAATAAAAATATTCAATAGAGAAAAATATAGGGAATTATAATGAAATTAACCAACATAGCTTGTGGTATAGCTTTAGCCTTTGCAGCAACAACAGCAGCAGCGTCTGATAAAACTATTTATTTAACCTTTGATGACGGTCCTATGAATGCAACCCCAGCATTACTTGATACCTTAAAAGCCGGTGGTATTAAAGCGACATTTTATGTAAACGCTTGGCATTTAGAAGGTATTGGTGGTGAAAATGAAGATCAAGCGTTATCAGCAATGCAGCAAACACTAGCCGATGGACATGTTGTTGGAAACCACAGTTATGATCATATGGTACATAACTGTGTTGAAGAGTTTGGTCCTACTAGCGGTGATGATTGTAATGCGACAGGCTTACATCAAATAAACTCTTATGTAGATCCTGTTTATGATGCTTCAATGTTTAGTAAAAACTTAACAGTGCTGGCGCAATTCATTCCAAATATTTCGAGCTACCCAAACTATAAAGCAGATAGCTTAGCCCGACTTCCTTATACCAATGGCTGGCGATCAAGTGCAGATTTAAAGGCTGACGGTCTTTGTGCTACTTCGGATGATTTATTACCTTGGCAGCCAGGTTATGTTTGCGACCCGCAAAACCCATCGAACAGCTCTTTAGCTGGTATTGAAGTTTCTAATATCCTTGCTGATCAAAACTACATTCTCCATGGTTGGGATTTAGATTGGGCTCCTGAAAACTGGGGTATTTCTTTCCCAGCAAATAGTTTAACAGAAGCTGATCAAATGCTTGGTTATGTTGATGCTGTTATCAATACTTGTGCGCCAGTTGATATAAACCCGATTAACTCGAAAGCACAAAATTTCCCATGTGGCGATCGTTTGCATGGCGATAAAGTGATTATTTTAACTCATGACTTCCTTTTTGAAGATGGTCGTCGAGGGCAAGGCGCAACCCGCAACCTACCAAAACTTGCTGAATTTATTCGCATAGCGAAAGCAGCAGGCTATACATTCGATACTATGGATAATTATGCACCGCAATGGAAAGTAGGTGATTCATATGCAGCAGGTGATTATGTTACTTATAATGGTTTAATTTATAAGTCTGAAACATCACATACCGCTCAAACTGATTGGGCACCTAGCTCTACCCCATCATTGTGGTTACGTAATATGCCAACCACTGTGTGGAGTGGAGATGTAGCTTATACATCAGGTGATTTAGTTAAATATATGGGTAAAGAATACCTTGTATTGTCAAATCATGTATCACAAGCTGAGTGGTCTCCAAGTGCTACACCGGCGCTATACGGTGAGCAGTAATAGTTAACTTGAGTTCAAATTACTCAGTATAACTTCATAAGGCCACTGACTATTTTAGTAGTTAGTGGCTTTTCTCTGTCTAGTGAGTTTTTTCGCTATCCTATATTGGTAACGTTATTGACGTTAACTTATAGTCCTTAATCATCAATATTGTGATCATCGTTACAATTCACCATCCATTCCCATTTAAGTAAAACTTTGCTAAAATGCGCGCCCTAAAACGTGGTTAAAGTGACGTTTTAGTACTTTACAACTTAATCTAAAGCACTGGATTTACGTTCCAGCTAGTTCAATGGAGACACCATGAGTACAACCGAAAACCCTACAGTTGCGCCTGCAACTTTACCCAATACAATTACAATTTGCGCCCTATATAAGTTCGTCCGTTTAGATGCGTTTGAAGCATTGCGTGAACCACTGTCAAATAAAATGGCCAGTGTTGATGTAAAAGGCACGCTATTATTAGCCAACGAAGGTATTAATGGCACTATCGCAGGGCCGCAAGCGGGTATTGAAACGGTTTTAGCTTTTCTAGCCGAACAACCAGGGTTAGATAATATTTCCCATAAAGAATCATACGCCGATGAAAACCCATTCCATCGCACTAAAGTGAAGTTGAAAACGGAAATTGTCACTATGGGTGTTGAAGGGATTGACCCGAATCAAGTTGTTGGCACCTATGTTAAGCCAAAAGACTGGAATGCACTCATTTCTGATCCTGAAGTATTACTCGTTGATACCCGTAATGATTATGAAATTGAAATTGGCACGTTTAAAAATGCAATTAACCCAAATACTGAAACATTCCGTGAATTTCCCGACTATGTGGCTAAAAATTTAGATAAAAATAAGCACAAAAAAGTAGCAATGTATTGCACTGGCGGTATTCGTTGTGAAAAATCGACTGCCTATTTAAAAGAGCAAGGCTTTGAAGAGGTTTACCATTTAGAAGGTGGTATTTTAAAATACCTTGAAGAAGTACCAAGCGAAGAAACGTTATGGGAAGGTGAGTGTTTTGTGTTTGATGGCCGTGTCGCAGTCAATCATGATTTAGAGCAAGGACAGTATGATCAATGTTTTGCTTGTCGTTTTCCTATCACAGAAGAAGAAAAGAAAAGCGAACATTATATTAAAGGGGTAAGCTGTCATCGTTGTCACGATAAAGTCACTGATGAACAGCGCAATCGCTATGCTGAACGTCAGCGTCAAATCACCTTAGCTGAGCAGCGTGGTGAAGCTCATATTGGTGGTGAAATTAAGAATATTATTGAAGAGCGTCGCCAAGAAAAAGCCGATAAAAAAGCCAAGCAAGCGGCTAAATAGTTTAACTCCGTTGTACGCTTAACCCTTAATAATAAAGCCCAAGCTGTTTAGTACGCTTGGGCTTTATGCTGTTAGTGAGGGGAGCTATGCCGCCAATAACGTGAAAGTTTAATTACCAACATCACCATTAATATCGACACTATCATTATTTTGTCTTGAGCGAGTTAAACCAAACAATTCACTGAAGAACTTTTCGACACGATATTTGGACTGATAAGCGGTAATAAAATTAGGGGCTAGAGTCACTTGACCCCCTTGACCTAAATGAGAAAAGGGATCTTCTACTATCCATTTAGGCTCTAATCTGTCCCATGCGTGATAAGCCCGCTTATAAACTTTAACCTTAACAAACTCTTGTTCTTCTTCGGGCAAGTTGGCGACTAAATTTGGACAGGTTTCAGGTAGGTCATAGTCATCTTTAGCACCA
Source organism: Colwellia sp. D2M02 (assembly GCF_018860755.1). Lineage (GTDB taxonomy): Bacteria > Pseudomonadota > Gammaproteobacteria > Enterobacterales > Alteromonadaceae > Colwellia > Colwellia asteriadis. The sequence continues at coordinate 31,104 of NZ_JAHKPW010000066.1, read as the reverse complement.
GTTTGAATCAATATCGGCGCACCAGTGAAGTTAGTAAACTCAAAGCCGGGCGCGTAATTATATAACCAACAAATTGGGTAATGTGCAATATGTCCTGCAAACCGATAGGGCTGCCCTGTTAGTGACATATAGTTTTCACTAGCAGTTAACAATGACAATACACCACCCCAAGAGAATCCCATTACACCAATACGGTCTTTATCAATAAGCGAATGCTCTGCCAAATAAGCCAATGCGGAAAAAACATCAGGTAAGGTTTCTTGCGGTGTTGCTGGCCTGTTAGCGCTTCCTCCTGCTAAATCCCTAGCTCCCCATAAATCTAATTCTAGCGTAGCAATACCCCGTCTATTTAAGGTACTTGCGTAAAACATACCTGTGCTATCAACTCCAGCAGAGCTATGTAAAATAATAACCGCAGGGGTGTTTTCGGTTGCGTTGAAAGGCATACGTAATTGTCCTGACACTTGCCAATTCTTTTCTGGTGTCGTTACAGGAATAGCAATGTAAGATATTTTTGCTGGTGTATGCATTGCATTAGCAATACTTGGGCATAAAAAAATAACCAAGAAAGTTATCATTAATTTTTTAAACATAATAAATCCATTTATATAATTTTTATTAATAAGCCAAGCTAAATTTTAAGCTGCGTTAGCTGCTTTAATAGCTGGCTCAAGTCCATTGACGATTAAATAATAGTCATGTAAATGCAATTCGTCCATGTAGCGGTGAGTAAAAATACGCGCTTTTAAATGTTGGTTTAATTTATAATGTAAAAAACACTGTACGCGCTTTGGTCATCGCTAAGGTGATTTTTTAAATGAACTAAGCGGTTAATAATTGTTTAACTTGGGCTGATTGTATACTCTTGTTAAGTTTAAAATTATTCGAGAATAATATGAAAAAAATACTTAATTTTGCTGCTTTATCGCTATTAACTGCGGTAACTAGCGTAAAAGCGTCGTCTTCTAATACCGAAGTGTTTACCGTTGAAAAACTGAACGAACTCAACCAATTACACAGTGCAACTTTATCGCCTAAAGGTGAGTCACTTATTTATGGCTTAAAAAAAGGTAGTCAATCAAAAGACAACCACCTTTATCGCCAAGATTTAACAACAGGTAAAGTAAAACAATTAACGAGCCATAGCACCGCTGAACACAATGTTGTTTGGGCGGATGATGGCCAGTCTATTTACTTTTTATCCACGCGCAGTGGTAGCTCACAAATCTGGCAGCTGATGCTTGGTGGTGGTGAAGCAAAGCAAGTTTCTGACTTTCCATTAGAGGTGAATGGTTTTACTTTAGCTAAAAGTGGTGATGTTTTTGCGCTTTCATTTACCGTTAAGCCAGGTTGTGCCGATTTAGCCTGTACGGTTACTGCAAAAAAAGCGGATGCAGAAAAAAAATATAATATTAGAGCCTATGATCAATTAATGGTTCGCCATTGGGACGTATGGGCAACAGAATATAAAGAGCAGTTATTTGTTGCTTACACAAATGATCAAGGTCTATTAAATAGTGCGCAAAACATTATGGCTAATTGGCAAAGTGATTTTGCGGGTATTAGCCAAGTGAGTATTCACCCTGACGGAAATTCTATAGCTTTTTCAGCAAAGGATTCATCTAGCACTGAGCTGACAAGAACGCATGCATGGACCACTAACTTTGATATATTTGAAGTCGCACTCGATAAGAAACCAGAGCAAGATTTTACCGTAGTGAATATTACACGTGATAATAAAGCGTGGGATGCTAGCCCAGTTTACTCAAGTAATGGTCGTTACTTGGCGTATAAAGCGATGAAAACTCCAGGTTATGAAGCCGATAAGTTTACGGTGCAGTTACGCGATAACAGAACTGGCAGCAGCAAAGCGGTTGCGCCTAATTGGGATCGTTCGGTGGGTAGTTTAGCGTTTGCACCAGATAACAAGAGTTTGTATGTGGTAGCGCAAGATGTTGGCCAGAAAAGCATTTTTTCTATTACTCCTGAATTTAATGAAGTTCGTAGCCTTTATAATGACGGTAGTAACGGTGACGTGATGAGTTATGGCGATACAGTGTATTTTTCTCGTCATAGTTTAAATTCACCAAAAGATTTATTCTCTATTGATAAACATGGTGATGATTTAAAGCAGCTAACGAATCTTAATGAAGATAAGTTAGCTAATGTAAACTTTGCAGACTTTAAGCAATTTAGTTTTAAAGGTTGGAATAATGAAAAAGTTCATGGCTATTGGTTAAAGCCTGCTAACTTTGAGCAAGGTAAAAAATACCCTATTGCCTTTTTAGTACATGGTGGCCCACAAGGTAGCTTTGGTAATATGTTCCATTACCGTTGGAATGCACAATTATGGGCGGCTCAAGGCTACGGTGTGGTTATGGTTGATTTTCATGGCTCAATAGGCTACGGACAAGAGTTTACTCACTCAATTAGTCGTGATTGGGGTGGAAAGCCGCTTGAAGATTTGCAAAAAGGTTTAGACTTTATTGTCAAAGATCAACCGTGGTTAGACCGCGATAATGCTTGTGCGTTAGGAGCTTCTTACGGTGGTTACATGATGAATTGGATCGCGGGTAACTGGCCAACTGGCTTTAAGTGTTTAATTAACCACGCCGGCCTTTTTGATATGCCAAGTTTTTATCAATCAACTGAAGAGTTATGGTTCCCTGAATATGATATGGGTGGGCCGCTTTGGGGGAAACAAGACGGTAACCGAACCGCTGAGCCAAGTGAAGATTACAATAAATTTAATCCGTCGGCCTATGTTAACAACTGGCAAACACCAATGTTAGTTATACAAGGTGAGCTTGATTACCGCGTACCATACGCACAAAGCTTAGGCGCTTTTACTACATTGCAACGTAAAGGTATTGATAGTCGTTTAGTGATGTTCCCAGATGAGGACCACCATATTCGTAAACCTGATAACTTAGTTGTTTGGTATGACGAAGTGTTTAAGTGGTTAGCTAAATATACCGATAAATAATTTCAGTGAAATGATAACTTTTAATAAGCGCTTACCTAATAGGTTAAGCGCTTTTTTATCATTATAGGCTTGAGTTATTATTGCTCTGCGGCTTCTTTGAGGTAAGCGAGTCGGTCTTGCTCTTGCTCAAAGGCTGCTTGAATTTCATTTAACACAGTACTGACATCGGCGGATTTTTCACTTTCTTTAAATTGCCCTGTTAGCTTAGTGGTATCGCTCAAATCACCACTTTCATAAAGTGCCCACATTTCTTCGCCGAACTTAGTTAACGTTAAATCTGGTGCAAACTGGGCGTAATACGTGGTGATATTATTAACATCACGTAACAGCATTGCTTTAGCGTTGTTATTTGCCGAGGCATCAACCGCTTGTGGCATATCAATTACAACCGGACCATAAGCATCTACTAAAACATTAAACTCAGATAAATCACCGTGCACTATGCCTGCACATAACATTCTCATGATATAAATCATCATTAAGGCGTGATCTTCAATTGCTTGCTCTTGGGTCAGTACAACATCATTTAATCGCGGTGCTACATCACCGTTATCATCTACGATTAACTCCATTAACAATACACCGTCAAAACAGCCAAATGGTTGTGGTACGCGCACACCATGTTCGGCAACAGCATAAAGGGCATCTACTTCCGCATTTTGCCACGCTTGTTCTTGCTGATCTTTACCGTATTTAGAGCCTTTTTCCATAGCGCGAGCACGGCGGCTATTACGACTTTTTCTACCCTCTTGATATTGTGCCGCTTTTTTGAAACTGCGTTGATTAGCTTCTTTATAAACCTTAGCACAACGAATAGTATCGCCACAACGAACACGATAAACGGTAGCTTCTTTACCACTCATTAGTTGATTAAGTACTTCATCAACTAAACCATCGTCAACAAGGGGCTGTATACGTTTTGGAACTTTCATGTTGCTGTAATACCTTTACCGTTAAAACGGAAAATTAATAGGTGCTTATAGTTAATACTATCAGAGGCAATCAATAACATATTTTACATCCCTACAGGGATGTCATAGCATGTTATTGTTTGTTTTGTGACTATGCTAACGGATTTGTTTGCGTTTGGCGATTATACACTAGCCGTTATTGATTTCTCGAGAATCTTTTTATTATGATTGTCGTTTATTTATATAGCACTATTTTTTTAAGGTTGGCTTTAACGCTTCAGAGGGTAAGTGCTGTGCTTGCAGTTGGTTTATCACCTGTGTCTTGATGAGTTTATTAACCTGTATTGATAACTCGTGAGCTTTTTTTGAGATAGAAGAGTTTCTAGATATAGCAATATAGCTGCCAACGGGTTTGTTGTATTGGTAGCTTTCTATCGTCATTTTATCCTTATACTCTTGCGAACTGATTAAGGGTTCTATTGACTCTTCTCGTTCTAGGAATGTATCTATTCTCCCCTTAAGTAGCATATTAACTAATTGTTCGCGTGTAGTGAAATCTACTTTTCTAATCTTGGTATTATTATCAAACTCTGGAAAATAGGTTGCACCGCGTATAGTTCCTACCACCAAAGGGAGCAAATCAGTTAACTTATTAATATTGATGTTGTTGTTTGAGAGAGTATAAAACCGTATTGGCTGATCTTGTACAAATAGTGGAGGCTCAATAAATATGAGGTTTTTTTCTCGTTCAGGTAACTTTTTTAGATTGATCATTAAATCAGCTGAGCCTTGCTCAAGCATAGTTAAACAACGAGCAAATGGGCATTGAATAATAACAGGCTTAAGGTTAATTGATGATGCGAGCATTTCAGCAACATCAACATTAAAACCTACTAAAGTATCATTTTCGATTCGACTAAAAGGTGGCTCAACAATACTGGCTACTTTCAAGTTTTCATTCGCAAACGATATAACACTAACTAACGTGTTTATAGTGAACAAGAAGGAGAGGAAGTACTTCATGGCGCCTCTTAAGGTTTAGTAGAATGCTTTATTACATTTGCTAGCTGTTCTTCTAGTTTAGTTAACTTTTCAGTAATTATTTCGTTTTGTTTGAGTATTGCATCATTTTGCTTGCGTAATTCTCTATTTTTTATGCTGGTATCAGCAAAACCAAAAATTTTATTCGCAAAAACAGCACCGACACCACCCAAGATACCAACGCCTAAAACAAACATAATAAAAACAGCAGCACGTCCCGCTAGTGTTATAGGATAAACATCACCAAAGCCTATGGTAGTTGACGACATTAACATTAGCCAGAATGCGTCACTATAGTTTTGTACCGGCGAACCACTGGCGTTAATCTCAGCAAGGTAAGTGATATAACCTAAACTAGCATTAATCAATACAAATAAAACAAACGAGAGTAAGCCGAGTGCGCCATAGTTATAATTTTTTACACCAAATTCATCGACTTGGTATAAATTACTTTTTTCCATCGCGTTCTGTAAAATAATCATCAAAGTTTCTCTAAAGTTTTTATCGATGAGTTGATGATATTACAAAGCTTGGTCACTGAGAAGACCAGCTTGCTAAGGTAAACGGCATAGTAAGGTTAACTGGCTATTTTACGTGGCACTTTATTGGTACTTTTTTTTGAGTGCGAGTTAAATTTTCTTTTTGTTCTTTTGGGTTTAAACGCTACTTTAGGTAAGCCTGTAAAAGGTTGCTGGGTAGCGCCGATAACCATTGCTGAAACGGTTTCCGTTAATGGTTGCATAAAACTAAGGTAATTAGCTTTTTTCTCACTGATAGCGGTCAGTGTTGCCTCCCATTGCGCTGTCATATCGGGTAGAGTTGCCATCTCAGGTAAGGCATTAATTAGCGCTATACCAATATCGGTTGCGTGAATCTGTTTACCTTGGCGAGTTAAAAAATTGCGCTTAAACAATAAGTCGATAATACCTGCGCGGGTAGCATCGGTGCCTAAACCATCGGACTCTTTGAGTACTTTTTTAATTTGTGGGTCATTCACATAACGCGCAATGCCTGTCATGGCGGCGAGTAAAGTTGCGTCGGTAAAATATTGTGGGGGAGAGGTATGCTTTTCAATTAACTCCCCATGTGAACAATGTAACATTTGTCCTTGTACTAATGGTGGTAGCTCTTGCTCGTCATTGGTGTTGTTGCTGTTAGCTTCGGTGTGTTTGCTTTTGGAAAAAAGTACTTTCCAGCCTATTTGTTTAGTGGTTTTTGCTGTACGAGTAAATAACCCACCTGCAATCAGCAAATTCACTTTGGTTTGATCAAAAACAAAAGCGGGATAAAACTGGACTAAATATTGGCGCACTATCAGTAAATAAATATTCTTCTCGAAAGTATTTAAGTTAATGTTATCTGGAGATTTCTCTGTAGGAATAATGGCATGATGAGCGGTTATATTTTTATCATTCCACGCTTTACTGACTAATGATTTATTAGCGTCTTGTGCTTGTTTGGCACAGGGCAGAGAGCCCTTTGCTAAAGTATCAATAATTGCACCAGATTGTTTCAGCTGTTCTTTAGGGAGGTAACGACAATCTGAGCGAGGGTAGGTAATAAGTTTATGTTTTTCGTAGAGTGACTGGCAAACATCAAGCACTAATTTAGCGTTCATTGAAAACTGCTTTGCGGCGCTAATTTGTAATTGTGATAAGTTAAACGGTAATGGCGGTGCTTGCTTTTTTTCACTCTTTTCTAACTGTTGAACTTGTGCAGGTTGGTTACCAATACGGTTCACCACATTTTCAGCTAGCGCTTTAACTAATATTCGCCCCTCTTCATCACAATAGGGTTGGCAATTTTCACTAGGCTGCCATTTTGCGGTAAAGCTGACAGGCTGCTCTGGTGTTAAAGCAATGTGTGCTTCTACCTCAAAAAAGGGTTTACTGACAAAATTAGCAATTTCTTGACCGCGCCTGACGACCAAACCGAGTAATGGCGTTTGTACTCGACCAACAGACAACACACTATTAAAGCCGCTTTTTTGTCCTTGTAATGTATACGCTCGGGTTAAATTAATACCGTAAAGCCAATCGGCACGCGAACGAGCCAAGGCAGAAACAGATAAGGCAATATAATCTTTATTATCTTTCAATGTTGTTAAAGCGCGTTTTACCGCAGGTAAGTTTAGGTCGCTAATCAGTAAGCGCTTGACCGTTGATTTTTTCTTCTTTGAAACATTTAAGTAGTCAATTACCTCATCAACGAGTAGTTGTCCTTCACGGTCAGGATCGCCAGCATGAATAATTTCATCGGCCTGCTTAACTAACTTTCTTAACGCGGTTAACTGCGCACGAGTGCGAGTAATGGGTTTTAATTTCCACTCTTGTGGAATAAAAGGTAGCGTATCCATACGCCACTTTTTTAAATCACCATCGTAATCTTCTGGGTCGGCTTGCGCTAAAATATGACCGATGCACCAACTGACCACATCACCATTGCCTAATTCAATATGAGTTTTACAGTTTTTATGTGGTTTAGGTAACGCTGCTGCAATAGCGCGACCTAAGCTTGGTTTTTCGGCAATATAGAGTTTCAACACACAATCCAATAACAACAACTAAGTTAATAATGGCAGTATAGATTATTAACTGGTTTTATGTACAGTGCCTGCTGTTAGTATTATTATTTTTTTTGTTTAGGAGCTTTTTTAAACATCAATACTAGTAAAGTGCCAGACAAAATAGCAGCCGTAGCGGTGACAATACGTAAGGTAATAGTTTCATTAAGTAAAAACACCCCAGCGAGTGTAACAATAACAGGAACGCTTAGTTGCACTATGGCTGCTTGTGTTGACTTTAATTGTGGCAACACGCTGTACCATACAATGTACCCCATGCCTGAAGTGACGACGCCTGAAATTAACGCATAAATAACACCAGCGGTATCTAGGGTTATTGCTGAATAATTGCATAGCCAAAGTAATAACACCATAGGAACCGCTTTAATAAAGTTAGCCGCGGTTGAAATAGCAGGGCTAGTGCTTGGGCTAGTTGTTGAACCTTTACCTTGGTGAGAATATAAACTCCAAGCGATACCAGATAAACACATTAAACTAGCGCCTAATAACGAAGGAGCCTCTAAGCCAGGTAGCATTAAAATGCCTAAACCAACAATCGCCAAAATAAAGCCAGATATTTGGACTTTATTTAAGCGCTCACCGGCATAATAGCCGATAACTGACATGGTAACTTGTACAGCACCGAAGAGGATAAGCGCACCTGTACCAGCGGCAATTAAGCCATAACCATAGGTAAAGCTTACTGCGTATGCAAAAAGTGATAATGCTCCGAGCCAACTTCCTTGATGAGTGAGGTTTACAGCAGTATTTTTGTGTTTTGTAAATAGAATAAATAAGGCTAAAAAAATAGCGCCAGAGCCAATCCTTAATGCAATAAAGCTAGCTTCATCAATAGCGGTTTGCTTTAGTGCCAATCGTGTAATCACAGAGTTTGCAGCAAAAGCGAGCAATGATAATAAGGTAAGAAAGATTAAACGTTGAAAGCTCATAGTAACCGCCTTATGGTTAAATTTAGAGGGCAAGGTTCCCATAAACGTAAACCGGTGAGTTTATGTTTAGAAGATATAGCCATGTATAGAGGTAGAGCTATTGGTGTATAACACACCTCTAACCTGATTGCTTAGAGGTGTCTAATATTATAAAAGTGCTGATATTTTAAAAATTACTTATTAAACCATATCATCAAAAGGATTGGTTGATGGTAGTGCAATGGCGTTTTTAAACTCAGTAAACGATAAGCTACTGTTAGTAATTTCCATTGTTTCCTCATCTAATAAGCCTTCACCAAACTTGTAAATTAAATCGTATTGACCATTATTTACTTGTTCTTTATACGCTTGTTGCACTTGCTCAACAGCTACGAGCTTCTGCTGGTACTCTGCCATTGCAGGTGCACCATAACGTTTTTCCATCATTGCTAGGCTTACTTTAGGTGAAAAAATAGTTGCGGTTGCATTGTTGCCGCCAAAGCCTTTGGAATTGATAAAAGCAATATCCATAGCTTCACAGTGGTAATGCTCAGTGGCAATATTTAAGTGCTGATTGTGTACGTCAGCTGCCACTTCATCAATCGTAGTGATACCTGGCATAATATTATCGCTAAATATACCCAACGCCATTGCCATTTGATCGCCACTTGCTGGGCCTATGGTATGACCAACATAAGCCTTTGGTGCCGCCACTGCCCAGTTTTCAATGCTAAAGCTTTCAGCAATTTTATGATAAATAAGCGATTCAGAAACACGGTTTTGTGGAGTACTTGAACCATGAGCTAAAATAAAGCTGCGTTTTTGTAGCGCTTCTTTACCTAATACTTGTTCGGCTAATGCTACCGACTTAGCCATGGTAATATAGTTACCAGGACCTGGGGCTGTAATCGACTTTTTGTAACCATCAGCATTAACAAATACATCAGCGACTGAGGCTAATACTTTAGCCCCCATTTCTAGTGCTAAAGCATCATCCATTAATACTACAAACTGTGCACCTTCACCGATAGTGAAACCACAGTTTTGACCAAATGGACGACTTGTTTTTCGGTGATCTACAGCGTCACTTCCGTCAAGTTTCTTCAGCCCCTCTTCATTAGCTAAAGCCCCCATATTACCGAAACCTTCAATAATTTCAGGAGTGATAGGTGCTTCACTGCTACCGACAATAGCGACACGAATACGACCAGCTTGCATATCTTGTACAGCACTGCGTAAGTTATACAGAAAAGTTGCACAAGCACCAGAAGAAGAAAAAGTTGTGCCGACATTACCGGTAACATAGGCGTTAATAAAATCAGTAGACATGGTGTTTAAACCAAGCGCCAATTGTTTAGTGCTAACACGAGAACCAGAAAGACGGCTTTTTAGTAAACCACCTAAACCTTCATCATTTAATTGACCTGCTACAGAGGCTGAGTAAGTACCAACTTCGTCAGGGCTTATTTTGTCTAAAATAGCATCCCACTCAATACCCGTTGAGCGTATCGCGTCGGTTGCAGCAAAGATGGTTGCTTGTAAGCCGCGTGGCTGATAACGACTATTATAAAGCTTCTCTGGTGCAAAGCCTGTTGGAAATTGTCCTGCGGCTTTAATGGGGTTATCACGGTAAGCATCATGAGTAATGGTTAACTGTTCAGGAATTTCAACTCGAACTTTACCCGACTCTAGCTCCGTTACTTGCCATGAACTTGGTACTGGCTGAGGTAATTCACGTGCACGCAACTCAAAGGTGATGTTTTGTTCGGTTGGAGTAATGTTCATTTTTTGATGCCAATGGGTTGCATCAACATCAAAATGATTTTTTTCAACTTTACGGATTAAGGTCCCTGCCAATATTTGAGCACCAAAGGTTGCTTCAATATTTTCAGGTGCAATGATATTACCCGCATTATCAAGTAACTCGCCATTTTCATAACGTGCTAGCTTCATTAACGTTGCTAAGCCAACAAATGTTTCTTGGCGTGCTTCGGCATTTAATTTATCAATTACAATGCGGCGAAAGCCTTGGTGAAAAGAAGTGCGTCCTGCCGCGTTAATACCGCCCATCCCAACAACTAAAGGTAAACTTGTCATGAAATAACCCGTTTTTAAAATATGAAAAATATGCAATACAGCATTGCATCGATAACAGTCAGTTTAGGGAGTAATAAGATCAAATAATAAGGTACAGCAGCCAAACTGTGTGCAATAATGGCCATTATGGGATTTTGAGTGCAAATATGATGGATGATTTACAAAAAACTAACCCCTTATTGGTTAACTTGATAATTTACCCACACGTGTTAGCAACGGGAGTAACATTACCTGTAGAAATGCTATTGGCCGGCGAAGCATTCGCAAGGCGGTACGATAAAAGTGTTGCGCGACTTGAGACACAATTTTTAAGTGAGGAAGCTCAACAAATAAAATCACGAGCGGGTATTACTATGTTGGCTGATATTACCCTTGCTGAGTTAGCTGTTGATAATGAAAACAATAGTAAAACACCTGATATTATTATTGTGCCAAGCTTGTGGCGTAATCCTCGCCCAATTATTAATAAGCACCCTAAATTAGTTGCATGGCTTAAGCACTGTTGGCAGCAAGGCAGTACGTTAATTGGTGTTGGAACGGGTGTATGCTTTTTAGCTGAGTCGGGTTTGTTAAATAACCATTCTGCAACTACTCATTGGCATTATGTTGAGCAATTTAAGCGTGACTACCCAAAAGTTGACTTAAAACCAGACTTCTTTATTACTCAATCAGAACGTATATACTGCGCAGCTAGTTTAAATGCTTTAGCTGATATTATCGTTCATATCATTGCGCAGTATTATGGCAAAGCTGCAGCGCAAAATGTTGAGCGAAACTTCTCTCATGAAATAAGAAAGCCTTACGAAGAACAACGTTACTTAGAAGGCGCTGTAGACAGGCATGCAGATGAATTAATTGCGCAAATACAGTTTTGGTTGAGAACTAATTTAAGCACAGACTTAAGTTTAGAAGAGCTAGCATCACAATTTGGTTTAAGTCAGCGATCGTTTACCCGTCGATTTAAAGCCGCAACAGGTGTTAGAGCTACTCAATATTGGCAACAGTTACGCATTGAAACGGCAAAAGAGTTACTTGCCTCGAGTAACTTAACTATTCAAGAAATTGCTGACCAAGTAGGTTATCAAGACCAAGGGCACTTAGCGAGGTTATTTAAATTACACCTAAATCAAAGCCCTAAAGACTACCGTGCCATGGTAAGAAAAAAACTGTTTAGTTAATAGCTATGTTTGAATTTGAAAAAAACCAATCAATAATTATTGATTGGTTTTTTTCGACTAATGAAACGCTAAAAAATAATTAACACTTCCCTAAAATAGGGTCGTTGTTATTTCTTAAGTAGACGCATTCTTAAACCAAATAAGGCAAGTGCAAAAATAGCTAATGTTGAAGGCTCTGGAATACTTGGAGTAACTTGTGGGCCACTACCAATATCAATTAAAGAGTTATCAATACCTTGAGTAAAATCAAAATAGTTATCAGTAGGGTCTACGTCATCTAATAAAAACTGAATTGAGCTACTTGCTACAATTGAATCATAAAGATCGCTTAAGGCAGATAAATCGTTATTATAAAACCAGCCAGTGTTTAACTCGCTGTCTAGGAAGCCTAATGAACTACTCGTTACAGTTAAGCCGTCGGCAGAAGTTCTTTCTGTTACTACATCTGAAAAGTTACCAAAGTTCATTGAATTAACAAACAAATTATTCTCATTATAATCAAAGTCACCTACGCCAGTGTCGCCATCTGATACTGTCAATCTCACAGCTGCTTCAGCTATACCGCCACCTAAAGCACCCCAGACCGTATTGTCCCAGCCATTTTGTGTACCAATAAGCCCTTGTTCAGTATCGAAGTAGCCAACATATAAAGAGCTGGCAGCAAGTTGAGAAGTAACTCTGGTGCCATTAAGGCCGATAAGATCAAAAACAACGCCACCAACAGTTGATACTGACTCTGAGAGAGTTCCTGCTGAAGTTAAAGAGGTTGATGTCATTGGTGTTGCATTTGCAAAAGTTGAAGTTGCTAACAAAGTGATAGCGAGTAAAGCCGTTTTCATTTAATAGTCCTTATTATTAATGGTAGTAGAGCTTATGAATAAGCATTAACTATGCCAAAGCAATGTTGTTATTTTAAATCATTTAAAATCAATTTATTATGTTGCTTTTGTTTTTTTTCATCTAATTTTTTTTATTATTATTATTTTCGTTGTAAAGTAACCTGACAGTTACTCTAATCTGTATAAATAAGTTTATTGCCTGCGTGTCATGAAGAACTTGTTACTTGGCTCTCTCTACGGCAAAATAGCATTATAATTATTGAATTAATAAACCTAATAAGTGATTTAACAACCATGAGTGAACAACTATCAACGGCTATTTCAATTGCCGAAAAACAAATTAGTCAAATGCTGACCATGCAAGATGCAATGAATAGTCGAGTAAGTGATACATGGCGCGCTAATGGCTATGAATGGTATCGCGCAATTTGGGTTGAATGCGCAGAGATGTTAGATCACCACGGTTGGAAGTGGTGGAAACATCAAGAAATTGATGTTGCTCAAGTTCAATTGGAGCTAGTTGATATTTTCCACTTTGGTTTAAGTTTACGCTTAATGACAGGTGATGATGTCGCTAAAATAACGAGTGATTTAGCGAAAGAACTTCACCAAGGTACTGCGGAAAATGACTTTAAAATTGCGCTAGAAAATTTGGCGTCAGCTGCGGTTACAAAAAAAGCTTTTGATGCTAAAGCATTAGCCGATTGCATGTCATTAATGAACATGGATTTAGATGAATTGTTCCGTCAATACGTAGGTAAAAATACGTTGAACTTCTTCCGTCAAGATCATGGCTATAAAGAAGGTAGTTATATTAAAATTTGGCACGGTGAAGAAGATAATGAAGTGTTAGCTCAATTAGTTAATGAGCTCGACGCTGGCGCTGATAACTTCCAACAGCAGCTATACGCAGCGTTAGAAGCTAAATACCCAAAAAACTAATTCATATAACAACCTTTGGCATAAATTCTGCTTAGTTCACTGTAAGTAGTGCGCTTTATCAACAAATAGGGGTAAAGCGTCAAGAATTTGCATGCTGGAGATAGTTATGGAATTTATTTTAGTGGCGTTAATCAGTTTAGTTGTTATTGTGGCGGTGTTGGCGAGTCGTTTAAATGATAATAGTTTTCCCTTTCCCTTTGAAGGTAAAAGTACCATATTTACCTCTGCTGAGAAAAACTTTCAAAACTTAGTTGAGCAGGCAATGGGCTCGCAATACCGCGTTGTTAATCGTGTTAAATTAAGTGATATTCTCTCGGTACGTAGTGGTGTTTCTAGTCGAGCGAGCCAAAGTGCTATTAATAATGCTGAAGGGAAATATATTGATTTTGTGATTTGTGATCGCAGTTCAATGAAATTATTAGGTGCTATCGACTTAGTAGACACTCAAGGCAAGGGGTATAAAGTCAAAAAAGATTGGTTTGTCAGTGGTGCCTTAGAAGCAGCCTCTATTCCACATTTACGTATTAAAGTGAAAGCAAATTATACCTTAGATGAGATTAGAGCCTGTATTAATAGCAGGTTACTTGGACATAAAACTACTAATTATACGCCAGAGCCAAAAGTTAAAGGCCGTATTATTCCTGCTCCTATGGTACGCGCAAGAAATAAAAGTGTTGGTGCGTTAAGTGGTGCTTCTACGCAAGCACAACTTAACCCAGAGTTAGCTGCACAATTATCATCTCAGTCATCTAGATTACCCTCTGGACAAATGGCTTTGCCTCATTAGTTCCTATCAGATTTATTGAGCCACTTCATAAGTACCTATAAGGTATAGGTGTAGTGGCTTTTTTCGTTGCAGTATTAGTTATCCCTATAACAAGGTCGCACAATGGTCTTGCTTAGGTATATAATCATTCCAATTTAAATTTAGCTTAAAGAGACCCTTATGAAAGCAGGTATTATTGGCGCTATGGAGCCAGAAGTTGCTATTTTAAAAGCAAAACTTGTAAATAGCACAACAAGTACGTTTGGTGGTTATGATTTTTATCAAGGTCAACTAGATGGTAGTGATGTTGTTATTGTACAGTCAGGTATTGGTAAGGTCGCAGCGGCCTTAGCTACGGCGATGTTGATTAATAAGTTTGATATAGATTACGTCGTTAATACAGGTTCAGCAGGCGGCTTTGATCCTACATTGAAAGTGGGTGATATTGTGGTTAGCTCAGAAGTACGCTATCACGATGTTAACTTAACCGCGTTTGGTTATGAAATAGGGCAGTTACCTGCTAATCCTGCTGCATTTACTCCTCACCCTACATTAGTAGCAGCGGCTACATCAGGTATTGAGCAATTAAGTGGTGGTAGCAATGACCTTAAAAGTATTACCGCGGTAAAAGGGTTAATTACCACCGGTGATACCTTTATGACCGCAGAAGAAGATGTAGCTAAAGCGCGAGCTAATTTTCCGACCATGGCAGCAGTTGAAATGGAAGGTGCTGCAATTGCACAAACATGCTTGCAATTTAATACACCATTTGTGGTTATTCGGTCTCTTTCTGATATTGCAGGTAAAGAGTCACCGCATACTTTTGAGGAATACTTAGAAACCGCCGCGGTTAACTCTTCGCAATTAGTGATGAATATGCTACTTGAGCTAAAAGGTAAAGATCTTAACTTACCGGCTTAAAGTAATATTAATATATAGAGTGAGCCTAGCTGTTGCCTACTCACTTTGAGTTAACAATTACATTGGGTGTTAATGGAAGTAAAATAATGGCGCTAACGGAAATAAATGATTTTAGCTACCAAGTGATCATATTACTTGTTGTGATGTTAACTAAGTTGACGATATCACGTTTTATTGAACATGAGCCATTACGTTTTTTCCAGTTTTATTGTCAGCAACTAAGCAATAAAGTAAATAAGTCAAGCAATAGTGCTCAACAACAAACTGTTGCTGGCTTTGTGGCTATTGTGGTTACGTTACTACCATTGGCGGTAATATTATGGTTGTTTGCTGATTTTGTCGCGTTAGATTACCTCTGGCATGGTCTATTACTTTATTGTGCTTTTGGTGGTTTTAGCTTACAGCAAACTACTAAGCATATAGCGCAAGCAATAGTAGGCAATCAAAGTTATGTGGCTAAGCAAACATTAGCGCCTTGGGTCTTGAGAGAAACAGAGCAATTATCTGCTGTTGGTTTAAGTAAAGCGGCTATTGAAATGCAGTTGCTAAGAACGCTGCAACAAGGCTATACGGTTGCTTTTATTTTTCTCACCCTGGGACCTTTAGCTGCTCTGTTGTATCGTTTATTACTTGAAATGCATTATTGCTGGAACCCTAAGTTAACTCAATTTAATCATTTTGGTTATTGCGCTAGTGTATTGGTTAATATATGCCAGTGGTTACCCGTTAGACTATTTGCGTTGCAGCTTTTGATATTTAACTTAGGGAAGAATTTTTTACTTTTTTGGCGCTTGAGTAGAGGCTTTATTTTCCAGCTTAATAACAATATAGCTATTTTATTATTGGCGTTAAGTTTAGAAGTGAAACTGGGGGGCGTTGCTATGTATCAACAAACCAAACTGCGTCGAGTTAACTTTAATGATTTAGCGCAGCAACCCAAAGTAACTGATATTATTCATGCGAACAAACAAATAAAACAAGTTATTGCCATGAGCTTATTGTACGTCATAACCTTAGCGGTAACCTGTACGTTCATTAATATGTAATAGCATTTTGAATTGTTAAAACACATCAACTATAGAATTGATACTAGTGTAGAGGCCTACGTGTGGTTGAGTTACTTTTTTGGTTAGATATTTTTGGTATTATCGTGTTTTCTTTCTCAGGGGCACTGATGGCGGGCCGCTATAAACTTGACCCTTTTGGTGTTGTTGTACTAGCGTCGGTAACCGCGATAGGTGGCGGTACAATTCGTGATGTTATCTTACAAACACCTGTATTTTGGTTGGAGAAAACCTATTATCTCTATGTTGTTCTAGCGACAGCGTTACTCACCATTGTACTTATTCGTGAACCGAAACGCATTCCTAAGCGGTTTTTATTAATTGCCGATGCTTTAGGTTTGGCATTATTTGCTGTATTAGGCACGCAAAAGTCACTCGACTTAGGTGCTGCTACACCTGTAGCTATTGTTTTAGGGACAATTACTGGCGTGGCTGGCGGTATGATACGTGATGTATTGTGTAACGTGATTCCTATGATTTTACGCCAAGAAATTTACGCGCTAGCGGCGATGTTAGGTGGTGGATTATTTGTTTTATTAGAGTATTTAGCGTGGTCAGAAAGTCATGCGCTGATAGTTTCTATCTCGGCAGCCTTATTGTTACGCTTGGCTGCAATATATTGGCATGTTTCGTTACCTGCTTTTCATATTCCTGATAGTGAAGATACTAAATAAGCACATCGAGATTTTCACCTCGACGTACTTAATATTAATTTAATGATGTAATACAGTAGTTGATTAAAATAAGTAACTAATGCCAACATTTGATGAAATAAAACTTAAATCACCTAAGTCTTGGTAGCGTAAACCTGCATTCATACCAATGCCCATATCCCATTGATATTGCCAACCTGCCTCAAGAAGTGTACCAACCCCATTGTCGCCCTCAATATTGTAATCGTTTAAACTAAAGTCATAATCATAATATTGTGCACCAATTTTGCCATATAAACTATTGCGCTTCGAAATAGGTAAATTGCCTTTTATAGCAATAACTGCGCTATTAAGCTCAAATTCATTAGCACGTAAATTAAAGATATTTTGATTACTATTAAATGAACATGTCCAGCTATTGTCACCTTCATCCTCATCACAATCCCAATCATCAAACTCTGTAGCACCCGAATAAGCTATTTCAAATGATATATGTTCAAAAGCTTGATAATTATAATAAAGGTAAGATTGTATAAAACCGTCACCATCTTTACTCGAGTTTTTGTATTCGCCACTGGCAATACCAACATTAATGCCTACGCTATGTTTACTTTCTTGGCTAAAGGCAGCAGTACTAAATAATGCTATTGATATAAGTGATAAAGCGGGTAGTAAACGTTTCATTAGAGGTCCCTGTTAAAAGATTTTGTTAGCGTGATTATCAGGGGATTTTAAATGATAAACTGTCAGTCAAGTGTGATAATTATGTAAGTAAGTGTAAGCGTGAAGGTAGGCGTAACGCTTCTATTGTTGGTAGATATTACTCATGTCTTGATGAGCTTTTTCGTACCAGCCTTCTTGAATATTAACAGGGGGAAGAGCTTCAATTTCAATAGTCCCTGAGGTCGCGCTTTTATTTGACTCGTTGTAAATAGATAAAATATTTTTTATGACAACAGGTTGAGCTTTCAATTTTAACTTCTCGACTAATATTTTAGTGCCAGGCTCGAAGGGCTCTATTTTTCCTGTTTGTGAGCGAGTACCTTCTGGAAAAATAATAACTTTTTTTCCTTTACATACTTTCACGTCTTTGAGCAGCTTAATAATGGCGCGTCGATCTTTTTGATCTACAGTAATATGGCCCACTAAATTAACAATACGTGAAACAGGCCACCGGTCCATGATACCTGTTCGCCCTACAAAGCGGACATCATTTCCGACAACTTCTTCTAGTGAGAATATGTCGGTCATGCTTTGGTGATTGACAATGAGAATATCAGTATCAGCGTCAATGCTACCGCTTAAATTAACACGTGCGCCAGCACTGCGAACAATTCTAATACTGAAGAAACGACGTAAACGATTAAAGGTTTTACCATGCTGTTTACATAGCGATAAAGCAACTGATTCAGTAGCTATGGTGATATACATGGTGTATTTTTTTAAGTAGAAAGCAAGCATGTCCAGATTTACAGAAGCAATAAATTAGGCTTCGATCCCCCAACCGTCATTGTAGCCTGAGTGTTGAGACGCTATTTTTTCGAAAGCTTCTTCTTGCGCTATGATGGCATCATAGGTTGGTATCATTTTGATAGTGCAATCTACATCCCATACGTTAGGCGTTTCATCGGGGTGAAGTGATGATGTAATTTCTGGGTGGTTTTCACTGAGGTATTTAACCATTGCTTGGGCTTGTTCTTTCTGCTCGAATAAATGAAAAAACACCACACTGTGCTCTATAGCTAGGTCAATACCTGCTTGCTGCATTTCTGCCAATACTTGGCCTGTTTCATCATTTGGGAAGGTCATAGTTAAATATAAGTACAGTATTAAAAAAGGTCATTATAAACAGAGCTTATGAATTTGAATAGTGAATAATACTATTGAGGTAAATAAGTCTGTTGAGTTGATTGTTATCAGCTAGATTATTTAGGGTATTGTACTAGCATATCATTAACGGCTTGCTGAATTTTCTCATTGATTTCTTGGCTGTTATCTTTATCTTTAATATTTAAAGGCTGAATGCTACGCCACACCGACCTCCTCCTTTTTGGATCAACTAAATCAATAATCAAACTGTTTACTTTTACGGTGAATCTATCGCTGCCTTGGTGCCAGTTATTAGCTTGTAAACATTGCTGGCAAAACAGCACTGCTTTGTTGTAACGCTTATAGTCAGAAGGGTTTTTAATCATATGATAGGTTACTACAATATCTGCATCTTCAGGTTTAGTGTAGTGAAAGTTTCGACGCTCCATGCTTTTTTCTATCGCTATTTCAATGCTATTTCGGCGTGTATCCGCCAAGTTTTGCGTATCAGTAAAGTCTGAATTTCTATGATAGATACTATAGCTAGTGACAGCTGAAAAGTTGAATTGGGTATGAAAAATAGCATTGTCACTGGTACTACATGCAGTTAATAAAAGTATGAGGCTTGTTATGATAATAGATTTATAAAACACGTTTATTAAATATTAATGGTGGCGTTAGGCAGTCAGCGTAACAATTACTGCAACTGTTTAACAGGAAAACAATGGGTTAATGGTTCGCTAATTATATATTGCTTAACTACACTTAAAAATACCTTGTGACTTTGGTGTGAAGTGAACTGTTGTGATGCTATTTCCTCTACAGTACCGTGGAATTTATTGTCGTTCATTGCTGTTGGTTATACTGTGCTGTTGCTTTCATATTTCTGCGTATGAAAATGAAGCGGGCTTACTTGAGAAGAAAATAGCAGTTAGTGATGATGAAGCTAAAATAGCCTTAATTATTGACTACATCCGTGACGGAAACCGATTTACACCAGAAAAGTCTATTACTTATGCAAGTGATGCTTTAAACATTATCGGGCCAAATCATGCCAGCCGAGCGACTCTCTTAAATTACTTAGCCTTATCATATTATCATTTAAATGAATTTACGAAATCGCGAAGCTTATTGGAAGAAGCATTAATTATTGCCCAACAACAAAAAAATATACATGACGAAATGTTAGTGTTGATGAGTTTCTCTTTACTGGCTAATGAGTTACGAAATCACGATGAAGCTCTTGTTTACATTGGAAAAGGTTTGAACTTTGCCCAATCGCTAAATGAATTGCAATTTATGGGGGACTTTAATGCTCTCAAAGCAACGGTCTATAGCGAGAGTTATAATAGCGATAAAGCAATTGAAGCAGCGTTGCTTGCTTATCAGTATTATCAACAAACTAATGATGTTGAGTCTATGGTTCAAACTCTAAATAATAGCGCGAGTATTTATCGTAGTTTTGGTGCGCTTGATAAAGCGCTAGAGTACCAACTAAAAGCCTTATCCCTAATATTAACAACAAGTAACGTTAAACAAATTGCGATTAATTACAACAACATTGCAATTTTGTATAAAGATATCCAAGACTATGACAATGCAATTACTATGCACCTTGAATCTTTAAAAATAAAAATGTCTATAGGTTACCTACGTGGTCAAGTTTATTCACATAATAATCTTGGTGAAGCTTATCGTTTAGCAGGGAAAACAAGTGAGGCATTAGAGCACTTAACGCAAGCAGCTCATTTAGCAGATCGAATTAACAGTCAAAAATTATTACATTACTCTTACTTGTATCTAGGTCGATTACATCGTGATGTCGCTGAGTATAAGATTGCTGCCATGTATTTAAATAAAGCTATAATTTTTTTTGAAAAGACTAAGCGCACTAGTCGTCTATCAGAAGCTTATTTAGCTTTAGCTAAATTACTACTAGCAGAAGAAGAACTTGAGTTATCAATAGATGCGGCTAGAAATAGCTTACTTTACGGTAAACAGAGTAGTAAGAATGTTGTTGTTCTTCAATCATACCAAATGTTGTCTACTTTATATGAAAAGCTAAATGATTATCAAAGTGCACTAGCAAATGAAAAGGAGTTTCAACGATTAAAAGATACAATTTTTAATGAGCAGCAGCAGCGCTTTATGCAAACATTAAGAGTGGAGTATGATGTTGAACAAAAGCAGCGAAAAATTACTGACTTAATACAGCAAAATAAAATATCAACCTTGGAAGTTGAGCAAGAAAAAACACGTGGCTATGTCTATGTTATGTCATCATTATTTATATTTAGTTTAATTGCTTTCTTTTATTACCGCCTCAATCAGCGTAAGAAATTAGCCGATAAACGCATCGCTTTGGAGAAAATACAAGCGAAAGAGCAAGATTTAAGAGAGCTTAATGCCAATTTAGAAAGTATTGTTGAACAACGAACGCAATCACTAACAACTACAAATAAAGCACTTGAAACAACCTTATTAGATTTAAAAAACACTCAAGATAACTTAATTGAAGTAGAAAAAATGGCGTCTTTAAGTAAGTTAGTTGCGGGTGTTGCTCATGAAGTGAATACGCCTCTAGGTACTATAGTTACAGCCTCTTCTTTTTTAAACGAATCTTTGGCAGCATTCAAAAGTACTGTTGAGAATAATGAAGTTACTCGCGATGGTTTAAATACATTTTTAATGGCCGTAACGCAAAGTTCGCAGTTAATAGCGAATAATACAGCACGTAGTGCAGAATTAATTAGTGAATTTAAGCAAATCAGTATTGAAAAGCGTTCGGACCCCCCACAGGCATTCATTCTTGCAGACTGCATTGAAAAAGTGATGACTTCTTTACTCGCAAAGGTAATGTTTAAACGAGTTAATTATACATTAACACTGCATGGTAGTAGCGCTATTACTAGCTATTCAGCGTACTGGTTACAGATATTAGAAAGTTTATTGAGTAATACTGTTGAGCATGGTTTTTCAAATGATGAGCAGCCAATCAATGTTACGCTAACGATTGAGGAATGCGATAAACATATCAAAGTTACCTATACTGATGATGGCTGTGGGATACCACAAGATAAAGTACATGATATTTTTGAGCCGTTTTATACTACGCTACGCCATAAAGGTCATGTTGGCTTAGGTTTGCATATTATTTATAATATGGTTGCTCAAACATTATCGGGCTCTATGCATTACCAAGAGAAGAAAAAAGGAGCGTGTTTTGTGATTGTATTACCCCAAACACTATCGTTAGTTGATGAAAGCAATGAGCAACATTAATTCCATTTTGACTCGTTTTAAGGGAGTGTTGTAGTAGACCAAAAAATACGCTGGATTTGAGTGTTATTTTCTTTAAATAAAGTTGTTAATAATGTATTAGGCGTTGGCATAGTTATGCCCATCGATGCTCTGGGTAAAGGCAAGTATTGCTTTTCATCTGAAAATAAATGCATTCTTGCTAAGAATAACGGGTCACTTAAGCTATAAAAATAATCACCTTGTAGTGTGACTGAACACCAACATTGTGCAGGCGTAATTGTGAGTTTCTTTTTAAAAGCGTTTGCGGTACTTTTGTTTTTTTCGTAACTCAAACTTAATAAGTTATTGTTATTGATGTAAAAGATATCACCACTATCATTCTTGAGCAGTTTTTGCCCACCTTCGAATGTTAATTGAGTCTTGTTGCGGGTAACCAAATTAAATTGCCATATTTGACTGACTTTATCTTGTATTGTTGAATAAACAATACTTTGATCGTTATTAGTCCAAAGGTAACTACTGGCCTTGGCTTGCTTTAGTTCAGGTATCTCGTGCAATTTCCCCGTTTTTAAATCAATAAATTCAAGCTGATTATTACGACTAAATAATAGGTAATTTTCGTTGTCTGATAACATTAGCACATAAAGAGCTTGTTGTTCTTTAGCATCAAAGTGACTTATTTGCCTTTCTTCAGAACCATTTGCTTGCCAAATTTGATACTGATTTGTTCTACTTGAGATAAAATAACGAAGGTTTGGCTCTTTTTTTGAGTATATCGGGTAATAGTCGTTACTGTCCGAACTGTTCAGTATTGTGACGTTAGGCTCATTTTCGCTGAAAATATTATCCACTCGAGCTATTTGCATTTGATTGCTGCCCGCTTGAGATGAAAAAAACTGGTTGTTATCAAGAAAGTCAATGTGACTCAGATATTGCTCTAGTGGTAATTCAATTATTTTACTATTTTTATTTTTGATATTAATAAAATGTAAGTTCCTTCCTTTTAATACACCAATATGTTCGCTATCAGGTAACCAAGCGAACGTCATGTGATCTAGCTCTTTTTTTTGCTCATAAAGTAGATTTTGTTCTCGCGTTGTAAGATCAAATAGGTATAGCTTTGCTGGGTTATTTCGTTCATGCCATTGGTATAGTAAATAACGACCATTAGGTGAAATAATCATTCGTGCAACGCCATACTGAGCATCACCGGAAGGTACAAGAACCGTATTTTTTTGAGTTTGAATATTATATTGGTTTATTTCTTGACCTAGTTGTTTGTCATCAAGCTCCAGGTAAAACATATTATTACCCTTAGCGCTTAGCTGAGCCATACCGCGAGCTTGCTTATCGCATGCTTTAATAAGTGTTGGCTCAGGAACGTTATTAATATCGCTAAGATTGAACGTTGCATAATGACATGTAGATTTAAAGTCACTAATTTCGGTTAATAATACCTGATTTTGGGGCTGCCAAGACATCGCTGAAATATAAAGATTCTTATAACTGAGCTTGATTTCTTTCTTTGTAAGTAAGTGCTTAATAAAGGTGCTGGTTATACCTTCACTCTTATTTGTGTAAGCTAAAAAGTTTTTGTCGGGAGATACCAAGGGTAAGGTTTCTGCGCCTATATTCCAGGTGGCAGCAGTAAAGCTTACATTTTCAGCTTTAGATATTAACTTTTCAATTGGCTCTTTTAGCTTTTTTTGCTCGCTAAATGTACTTTCGCTGGCGTTGTTAGCTTTTTCGCTATTGTTAAGGCTAGGTTGCTCATTAAGCTGCTTAAAGTCGATAAAGATATTAACTACTAACAGTAGCACTACTAGTATCAATAACCACTTATAAGGTGAAGGCTTTTTTGTTTGAGTGTTATTTGATGGGATAGCGGGCGATGATGTTGTTACATTATCAAGTAGTACGTTATTTTCAGCGACCTCAACGGTATGAGGCTCTATTATATCAGTAGCTTTATTCTCTGTTAGATTAGTATCGTTAATTGCTTGTGTTACTGGCGTTTGGGCAGGTTCCTGTTCTTCTTGTAATAGCTGTGGCGTTACCGTAAGAGAATAACCTTTACGATAATGAGTTTTGATTAAGGGGGCTTTATGCTCTGGATGGCTAAGTTGTTTACGTAGCTCTGAAATAGCACGATTTATTGCATTATCATCAACAAAGTTTTGCTGCCATACTTTTTCAACTAATTCTTGGCGAGGAATAATACGATCAGGTTGACTAATAAAGTAAGTAATTAGCTTGAAAGTTAGTGGATCGAGCTCTTTTTCAATGAGACTTGAAGAAATAACGCAGCGAGCAGGTAAAAATAGCCAAGGTCCGATTTGATATTGCACAAATTATCACTAATAAATAACCAAGGCTTTAAATTAACATTTCAATAACGAAAACTCAATTAAAATATATTAATTAATAAGTTACCTATAAACCTTATGGAGTTATAAGGTTTTGATAAGGTTTGTTTTTTTTGGTTTTTAATTGATGCTTTTTTGTTTTTTTATCTTTATTTTACAGAAGGTTATGTTTTATTTTTGTGATGGATTTAATGCTAATGCTTCAATAAGCGACTTATGCTCTTAGGTTGCTAAAATAGCCTTCGTTAACATAATTATAATCAGTAAAGTGAATAAGCTAACAAAGCGATAACTAAGGAAAACACTTAGTCGCAATATATATGTCAGCCAAACTTATAGAGAAAGGAATAAACATGAAAAAGACATTTACCTTAAGTGCAATTGCCGTTGTTTTGATGACTGCTTGCTCACAAACACCTTCAACAAATACGTCAACGGCCTCGCAGCAATTAGCACCGTTAACGAGCTTAGCGGTTAGTCCAAATGATCAGCGTGAATATCGAACATTAAAGTTAGCAAATAATATTGAAGTTATATTAGTATCGGATCCAACGACTGAAAAATCAGCGGCAGCATTAAATCTAGGAGTTGGCTTACTTCAAGACCCTATGGAGCAACAAGGTTTAGCCCATTACCTTGAGCACTTACTTTTTTTAGGTACTGAAAAATACCCAGAAACTAACGAATATGCAGAGTTCCTTAAAGAAAATGGCGGCACAATGAATGCGTCAACATGGATGACATATACAAACTATATGTTCAAGGTTAATAACGACGCCTTTGATGAAACATTAGATAGATTCTCAGATTTTTTCAAAGCACCAAAGCTTTACCCTGAATATACTGATAAAGAGCGTAATGCCGTTAATGCTGAGTGGTCAATGCGCGGTGAGCTAGACTTTTTTGCTCAATTTAAGCTATCAAGAAGTATGATGGGCGATCATGCCGCTAATCGCTTCTTAATTGGTAACCTAGAAACCTTATCGAATAAAGAAGGTAGTAATCTTCACCAAGAAACTGTCGACTTTTATAATAAGTACTATTCAGCGAATATTATGAAAGTGTCTATGGTAAGTAACTTACCTTTAGATGAAATGGAAGTATTAGCGACAAAACACTTTACAACGATTAAAGATAAAGGCATTGAAAAACCTCAAGTTAAACAAGCGTTAAACTTTAAGGAACTTGCGGGCAAAAAAATATACTTTAAACCTAACCAAGATGTTAAGCAGTTAAAGTTAGATTTTACTATTGCTAATAATATGGCGGACTTTAAAGTAAAACCTAATCACTTTGTCTCTTATCTATTAGGCTCTGACATGCCTGGCACACCGGCACAGTTACTAAAAGCTAAAGGTTGGGTTAGTTCACTAGATGCTGGTGCTTCACCAAATCATTATGGCAACTACGGTGAATTAAGTATTACGTTAGATCTGACTGACGAAGGCATGAAAAATCGCGATGAAATCGTTGCTATGGTGATGCAGTATATTGACCTAATTAAAGCACAAGGTGTTGATGAAAAGTATTATCACGAAATAAAAACCTCACTGGATAACGAGTTTCGATTTTTAGAGAAAGGTGATGAATTTAGCTATGTCGCCGACCTAGTTAATAGTATGCAAAACTACACAACCAATTATGCGATAAATGCACCATATTATTATGAAAAGTTTGACGCACAAGCGATTGATAATGTTTTAGCGCAATTAACACCAGAAACCCTACGTATTTGGTATATCAGTAAAAATGAAAAAGTCACTGAAAAACAACACTTTTATTCAGGCGAATACCGTATTGAAAACATTAATGACGCTGAAGTGGCTAGCTGGAAAAGCGCGGTCAAAGCAGAGTTAGCGTTACCGTTAGTTAATCGTTTACTACCTGAAAACTTTGATATTAAAGTGCAAAACACTAACCAGCAAAAACCTGAGTTGAAGGTTGAACGTGATGGCGTGAAGGTGTGGCATTACCCAAGTAAGTTATTTGCAGAGCAACCTAAAGGTATTATTAAGGTTGATATTAATAGTGGTGAAGCCGCGAGCGATATCAATACTCAAGTCGCTTTGGCAATTTGGCAAGATACCTATAACTTAAAGCAAAGCCTACTGATGTCTGAAGCACAAGCAGCAGGAATTAGTATTAAAGCATCTGCAGGCAAAGGTATGACTTTATTTGTTGATGGCTTTACCGACAAACAAAGCGTGCTATTAACTAATTTAATGCAAGAGTTATCACCTAGTATAGATGAGCAAAGCTTTGCCCAAGCAAAAGATAGGTATATGCGTGATATCGCTAATATTCAAATGCAGTTTGCTTTTCGTCAAATTAAAGGTGCTTTTGCAAAAGTTGCGCAAAAGGATAAGTTTGAAAATAGTGCATTAATTGATACAGCATCGTCGATGACTTTAGCGGACTTCAATAAGGTGATTGCTAAAGTGACTAAAAATAATCAACCACGAGTGTTTGCTTTTGGTAACTATAGTACCGCTGATTTAGAGCAAGTAGCCTCGGTTGTGAGCAAAGCGCTTGGCTCTGACAGACAAGAAACCAGTTTTGCTAAAAGCGTACTGTTACAACCTAAACCAGGACAAGTGCTGAGCTATCAGAAAGACATTGCAGCGGCGGATATTGCCTTATTCGATGTGCACTTTCATGCCGATAAAGGTTATAAGTCTTTAGCAACAGCAAAAATTTTAGCGAACCATTTTTCATTTGAAGCGTTTAACCAATTACGCACCGAAGAGCAGCTAGGTTATGCGGTAGGTGCAACTGATTATCCATTAAATGAATATGCGGGTATTGGGCTTTTTATTCAGTCTCCGGTCATGGACTTAGCCCAAGCGCAAACACGCTTTGATAAGTTCAAGGTAGAATACAAAGTACTACTTGATAACCTATCACAAGAAAGCTTTGATAAAATGAAGTCTGGTGTATTAATGAGCCTGACAGAAGCCCCTAAAAACTTGTATCAAGAGATTTCTCCAATATTCGATGATTGGTCAAAAGAAAACTGGGACTATGACTCAAAAGCGAAGTTAATTGCACAAGTTGAGCAAGTAACCTTGCAAGACATGAAAAACTTTTATCAGGCAACATTAGCTAATCCAAATGCTGCGCGGGTTAATGTGCAACTGCGTGGCGCTAAATATCAAGATAAGCCATTTGCTAAATTAGCTAATCAAGTGGTTATTACTGACGCAGCCAAAGTTGCTAGTCAGGTTAACTACCAACATTAGGCAGTGTGTGAGTACCTTGTAAGATAAATACACATTTATAGGGCGCTCTTGTTGAGTATAAAATACCAGTCAATTGATTTGACTGGTATTTTTTTATCTATTAATTATCAAAAGGGAAAGTGCGTTATTAGGTTAAATAATCTTTGATAGATGAAGTAATAAATTTCGTCCTTTCGTTAATTATGGATTTGTTGCAAAAGCTTAAGTAGATTGACTCATATACTGGGACTGATAAGGTATGAATTCGAATTTTACTTTGCTTTGAGAAGCTGTGTGCAGCATATAATGGTAAAATCGTAAAGCCAATACCATAGCTTATTGGTTCACAAATTAAACTGATCTGATTTGAAAAACCTTTATGCATAAATTGATTTACATGATCAAACTCAACAAAATTTTTACTTAATAATAATTGCCCATGATGGCTTGCATCGGGGTGCGATATAAACCCCAACTGCATTAATATTGGCCAATCTACATGAATAATGTCAATAGGTGTAATAAGGACTAAAGGCTCAACTGAAATTTCCTTACTATTTACAGACGGTGATTTACTTATTTCGGTCATTAAGCCTAAATGACACTGCTGCTCTATAATCGATTTTTCAATCGCAGTATTGGGCGCGAAGGTATAATCGATAATAAGATCAGGGTGTTTTTTTTGTAACGTAAGTAAATACGGATATAGTTTTAGACCAATGCTACCGGGTGATTGTATTTTTATTCGCCCTTTATATTTATCATCTTTTTTTATTTCTTGCTCAAGCTTATTCAACGATATTAAAAGTGCTTGTCCTTGCTGATAAAGCTTTATCCCAGCCTCGGTTAAGGTAAATGACTTACCTTCTCTAAGGAGTAGCTCAGTAGACAGTTGGCTTTCGAGTTTTTTGACGTGTTGGCTAACACCTGACTGTGTCATATAGAGTCTTTGTGCTGTTAATGTGAAATGACCTACATCAACGAGGGTGCAAAATGTATGTAACCAAGTTTGATTTATCATTACAGGTTGTACTCATTATTATAATAAATGATTATTTTTAGTAATGTACTATGTGTTTTATTATTTTACTATCAACTTTGAGAGGAAAATAATATGAGTAAAGCGTATCCCAGAACATTTTCACATATTGGTATTTCGGTGCCTAATTTAGAAAAGGCCGTTGAGTTTTATACTGAAGTATTAGGTTGGTATTTAATTATGCAACCAACAGAAATCATTGAAGACAATAGCCCTATTGGTGAAATGTGTACTGATGTCTTTGGTGTCAAATGGAGTAAATTCAAAATTGCTCATTTATCTACAGGTGACCGTATTGGGGTTGAGTTATTTGAATTTGCTAATCAAGAAAGCCCAAAAGACAATTTTGAATATTGGAAAACAGGCGTATTTCACTTTTGTGTCCAAGATCCTAACTTAGAGGAACTAGTTGAAAAGATAGTGGCGGCTGGCGGTAAAAAACGCATGAAAGCACCACGTTATTATTATCCTGATGAAAAACCTTACCGTATGATTTACATGGAAGACCCTTTTGGCAATATTCTGGAAATCTATAGCCATAGTTATGAGCTGACTTATGCTGCAGGCGCGTATTAATATTAGTATTTAATTACCTCTTTTCAAGCCGCTAAACGGTAGCGGCTTTTGTTATTTCATCTCCTTCATTTATCTAAAAAATGCACTTCTGTTAGTAAAAAAAGCAATATAAGGTTTTGATAAGGTTTAATAAAAGTAATTTCAAAACAATAACTTATGTTGTTTTTTTCTCATAAATATATCGCTATTGCTTTGGTAAGCGACTTTGCTGTATCAGTGCTTTAACCTTGCTCTTGTCAACAGCACAGGACGACAAAAACGAAGTATTAAAGGGCGTAGGCTAAACGAAACTTAATTACTTAATCAATACAGAGTCACACAACTACAAAGGTAGATATTATGAAAACTATATTAAATAAAAAACTAACAACAATTACGTTAACTGTTTTATTGTCATCAATGAGCCTATCGGTTAGTGCGGCTCAAGTGACTCATGAAATGAAGCGAGAAATGAGTAAGGTTGCCGTACAAAGTATTGAGCAATCGATGCCATCGCTTATTGCTGAGATGGAAAAACCAGCCACGGAACATAATGCCGTAGGACAAAAGAAAACGTTAGCGGAACTATTACTGTCTATTTCAGAAAAAGAGATTTAATGGTTAGTTACTGTGATTAAAATAGCAACGATAATTATATTTATTGTAGTATCTTACATAGCTTTTAAAAAAGAGGAACGTAGCAAAAGCTTTTGGCTTAGCGTATTAACTCTTTTATTTATTGGCTTGGGCGGTACAGGCATGATTGCAAGTATAATGCATAATTTTCAGTCCAATTAAAAATACAATTAAGTAAAAAATTAGCGGCACCTAGCGTTAATTAAACATATTTACAGTATGCAAAGTAGCATTAGCGAACTAAGGGAATAAAAATGAAAAAATTTACAGTAAAAAAAATAACTACGGCAATTACAGTATGTGCAGGACTAATCTTTTCTTGCGCGGCTAATGCAGAATCATCAGTATGGAAAGTATCCAAAAATAATGATGTTGTTTATGTTGGTGGCACAATACACATTTTACCCGTGTCAGAATTTCCTTTGCCGGCAGAGTTTACTGATGTTTATAAAATGGTAGATGCTATTGTGCTTGAAACTGAACTGCCCGATCAAACCGATACCAATTTTCAGGCGCAAATGATGCAAAAAATGAGCTACGCTAATGGTAAAAAGTTAACTGATGTTTTGTCGAAAAGAACCTATCAGCAGTTGAGCGAATATATGGCAGGGTTTGGCGCTAATTTGAATGATTTAAGCGGTTTTAAACCTGGCTTTATTACTACCATGATGGCAATGATGGAAGCACAGCGTTCAAATATTTCGGGTGAGGGCGTTGATGCTTATTTTAATCAACTAGCGGTCAAGGATAATAAAGGCATTGAGTATTTAGAGACCATCACTTTTCAGCTAGAAATGTTATCAAATATGGGGCTAGGTAACGAAGAAGCTTTTATGAAATCTAACTTGTCACAAATGAAAGATTTTAAAAGTATATTTACCCAGCTTATTAAAGCTTGGCGTATAGGTGATGAAAGTGCTTTAGCAGATATTGTTATTACGCCGATGCAGGAAGACCCGCAAACATTAAAACTATTACTTAGCGATCGTAATAAAAACTGGTTGCCAAAAATTGAAAAAATGTTTACAGATAACGACAAAGAATTCGTCTTAGTAGGTGCAGGGCACTTAGTTGGTGACAATAGTGTACTAGCGCTATTGGAGAAACGCGGTTACAAGGTCGAAAAATTTAAATAACCTGAACTAGGTTTAAGAAGTATTTAACAAATTGAAATATAATCAAAAATTATTCTTCAGAATCTCTAGCTTGATAGTTTTTCTTCTTTTCATATGATAAGCAAGGTAAATTTCGCGTCAATAGCTGGCCTATTGCAAGTAAATTTAACGAAGAAGTCAGGAAAAGTAGCTGCTAGAGAAACATTTGTTAAACC
>NZ_JAHKPW010000054.1:48620-57087 GCF_018860755.1 Colwellia sp. D2M02 | reverse complement strand
TTCTTCGTTAAATTTACTTGCAATAGGCCAGCTATTGACGCGAAATTTGCCTTGCTTATCATATGAAAAGAAGAAAAACTATCAAGCTAGCGATTCATAAAATTAATTTTTTCTTATATTTCAATTTGTTAAATATCTCTTAAACCAAGTTCAGGTTAAATAATAAAAAAGCGCGGCTGTTCATTACAGCCGCGCTTTACTTTTTCATTAGAAAATTTAGTTATTGGTTAATATTTAAATTAACGTCAGTCATTAACCTTAGTAGTTAATGTCATTTATTAACGGCAATATTAAAGTACTTTCCAAACACCAGCAACACCAGGCTCTTCACCTTTAGTCCACCAGCCAGCGCTATAATTTACGCCATTGTGCGTTACTTTATCAGCGCCGTTGTAAACTAAATCTGCACGCCAAGCTCTTACTTGACCATCGTCTGGAATAACTTCAGACCATGCTGCGCTTTGATCAGGCTGTTCACCTTTAGTCCACCAGTTAGCTTTGTAAGTCACATTATTATAAACAACAGTATCACCTGTGTTATAAATTTTGCTGCTATCCCATGTGCTAGTGCCACCACCAGTATCTTTATTGGTGACTGTTACAGTAAAGCTTTGTGACGTTGTTGCAGTTCCGTCACTCACATCAACACTCACGGTAAAGTTAGTATCAGCAGTTACTTCTGCTGCCGTTAACGTTACATTAGCACCTGAACCTGCTAGCGTTAGGCCTGCAGGTACTTGCCAAGTGTAAGTTAGGCTATCGTTATCAGCATCAGTTGCAGAAACAGCAATGCTTGTTTGCATGTTTTCTTCTACGCTAACATCACTAATAACCGCGACAACAGGAGCAGTGTTACCTGTAGATGGAGCAACAACAGTTAACATTGCTGACTTATTAACATTTGCTGTACCGTCAGATACTGTAACCGTTACTGGGTAACTAGTAGTTTGAGTCACATTACTTGCCGTAATAACAACATTGGCAGTATCGGTTGCTGTTGCTGTTAATGCGCTATCAACAGTCCAGCTATAAGTGAGTGGGTCGTTATCAGCATCGGTTGCACTTGCTGAAATGGTAATAACTTCACCAGCATTCACTGAAAAACTACTCGCTAAACTAACTACTGGTTTTTTATTTGTTGGACCACCCGTGCCACCTAAACCTTCATGCATAGCATTAAGAATATCGCCATTATCTGCATCAATTTCCCATGCAAATAAACCACCTAAGCCATTTGTGGTAACGTATTCACCTTTGGCAATTACTGAGCGAGGGCTATCGTAAGTGATTAATTTTCCTGATTGCTTATTCCACACGTAAGCAGCTTCAGCAATTTCATCGTAACCTACTTCAAAACCATTAACGCCAGTACCATTAGCGCCAACCATGTGTTGAGCAACACCTTTGTAGTCAATAACACCCGCTTCCCATACACCTTGTGCGCTCGTGCCGGTAAGTTTTCCGTTACCTGGAGCTGTCATAGGGTTGTCTAAAATAGTGGCATTTTCAGGTGTTACACCTTCCCAGCCACGGCCGTACATTGCGGTACCTACAACAATTTGTTTTGCTGGTACGCCTTGAGCGAGTAATAAGTCTACCGCATTAGTAATAGTATAAGCAGGACCTTTACGTGGGTTACCTTCATCGTCTAAGCCAGTGCCATTACATTCATCAACACTGATATGGCTACCACAATTTAAGGCAGTTTGATGACCAGTTACATTGTTCCAACCGCCAAAGAAGTCATAAGTCATGGCAAAAATGTAATCCATAAATTGTGCTGCTGCAGCGTAATCTACGTCTTCAATTTTGTCATAGCCCGAGCCGATAGCTGAGGTTAGTTCGTAAGTACGACCTGTTTCTGCTTCTAACTCGTTTAACATGGTGCGTAACTCTTGCATCAAAGCCACGTAAGCTGGACCATCATTAACTGGGTCACCTAATGTTGGAGACGCGCCGTTTCCACCTGGAAATTCCCAGTCAATATCAACACCATCGTAGAACTTCCATGTTTTTAGGAAGGTTTTCATTGAGGCAACAAAAACGTCACGATTAGCTTTTTCAGTAAAGCCATAGAAAGGATCAGATAAAGTCCAGCCACCTACAGATGGAAGAATTTTTAAATCTGGGTTGCGTTGTTTTAACGCCATTAATTGTGCGTAAGTACCGCGAATTGGATCTTTAGCATCAATACCCGGTAGTGCTTTTTGAATTGCAGCCCACGGATCGTGTATTACTACTTCATAATCAGCCGAGCCAGCACAAGCAGTTTCTAAAGCACGCCAGCTATTGCCATTTTCAATTTCTTTGAGTGACTCGTTAGCGCCACAAATTGGAATAAAACCGTATAAAATATGCGTTAAGTTATCTACTGGTATTTGGCTCACATCGTAGCCACGACCGTAAATACCCCATTCAACAAAATAAGCACCTACTACGTTATCAATTTGTTTAGGATACGTTTTATTATTAGGATCGATATTCATTGCAAGTGGTGCTAAATGACCACCGTCAGTATCGGCAATTACAATTTCTTTTTGTGCACTAGTGGCACAAACTGCGCCTTCACATAGTTCAATTGTTAGCTGATGGCGACCAGACTTGTCATAAGGAAAAGTAATAACACCACTTTTAGTACCGGCTGCCAATGTGCCCTGATTTACTACGGTATTATCAAAATACACCTTGTAGCTGTCGCCGCCTGTGCCGCTCCATGAGTTCCATTTGATACTAATATCAACCACTTCTTTGGCAGTAACTAAATCTTTATATGAGCCAAGCCCTTCAAGATTTACTTCAACGAAAGAGTAATGTTGTGGTGCCCAGTCAATACTTGGCGCAGCAGGAGCTGCACTGACTTGTAATGACGAGAGTGCGGTGCTAATTGCACACGCCGTAAGTAGTTTTTTGTACATAATAACCTCTTATTATAAGTGCTGAATATTCAGCGTTTTTTAGTTGCGGGGGATTCTGTTAGTTAACCTAATGATTAAAGTTGCTGCCAAACTGCACTGGTGCCCGGAGTTTCACCTTTGGTCCACCATTTAGCTTGATAACTGATTTGCTCATGACTGACGACAGCACCTTTGCTGTATTCATTTTGGGCGCGCCAAATTGTTGCGCCACCGCCGGTTGATGTTTCTAACTGCCATGCGCTGCTGTTACTCGGTGCTTGGTTTTTATTCCACCATTTCGCGGTATAGACTTGGTTTTCGTAACTTACTTTATCGCCCGTTGAATAGGCGATGTCGCTTTGCCATGGTGGAGTTGTTGGATCAACAACGATATTTTTTACGGTTACCGTGAAGCTTTTTGTGGTAGTTAACATGCCATCAGATACTGCAACACTGACGTTGAAATCAGTATCTTGTTCAACGCTTGGTGCGTTTAACGTAATATTGGCATCGTTGCCAGTAAAGCTCAGCGGGCTAGGAATCGTCCAAGTAAAGTTTAAGTTTGCTTGTTCATCATCAAAAGCATGAACATGAATGGCTGAACTAGTGCTTTCATCCATGATTAGGTTGGCAATATCATGTACAACAGGCGCAGTATTAACTGCCGCAGGTTTCACTGAAAGTACAAAAGTATGATCTTGGCTAGTTAAATAAACGACATTACTTAATAAGTTAGCTTGATCAAATTGAATATTATCTTGGGCATCTTTCACGCCAATATTAAGTAAGTGAGCGTAATTTAAATTAAGTGTTTCGGCTAAGTCGTTAGCCCAAGTCGCTTGATTATTATCAGTAACATTGAGTTGTTGGCTGACTAACTCTTGTCCTGTTGCGTCAAATACGCGCAGACTAACACTTTCGCCTGCAACCGCGGTTTGACCTTGTTTTAGATAAAAGCCTGCGTCAAACCAAGTGTCGGGTTGAATACCATCACGAACAATGGTGATATCACTACAGTTATAAAAGCCTTCACCAACAACATCATCGCGTTGCCAGCGGGTATATAGTACGGCATCGCCAACACGGTCTGCTGGAATATTGACTTGCATTTCATAGAAACGATTACCGTCAGCATCTTTAATAAAATCAACATTGCCATGCGATTGCACTAAGTTAATATCATCCCAAGTTAATGGCATGATATTACCGTCATAGCTTGGATTACTTAAATAAAACTCCCAAAAACTTGGGTTATGTGGGGTAGTGGCTAAAAACTTAATGCTGATATCGCCATTGGCATTAGGTACTACATCACTACGCTGCCAATGTGGTGAAGGTATATCCATACCTTTTTTCTTGCTATCGCCACCCGCACATAAAGTGCCATTAGGTATATTCGCTTGTACTTCAACTAAGTTATTAAAGTCGCGCGTATTAACAGCAAACTCATGTTGCTGAACAAATTGAAAATGTCCTGAACTTAAGTAAGCGCCTCGACAGGCGGCGTTAGGAATATTTGAGCCATCTTCAGGCCACCAGTACCCTTGTTGAAGCTCACAAAAAGCTTGGCGAGCCATAGGGCTATACATGTAACCGTGCGCCGATACTTGATTGCTGGCGCCACATAGAA
The DNA here is from genome assembly GCF_018860755.1 of Colwellia sp. D2M02. Taxonomy (GTDB): domain Bacteria; phylum Pseudomonadota; class Gammaproteobacteria; order Enterobacterales; family Alteromonadaceae; genus Colwellia; species Colwellia asteriadis. Next base: position 52,563 of record NZ_JAHKPW010000054.1, on the reverse strand, counting down.
CGCTGGTAAGTACCAAACTTAATGCGGCAGATTTATAATTTAAGTGATTTTTAAGCATAACTGTCCCTTAGCCATAAAATATGTGTTTTATGACGGTCTTGTACTGACGTAATGAATAATTGTGATTCGTTGTTGAAGTGTGGGCGCTTTTATTAAAGCGCCCACATTTTAGGTGCTATAGACTACAAACACTGTCCCAGTCTGCGCCGCCAGGTGTCGAGCTTGTCCACCATTTGGCTTTATAAACCGTATTATTATGAACAACCATGTCACCTGCATTAGCATGACTTGAGTTACCCGCCCAATCTTTTTGTGGGAACTCGGGGTAAACTGATAAGCCGGCTACATTAATACCGTCACACGTTGTTGTGCCGTTACCGCCACCGGTATCTCCGCCGCCATTACCGCCTGAAGTTGCTTCTGGTAGTTTTGGGTATTCAGCTTTGAAGGCAAATACTTTACCGTCTTTTTCTATCGTGAAGTTAGTTGGCCCACTAATCGGCATGTAGTACATTACTTGCGCATTAACGGTTTGACCTGTGGTGAATGATTCAGCAGTGCCACCCCATTCATTGGTTAAGGTAATTGAAAAACGATGGAATTCGTTCTCATAACCTCCAATGTTATTACCTGCGGCATTTGAACCATTTTGTTCAATTTCCATTTTCAACTTTTTCGTTGCATTCCAATTAGATTTAAAGATTGCAGACGTTGATACCGGTACATCAAACGATATTTTAGCACCTGAAAAGTCAATCGCTGAATTGTTGGTAAATGCAAACGTTGGGCTGATCGGGTAGTTTTCATCGCCAACAGGGAAGTCTTTAGCAACAAAGCTTACATCAACCATTTCAGTAGGTTTAACAAAAGCGCTATTACCTTTATCAATACCGTAAGGAGTACCACTTTGATTAAATTTGTCATAAGCAATGGTGGTCATGGTTGAACCCATGAAGTATTCACCTTTCGCCGCGTCAAAATCAAAATCACCAGCAAGCTCCCAGAACATCACACCACCTAAACCGTTATTGATAACGTAATCAACTTTAGTGGCCATTGACTCTTCATCTTCGGTTGAAATAAAGACTTTTTTCGTGTCATTCCATAACCAAGGAGCAACAGCTACGCTGTCATAATGGCGAGTGTAGGTACCTACTAACTTGTCGTTTTCATCATTAGCAGGGTCAAGACCATAAGTTGCTGAGTAGCTACCTACTATGCCATTTTCTAAGTTTTTAACGTGCCATAGTGGGTTAGAGCCGGCAGGAACTTCTCGATCATTTTCGATGTCGTGCCATAAGTTATCGATACCTATTGCGCCATTACCACAACTGTTTTTATCACCAACTCCTGTACCTTTCGGGCAATTAGCTTGATCAGGAAACGCTGCTTGTCCCCATAAACCATTGGTGCCGCCAGTTACATCTTTAAAACCACGAGTGTAATACGGAATACCAATGTTAATACGACCTGCCGATAAACCACCGCGGAAATACTTAACAGCCCAGTCGGTATTTAAGTAACCAATACCTTCAAACTCTTTAGTAGAATATACATCCCATGCAGCAAGCTCTGAATCTAAGCCAGTATCATAAAGTGAGGCATTGTGACCAACATGTGAGTTCCATGCGCCGTGTAAGTCGTAAGACATAATGTTTACGTAATCAAGGTATTGCGTCGCTTGGAATGTTTCCATACCACGTAATAAATACCCCGATGATGGTGAAGCTATAGTTAATAAATAATGTTTACCTGCGGCTTCACCCGCTTTGTCTAAGCTTTCACGTAAAGACTTCATTAAGACTTGATAGGAATTATTTAAATAAGCGCGACGAGCATTTGAAAAAGTGAAGTCGTCAGGGTGACCAGAGTCATTCATTGATGATGGGTATTCATAATCAATATCGATACCATCAAAACCATATTTCTCAATAAATTCAACAGCGCTTGCACTAAATGCTGCAATGCCTGCTTCGTTGACTGTACCGTCAGCATTCGTGGTTAAAGTATAAAAACCGCCATCAGCAACGCGACCATTTTCGCCAAAGTGACCACCTGTTTCTGCCCAACCACCAACTGACACTAATGTTTTCACATCAGGGTATTGTTTTTTGTATTTGTTTAAGAGGTTGAAGTGACCTTTGTATGGCAGGCTAGGGTCCATTTCAGCACCGACAACACCAGGCCATTCCATGTTAGTTGCTGGGTTGTTTGGTGAATTTGGATCGCCAATAGAAACTTTATGATTAGCATCAACGTGGGCAAAGGCGTAATTAATATGAGTAATTTTATCCCACGGAATGTCGTTTACTAAATAACTCGGTTGTTCATTAGCGCCATTACGCCAGCTGGTAAAGTAACCAATAACGCGTCGAGGGTGGTCTGCACCCATAAGTTCACGGCCGTCTTGATCGTAAATAGTACAGTATGGCGTGTTAACACCCGGTGTTTGGTATAAGCCTTCAGGACGACAAGCATCAGCATCGGTACCAGTTTGCCCTTCGGTAACTACGGCAAAGTTAATGGCATTGCTTAGTGATTTCGCGCCTTTATCGTCAGTTGCTTCTACGGTAAAGCTTTGACTACCCAGTGCCGTAGCTGTCCATGCAAAGCTACCAGTATTAGCGTTTACCGTACTAATCACAGAGCCATTTTCAAGTAGCGATAATTGTGTCACTTGGCCATCACTATCGCTACCAGAGAATTCGAAATTAATCACGGTGCCCACTAAAACTTGGCTAGGTAAGCTTGCCATCAGTGTCGCAACCGGTGCTTCATTGACTGGTGTTGTATCGTTAGCGGTAACACTAAAATTAATAGCACTAGTGGTTGTTTTAGCGCCTTTGTCGTCAGTAGCAACGGCAGTTAACACATGTTCGCCAACAATACCTACCCATGAAAAACTATAGGGTGCGTTCGTTAACGTACTTACTTTGGCGTTATTTAAATAGAACTCAACTTGGGCGATAGTGCCATCTGTATCAGAAGCATTTACACTAAAGACAACGCTGTCATTTTCAAGGAAAGAACTACCTGCGGTAGGCGATGTAAAAGACACTTCAGGAGGGAGGTTGGCTGTCACGTCGCCAGCACAGGTGCCTAAGTTTTCCCACTCTTGCCATGGGCCAGAATGTGATACTGGGTTGGTTTTATTCCACCAGTTAGCTTTAAAAGCTTGATTGTTCGTTTGTACAATGGTCCCTTTCACTGAAACTTGGTCAGTTTGCCACTCAGCTAGGTTAGTACAATCGTAAGTTGTTGCGTAAACCGAGCTACTGAGTAAAGCGGTCGATATTGCACACAATTTAAATACACGGTTTGTTGGTTTTATTTTTTTCATGTTATCCCCGTCAACAATTAGTTAACAAATTTCAAAGTCAATTTAAAAGTAACATAAAAAAAAATAGCGTCAATTGTCTCTAAAAGTAGACACTGGATAAGTAAATTGGTTTGATTTATTATTTTAAGTATTATAAATCAATGTCTTAATGGGGTATTTCTGTACTTGTAAATAATCCACCAATTTGTTCATATTTTGTTACATTCTTACGGTTTTACCTTGATGTAAAAAATATGTTAATTAATTGCAGGGCTGATTTACAGAGGCTAGTAGGATAAAAAACAAACAAATGTAATGTTTGTTATATGATATTCTCAATTGTTATATGTAAATGTTACATATCCTGTAGAGCTTTTACTTTAGAAAGAGGGTCTCTAGAGAAATAAAGCGATAATAACCTTTTTTATGGTGTGACTTATTGGAGCATTAATGATTTATCTCTAATTAAGCTGAGCCCAGATTAGCTAGCATTTAATTTATAAATTTATTGTAAGTTAGGTTATAAGTGCAACTGGTCATTGGTTTCACTTATTTATAACTAATTCAAAACATTACCTTTCAAAGGCTCTGCCTTGTATAAATACCCAACAAAAAGCTGCAAAA
>NZ_JAHKPW010000054.1:41027-48470 GCF_018860755.1 Colwellia sp. D2M02 | reverse complement strand
AAAACAATCTCGAAAGATCAACAGCCCCTAACACTCAAGTACTGGTTGATTATTCTTTTCAACATGCTTTAACGAGGCTTGTAGTGCTTCGTAGCGAAATGAGTAGGTATTGCCGTCAGGGACTAGATCTAACACTCTAAACTTTTCTAATTGCTGACGGGTTTTTGTATTAGGGCACAAAAGTAACACTTCACAATTAACATCTAATGCATCCTTAATGGCGTTTTCAAGAGCTAAGCCAACAGTAACATCAATCATAGGAACATCAGTCAAATCCAGAATCATAACATCGTAATCATCAATACTTGCGTGCTGCTGTGATATTGCCTTTGAAACACTAAATATCATAGGACCTGACAAGTAGAAAAACAGCACCTTACCGTTAGCTTGGTCAAGTAAGCCTCGTTCGCTATCAGTTAATGGAACAATATTATCATCGGCATCACTTATCGCTTTAACTTGTCGTGCTTGAACACGGCTAAGTTGTTCAATAATAATAATATTTGATATAAATACGCCTAAGCCTACGGCAACAATTAAGTCGACGAATACCGTTAATAACATTACGCCATACATGACCGCCATACCGGGCATACTCACTTTATGAGCACGTTGAATAAAGCTCCAATCGAGAATGTTAAAGCCAACATAAACGGCAATACCAGCTAAAACTGCCATAGGAATCGGTTCAGTTAAGCTACCCGCAATTAATACGACAAGTGCTAGCATTAACGCGCGGATGATGCCTGACAGTGGCGAACGTGCTCCAACCTGAATATTAGTTACGGTACCCATAGTTGCACCAGCACCTGGTAGCGCGCCAAATAAACCTGAGATCATATTGGCAATACCTTGACCACGCAGCTCTTTGTCTGAGTCATGTACTTTACGGGTCAAAGAGTCACCAATAACGGCGGTTAATAGGGTATCAATACAGCCTAGCGTACCTAATACCAAAGCATCAATCACCATTGTCATAAACATTTCGGTATTAATGTGCGGTAACACTAAAGAAGGCAACCCAGCAGGTATTTCACCAATTCGGCGGATACTATCAGTGTCGAAAATAATTACAGACAATAACGTTATTGCAACTAATGCTACTAATTGTGCAGGGACATATTTTCGGTATTTACTCGGGAAAAAGAAGAGTATTGCTAGGGTTAATAAACCAAGAAAGAGTTCGCTAAATTTTAAGTTAACTAAAGTATTAGGCAGCGCCGATAACGTGCCCATTACACCGCCAGCGGGAGCTGAATGTCCTAGTAAAGGTGATAGCTGTAAAATAATGAGGATAACCCCAATGCCAGACATAAAACCTGAAATAACGCTGTAGGGCATTAAGGTTATGTATTTACCGAGTTTAAGTGTCCCCAACAATACTTGAAAGGCACCGGCCATAATAACCACAGTAAAACCCATGGCCATGCCAGTTTCTGGATATTTAGCCATCATACTGGTAAGTACTGCAGTCATAATTACAGTCATTGGGCCGGTCGGTTCAGAAATTAAACTAGTAGAGCCACCAAATAAGGCGGCAAATAAGCCAACCAAAATGGCGCCCCAAAGACCGGCTTCAGCACCAGCACCAGAAGCAACACCAAAGGCTAACGCTAAGGGGAGGGAAATGATCGCTGTGGTAACACCACCAAATAAATCACCTTTGATACTCATATCTTTAAAACGATTATCAAACACAGCAGAAACCCTTATTTATGAAAGCAAAAAAGAAAAACAAATAAATCGCGTGATTTTAGCAAATTGTTATAGATGCAGCAAAGGATGTTGTAGGAATACATTAATTAAGTATTCATAATGCGAGTATATTTAATTCAGTTATATTAAACTTTGTAATATAACCGCAAAAAATTTAAAAGCCCCTATACTGAGAATAACATTCTCACAGTGATGATAATTATGGATATTTCTCGCAGAAAAGCGTTAAAAAATATTGCAGCAGGGACGTTAACAGGCGCCTGTATTATTAAAGCACCTTATATTATTGCCAAAGAAAAGGTCACGTTACGAATACTAGGAACCCATGTCACTTTGCAAGAAGAGCTAAGGCAAAGAGCAATGGAAGATTTAGGCATTAAACTTATCTTTGAGCCTAAAGGTAGTGCTGCAGTATTACAAAAAGCAGCAATGTTTCCTCAATCGTTCGATTTATACGAGCAATGGTCTAATAGTATTAATGTTTTATGGCGCTCGGGTGCTATTCAATCCATTGATAAATCAAGAATAACCCATTGGGGTGAAATTAATAACTTAACCAAGACTGGCCGAATAACGCCATCTGCAAAATATGGTGCAGGTGATGCTCCCCATAAGTTATTGCATGTGCAAAAAAATAACATGTTAGGCGCTGAGCACACTAATGATATTAGTTTTCTTCCTTATGTTCATAATGTTGACTCTTTTGGTTATAACACCAATGTTATTCAGGCTGGTATACCTTATGAAACCGAAAGCTGGGGCTGGCTGTTGAATGAAAAATATAGTGGCAAGGTCGGTATTATTAATGCGCCTACCATTGGCTTGTTTGATTTGGCATTGGCCGCCCAGGCGAATAACCTGATGGCTTTTAACAATATTGGCGCGATGACTAAAGCAGAATTAGATCAATTGTTTAATATTTTAATTGAATTTAAGCAGGCTGGTCACTTTAGTGGTTTTTGGACTTCTGTGCCCGAGTCTGTCGAGTTTATGAAATCAGATCGCGTTGTTATTGAAAGTATGTTTTCTCCAGCGGTTTCAGCGTTAAATGGCATAAATATTCCTGTTAACTATGCCGCTCCTAAAGAAGGCTATCGAGGCTGGCATGGTGTTATGTGTTTGTCTAGTCGCACTGAAGGTCGAGCAAAAGATGCAGCATATGATTATATGAATTGGTGGCTTTCAGGTTGGCCCGGTGCTTATATTGCTAAGCAAGGGTATTATATATCAAACCCTCAGCGAGCAGCTAAATACCTATCTCAAGATGAATGGGATTACTGGTATGACGGCAAGCCTGCCGGTCAAAACTTAAAGGGAACAGATAATAAAATATCTGTCAAAGCTGGAGATACAAGAAGTGGAGGGAGTTATCAAAAGCGTTTTAGTAACGTTGCAGTTTGGAACTCGGTTATGCCAACTTATGATTATAGTTTACAAAAATGGTATGAATTTATTAATGCTTAGTTACCACCTTCCGCAACACATTTTTAAGCAGAGTCTTATATGTTTAGCAGTTTAAAACTACAGTTAACGGCCGCTTTACTTGTTATCTTACTACTTGCTTTAGGGCAGCAGTTTGTAGCGGTTGAAAGTCAAAAGCTATTAACGTCTGGCTTATCAACAACTCAGCGTGTTGCTAATAAAGTTATGCTAGTAAAAGCCTTTGAAAAAGATGTTTTAGATTTGCAACGTAGTGTTTTGATCTATCAGCAAAATAATAGTCAATCTGTACTCAAGCGATTTGAGCAAACGATGCAGTCAATTAATGAGAAGTTGGCTGATATTTCAATGTTTATTGATATAAGCACACTCGATAAGAAGCAACAAACCGTTATTAATAGCATGCGAGGCCATTTAACCAGCTATCGCGAGAATTTTGATGTGGTTGTAGAAACCCTCATAAAAAGAAAGTCATTATTTGATGAAAATATTGTCACTGAAATTGAAGCAGTAAAAGCTCAGTTAACTGAGCAGATTAATGCTTCAAGGAATGTTGATACTAAAAAAGCATATTACAGAGAATTACTTTCTTTAATAAATCAGCTGCAAGTTAGTGTCTATGAATATGCATTGTATTCAACTTTTGAACCTATAGAAAAGTTTAATAAAATCAAATCACAACTAGATGAATTGTTAAGCAAGATAAATGATCCTAGTAGCACGAAAAGTATCACTGCAAGTGTTAATCATATTAACAGCAATTTTTTTCAATTAACGCAAATAACGCGTAATTATCAGTTTTTAGTAAATGTTGTTATGTCTGGCTCTGCTAATGAGTTTCTTTATTTAGCCAAGAGTTTAAGCCAAGCATTTTTGACGTATTTAAAGGACAATAATAGCACCTTAAATCATACGGTTGAGCAATCAGGACATCGTAGTAATGCAATGTTTATTCTGAGTTTGATTATGATGCTAATGGTGATGGTTTTTGTAGTATACCGTTTAATTTTTCCAATACAGCGAGTAACCAAAGTATTCGATATACTGGCAGAAAACAAAGAATTGAAAGAAGAATTGACCTCTTCTCGTGTTGATGAAATAGGCAAGTTAATTCGCTCAGCTAATATCTTTAAAAATAAAAACCTACAAACTAATACGCTGTTATTAGAAGCAAGACAGCTGAATGAACAATTAATCATAGAAACGGAAAAAGCAGAAAAAGCCACTAAAGCTAAAAGTATTTTTTTAGCTAATATGAGCCATGAAATTAGGACGCCAATTAATGGTATTGTCGGCTTAGTTGACCTACTTATGTTGAAAGACTTACCTAATGAAGAAATGGACTACCTGAATAAAATTCGTTACTCCACCAGCATTCTCATGAGTGTTATCAATGATATTCTCGATTTCTCTAAAATTGAAGCAGGTAAGTTAGTGATTGAAAATATTGCTTTCAATCCGGGTACCATCATTGAAAATATTATTGAGTCTGTAGTCGTAAGAGCGGCAGAAAAAAATATCAACATTCATTGTTTATTGCCTGAAAATTTATCCGAAACTCTTGAAGGAGATCCCGTACGTTTAAGTCAAATATTACTTAATTTGGTCAACAATGCGGTTAAATTTACCGAAAAAGGGCATATAACTTTAAAAGTCAGTCATGAAGTTCACCCAGATAAAACGGGAGCTACACTTTGTTTACAGGTTATTGATAGCGGTATTGGTATTAGCGATGAACAACAACAAAATATTTTTAAGGACTTTATTCAAGCCGATGGTTCCACGAGTCGCCATTATGGAGGAACAGGTTTAGGCTTAAGCATTTCTGAGCAGTTAGTGAAATTAATGGGAGGGAGCATCAAATTAAAATCAACACTTAATGTTGGTAGTACATTTATTGTTACTATTCCATTTGCGCTAATAAAGGCAGATATATCACCCCCTACGCTTTCGTTGCAGCCTTGTGTTCACCTATGTAACCTTGAGCAAGAGTTGGCAATATATAATCGGTCATTCACGCCTTATTTCACTCGTTCGATAATAGTGAACCAAGTCGACTTAATATCTGATGACGGTCCTTTTGCTATCCAAAAAGAACAAGAAGAAAACGAGAAACAAGTACTTATTATTTTTGTGGGTAAATTACTTACTTCACAGCAACGTAGTATTATTAATAAGCTATGCACGAGCAATATTTTACTCGGTTTTTGTCTTGAAACTCATGCAGATGAGATAAAAGAATCTTTACTTAAGTTAGGAGGAAAGCACTTTATTCATCAGCCTTTATTACCCAGTCGTATTCATTCTTTTTTAAGTGACCTATTTCGTGAAGAGCATGATATGCAATCGCCTCCTATAGTGACATCGGCAAAAGCTATTCGTGACAGTGAAAAAGTCCTAACCTTTCAAGGGCATGTGCTATTAGTTGAAGATAATACTATTAACCAATTGGTTGCTGGTAAAGTACTAAAAAGCTTTGGTTTAACATACGATATTGCTGGTGATGGCGAACAAGCAGTTGAAAAAATAAAGCACAATCAAGCGTATGATTTGATCTTTATGGACATTCAAATGCCTGTTTTAGATGGTTATGAAGCGACTAAAAGTATTCGAAAGCTTGGCTTTGACGATTTAATTGTTTGTGGGCTCTCTGCTAACGCTATGCGTGACGATATCAATAAAGGCATGGATTCAGGTATGAATGAGTATATTACTAAACCGTTACACCGCAATGATATGGAGCGCATTTTAAGTAAGTACCTTAGCTCTACTTAACCCAAGTCTTGTGTATGCGATAATGATACTTATTCATTTCACCGATGAACTTTGACATTATACTAATGGCTTGGCACAGTAAGGTTTTATATCTTCAATTCACATAATAAGAAGCCTATTACTATGAGCCTATCAGTTAAAAAAAATCTACCAGGTAAAATATACGCTAAGCCCTTAGCTGTAGCAGTGTTAATTGCCCTAGGGTTAGCAATTTCAGGCTGCCAAGATAACGCACCGTTAAGCCGTCAAGCAGAGCAAAGTGCTGCCGCCGCTCCTAAACTCTCATTAGCACAACAAGCGAATGAAATTGCTAAGAAGTACATTATTGCCGACACGCACATTGATGTGCCTTATCGTTTAGAAAGTCAGTTTGAAGATGTTTCTGAGCACACACCTCATGGTGATTTTGATTATCCAAGAGCTGTTGCTGGTGGTTTAAATGCTGCATTTATGTCGATTTACATTCCAGCGACACTTGAAAAAACAGGCGGTAGTAAAGCACTTGCCGACAACTTAATTACCATGGTTGAAGATATAGTCAAAGCCGCGCCTAATAAATTTGCGTTAGCATACTCTAGTGGCGATTTAAGTAAAAACTTCGCTAATGGACTGATTTCATTACCGATGGGAATGGAAAATGGTAGCGCAATTGAAGGCGATTTAGCTAACCTTAAACACTTTTACGATCGCGGTATTCGTTACATCACTTTAACGCATTCGAAAGCAAATCATATCTCAGACTCTTCTTATGATATTGAGCGACCAGCCAAAGGGTTAACTGATTTTGGTAAAGAGTTAGTACAAGCAATGAATAACATTGGCGTGATGGTTGATGTTTCTCATATTTCTGATGAAGCTTTTTATCAAGTGATGGAAGTCAGTAAAGCGCCAGTGATTGCTTCACACTCTTCAGCGCGTCACTTTACGCCAGGTTTTGAGCGTAATATGAGTGACGACATGATCAAGCTACTGGCTGAAAATGGTGGCGTTATTCAAATAAACTTCGGTTCAAGCTTTATTTCACAAGCGTCAATCGACAAACGTAATATCCATAAAGCGGCAGTAAAAGCCTTTGCCTTAGAGCATGGCTTAGATGAAAAAAGTGAACAGGTTAAAGAATTTTCGAAAGCTTACTTAGCAAAAAATCCTTATTTATACGCCAGCTTAGAGCAAGTATTAGATCACTTTGATCATGTGGTTAAGTTAGTGGGCATTGACTATGTTGGTATTGGCTCTGATTATGATGGCGTAGGTGACAGCTTGCCAACCAACTTAAAAGATGTTGCTTCATACCCTAATTTAATTGAAGGGTTATTAAAGCGCGGTTATAGCGAAGCCGATATTGTTAAAATACTCTCGGGTAATTTAATGCGTGTTTGGCAAGAGGTAGAAGCTTACGCGGCTGAGCATTAATCGCTTTTTTAAAGGGCTTTATTAAGGCGGTGTTAATGCAACCCGATCTCGGCTTAACAAATGTTTCTCTAGTTGCTATTTTCCTAACTTCTTCGTTAA
>NZ_JAHKPW010000054.1:0-40887 GCF_018860755.1 Colwellia sp. D2M02 | reverse complement strand
ATTTTTGCTGATATTTCAGATTGTTAAATATCTCTTAAATTGAGTTCAGGTTAATTATCCTGCTGGCTGCACATAAGGTTGTACTGGAATTATTTTAGAGCCATGCTCTTCGACAATTTCCATTATTCTTAATTGTAATTCTTCGGCAACAGCTTGATAAGTAGGAAAGCTTTGAGTGCCCACATAAGCAAAAACATTGATTTCTAAACCATGTAAGCCAAACCCTTTAAAAGTGACTCTAAGTGGGCTTTCAAGCACATCTTCATGGTTTTCAAGCAAAGCCTTAATATCAGCAATAATCGCCTTTAACTGCGTAGTATTAGTGCTGTAAGGTAAGCGAATATCGGTTTTAAAGCGAATTTTCTCGCGTTCAGAAATATTCTCAATTTCCATTTCGGCTAATTTAGCATTGGGTACGTGAATTACCGTTCTGTCTAAAGTACGAATGCGGGTACAACGTAAGCCTATTTCTTCAACGGTGCCACGCATTGAGCCAAACTGGCATAAATTACCAACTCTAATGGGCGCTGCTGAATATAAGGTCATGGTACCAATGAGGTTTTCTATTGACTGCTTGGACGCTAAAGCAATAGCAATGCCACCAATACCCATACCTGCGAGTATGGCACTGGCGTTAAAGCCTAAGCTTTCTAGCCAAATCAGTATGGCTAAAATAAAAACAATAACACGAACAAAATTAACTAAAGGACGTAGTAGCGAAGCGCCTTGTTTATTACCCTTTTTAAGTAAGTGCTCACGCAACATTGACTGGAAAACACTAATAAGCGACCACACTAACCACATAATGCTTAAGATCAATAATACGCCATTTTCCATTAGCTCACTTGCACGTGCTGTTAGCTCTGTATTGGCGAGCCATGCTTGATTGACAGACAGCGCTAAAAATACGCGTAAAGGTCTAGATATCCACTTTGCTATTTCATTTTTTACGGTAAAGTTACTGCGTAAAACTAACCATTTTGTTAGCCAAGTTATTGGTAATACAATAATAAATGCAACAATAAGATAACTACTAAGTAGTGCCCACTCCCAAATATTCAGCTTAAAAAATCGCCCTTCAGGCGTGTGCTCAATAAACCATTCTGGTAAGGGGCCATAACCCAAATCACTATATAACTGAGGTATTTTAGCTACCGTGGTATTGGATACTTTCCAAACACTACCTGATTTACCACTAGGTACTTTTTGCAGTACTAAACTTATTTTTTCGCCTTGTATTTCTATAGTGCCAAATAATTCTCGATAGGTTGGTAAGTTGTCATTGGTATTGCCGTTTGGATCGTCACTGATTTCTTCTAAGTTAATCCAAATATTACGATCTAAAATGGCTTGTAATTGCTCTGCATAAACCGCGGCATTTTTAGCATTCATGGTGTCTGGTAAATAGCGAACATCGAGATACTGTGCTGCTTTAATATAATCAATATCGTAGGCTGCAGCGGCGGTAAAGCCTCTTAATGTACCACGAGGGGTGTCACGCTGTAATGGGTCAACGTATTTATAATCAACCACCATTTTTTTTGTTTCAACACTAGCAGCTTCTGCTTTGGTTTTGTTGAGCTGAGCGTTAGCAAGCGCAGTGTTTGCTGAAGCAATAGCAGAAGTTATGCTGATAAAACAGCATAGTAACAAGCCCATCAGAGCAGTGATTGAAGTGTGACGCATGAGTTAGGATCTCTAAAATAAAAGCGGCAAAATTTTAGCACTGAAAAGTGTTGATACCTAGCATAAGCGTCATGCTTTTTTTGAGCGAAAATAACCTCTTGATTAGGCGTTAGTTTGGGCTGCTCAATTTATACTCGGATGAAGGGGGATGGTGATAATAAAACCTAAACCTTGAGTTATGCTTTCATCAATAACTATTTCACCTTTGAGCTGTTGACTAACAATATTATAAATAATGTGCGCACCAAGACCAGTACCGCCTATACCACGTTTGGTGGTATAAAAAGGTTCAAATATATTTTGCTTTCCTTCGGCAGAAACCCCTTTGCCATCATCGCTGTATTTAAAGACGATGGTTTGGTTACTTTTCTCAACCGTGATGGAAATTTTACCTGCTTGGTTTGGCTCATAAGCATGAATGTGTGAATTAAAAATAAAATTAGAAATAATTTGCGAGAATGCGCCAGGAAAACTATTTATTGTTAAGGTGTCGTCGCAGACAAGATCAATGCTTAGTTGTGTTTTGCGTAATGTTGGACGTAACGACAATAAAATATCTTCAATGTAGTCTTTAACTAAAAACTCTCTTTGTTCTTCATGGGTTTGGTCTACAGCAACTTGCTTAAAGCTGGTGACTAAGTCTGCGGCACGCCGAATATTGTTCTCTGAAATTTTACAGGCCTCATCAGCATAGTGGAGATAATGATCCATGTTTTTCTTGGTTATTTTATTCTCATGATAAAGCTCAGTAATACGCGCAGTTTCTGATTGTAAAGATGATATAGCCGTTAATACTATCCCGATAGGGGTATTAATTTCATGGGATACGCCAGCCACTAAACCACCTAAAGAAGCCATTTTTTCTGCTTCAACTAATTGTGTTTGCGTATTTTTTAGCGCCGACATTGCCGTGGTTAAGTCGGTGTTAGCTTGGGTTAACTGTTTGGTTCTGTCGTCAACACGTAGCTCAAGTTCTTCATTTAATGATTTTAATGCCTGCCTTGCTTGGCTGGTTTGTTCTTTTTCACATTGTAACTCTTGAATTATATGCTGTTGTTGTTCAGCATGATTCTCTAAAAGCGATTGCTTTTCTTGGTAAAAATCTACCTTTTCGAGTAGCTCATCGGGAGAAAGGTTTGCTTTGGCTAATAACTCGGAATAGCAGGTTGACAATAACGCTTGTTCATTATCATTAAGTAACTCAATGCTTTTCATGGCATTATTGGCTGAAGCCATGCCAATAATACCGGCCAGAACACTTGTTGCTTGGGCTTTTAATTGCGCTAATTCTAAAATATTTATTTTTGTATTATTGTTCAGTTTTGCACGAGTAATACATAAGTTAATTTTATTTTTACGCTCAGTTAGTGGCAGATATTCAGCCAGTAGCACATCTATTTTATTGAGTTTCTCATTAAGAGCTATGTTGCTAACTAATGAAGTCGAGAGTGACTTTGCTTCATATGATTGGCCTAAGCCGACATTAAGAAACTCTTGGTTATGTTTTAATTCATCTTTGCGCGCATTATTATTTAATGAGGACATTAAAATATAGACACAAGTATTAATGAACAAGCTCCAAAATAAACTATGCCCGATAGGGGTATCAATATTAGAGCCTAATAATTGTTCAGGTTTAAGCCATGCAAGCTGAAATAAACCCGTTTGTAAAATGTCGGTATCAATCCAGCCACTACGAATAACAGAAGGCAGCATTGAGGTATAAAACCACACTAGCATTCCAATGAATATTGCAGAAAATGCCCCTCTTAATGTACCGTTTTTCCATAACATTCCTCCGACAAGAGCAGGTAATAGCTGTGCCATCGCGACAAATGATATAGAGCCTATTTTGACAATAACTTCCGACTCTCCAATACGTCTAAAATAAAATAAGCTCAGTAATAGCAATGAAACAACCACCGCCCATTTTACATAAAGCAGGTGGCGGCGTAAAAAATGTAATACTGAGAAGCGCTCGATAAGTGGCAATACTAAATGGTTGGTACCCATGGTTGATAAAGTCATGGTGCTTACCATGATCATGGCGGTACTTGCGGCAAAGCCTCCTAAAAACACTAAGGTAGCGATAACGGAATGACCTTCGGTAATAGGAATGTTAAGCAATAATAAATCAGTACTGCCGCCTTGTGTGCCAATTAATTGTCCTGCCATTGCGAGCGGTAACACCATTAAATTCACGAGCAATAAATACAATGGAAATTGCCATTTTGCTTTATCTAAAAATTTTTCATTTGAGCATTCAACGACGGTAACGTGAAACTGACGGGGCAGTGCAATGATGCCAATAACACCTAAGATCATGGAGGTAAACCAAGCTGATATAGGTGGTGGTTGTGAAAATGAACTTAATGTACCTTGTGCGATGTTTTCGGCATCTATTTGCGCAATTATGTCGCTAAAACCACCAAAAATAACAAAGCAAATTAGTAATGCGGAACAAATGAAAACGAGCAACTTAAATAAACTTTCTGCTGCCAAAGCGACCATCATTCCGGGGTGCTTTTCGGTAGGGTCTAAGCGTTTAACACCAAAAGCTATAGTGAAAGCGGCCATCATTAAAACAATAATCATATCTAACCAAGGCAGAATTACTTGGGCTTCGGCAGAATTATTATCAACTAGTAGCGTGAAAGTTGTAATAATAGATTTAAGTTGAATGGAAATATAAGGAGTAATGCCAACTAAACACAGTATGCTAATCAATGCTGCTAGAGCATGGGAGTTGTTATAACGAGTTGAAATAAAATCGGCAATACTAGTGGAATGATAAACGTTTTTAATTCGCACCATCTTTTTTAATATCGGCATAAACAGAATAAAAGCGAGAGTGCTGCCAATATAGAGTGCTATATGTTGTATACCTTGGCTAGAGGCTTGGCTGATATTGCCGTAATACGTCCAAGAGGTGCAGTAAACCGCTAAGCTTAGCGTGTAAGTGTAAGACGATTTTTTTATTCTGGTAGCACTTTTACTTGATGATTCACCCCAGCAGGCGATGAGATAAAGACAGCCGCCATAGAGAAATAACATCAAAAATGCTGAAAAAATAGAAATCACGTTAACTCACTATTGATCATTGTTGTGCTCGCTATTTTTATTATTGTCATAAAGTACGGTGCACAGAATAACGAGTAACCATAAAGCAAAGGGGTAAAGCCATAACGCCCAAATAGACAGTTGGAGTTGAGCAATAACCGGCCAACTAAATAACAGCACAAGAATTACTAATAATGTATATCTCACGCTATTCATCTGTGCTCCTTAATGATTATTTTTATACAATAATATTTTATTTATTCAGTATGTTAAGTACTTATCACCTTAGCAAAAAATGATTCCAATAAGCTATTATTTTTTTAATTATTTTGTTTTAACGTCTTGTTTATGCTTATGTTAGTTGTCAATTTATTATGAGTTTTGTTGTACTTAAGTCTAAATTGTAAGGGCTTTTAATCCAGGTTTTTAATACAAGTTTTTAGCCTTTTTTAGGGTGTATTTCAGGCGGTCAAAGTCAAAAAGGAAATAATAATGAAGTGTAGCAGCGATAAAATAAACGGGTAATCTAATAGTAGTTACCCGTTTTTTGACAATACTTACGCGGCATATTTTATTGTACAGTTTGTTAACTGTTTTGCTCCGTTTGCTCTTTCATAATACTAACTAGCAGCGCGGGTAAAAATGTTAAGGCTAACAATGTTGAAAATAAAATACCGCATAACACAATAATACCAACACCACGATAAAGCTCAGTTCCGTCTCCTGGAATAAATACTAATGGCGCTAAACCAAAAATAGTGGTCGCGGTCGACATTAATATCGGCATTAAGCGCTTTTCAACTGCCTGACTTACGGCTTGGCTGACGAGCATACCTTTTTTCATCATATTTTTTCGGGTTTGATCAACAATTAAAATAGGGTTGTTAACGACAGTTCCTAATAAAATTAAGAAGCCCAGCATAGTGATCATGTCTAAAGGTTGGTGAAATGGCGGTATACCTATATTGGTTAAGAGTGAATTAATTCCGTTAACTGTGATTAAACCGAGTAAACCACCAGCCATCCCTAACGGAATAGTCGCTAAAATAAAAAGCGGATAGCGCCAATGGGTAAAAATAGCGACTAACAGCAAGTAACTCAGCAAAACTGAAATAATGAAATTGGCCGAGAGTGAGGTTTTTGTCGCCTCAAGTTGATCCGCCGCGCCACTAATTGACACATTAATGCCCGGTGCTATTTTCCCTTGTTGCCATAAAACTGGCAGTAATTCTGTCCTTACTTGTTGCTCTGCTGTTTCTAAAGCAACGTTACGCGGTGGAATAATATAAACGGTAACGGTTCGTTTTCCATCGACACGTCGCAAGCTATTACTACTTTTAGTAATATGCAAATCAGTCAGCGCATTTAAGGGCATAACTTGCCCTGAGGGCGTTAAAATAGGAGCGGTGGCTAGTTGTTCAATATTTTGTTCATTGCCTGCATTACTGAACATAAAAATATCTACTTTATCATCAGCTAAGATAAATTCATCAACATAAGCGCCATCGCTTAGTGCCGCAATGGCATAACCTAGTTCACGGCTATCTAAACCGAGCTCGGCTAAGCGAGACCAACGTGGTTGAATTTCAATAAGAGGTTGGTTCAAACTTAATGAACCAGGGTCTGAGTTGATTTGTGGATTATCAAAAACTTGCTCAGCTTGTTGGTAAACGGCTTCTGCCGCTTGATAAAGTTCTACTAGGTTGGGGCCAGAAATATCAACAGCTACTGCCCGTGTACCGCCATCATTACTTGAAATAATAGAGCCTCGCGATGAAAATGCCCGCATGCCCTCATAGCTTTCGAACTTACTGGTAATGGCATCCATCATTGCTTGAATATTTGCAGAGTCTACAGGGGCACTTAAAAACCAAATTCGACCAACAGAAACCGACATTGAGTAGTAGGCAAGCGGTGGCATATTGGTTTCGCCTTGAGCAAAATTTTCATTAGGCGCATTCACATAACCATCAAAGTGGTTACGCAGCTCTTGTCCAATACGCTGCATTTCACTTAAATTATAGCTCGGCGGTGCAATCATCATTGAGAATGCTTTTGGCTCTTCGCCTTCAGGTAAGTATTCAGCGGCAGGCATTAATAAATATGCGGCAGTTAAAATAGCGAATGAGAAAGCTATTACGCTGGTTATTGCGGTTTTTCTGCTGCGAATAAAAAAGCCAACCAGTGATAGCCATTTAGATGAAAGATGCAGTTGCTTTTTTTGTTGAAAATCTTCGTTATGACCAAAATTAGCTAAAGCAACTGGCACTACAAAAATGGCCACCAGCATTGAGGCAATTATGGCGGCAGAAATCGCGATAGCGATATCTGAATAAAGCTGACCAGCTTCTTGCTGCACAAATAAAATAGGTGCAAATACTAAAATAGTGGTGGCGGTTGAGGCTAATACGGCAGGCCACACATCAGTAACTCCAGTAATAGCGGCCTTGAGTTTGCTTAAGCCTCGTTGCTTGGCTTGCATAATGCTTTCTAAAACCACAATGCTATTATCTACGGTCATACCAATGGCAAAAGCTACACCAGCCAGAGAAATCACATTAATGGTGCGGTTAAATAGCATTAACCCTAAAAATGCCGCAATCGTACAAATAGGAATGCCTAATACACCAACCAATGTTGCTCGCCCAGAGCGTAAGAAAAAATACATGACTAAAGTAGCGAGCAACGCCCCTAGTGCTAAGTTAATCCAAACATTTTCTAACGAGCTATGAACATATTTTACATCGTCACTGAGTAAAACCAGCGTTAAGCCATTATGTTGTAATAAATCACTATTGATTTGCTCTACAACCGTCAACATCTGCTCTTTTATGGCAAGTACATTTGAACCACTTTCACGTCGTACAGATAAACTAATAGTGCGCTCGCCGTTGTTATATGAGAGCCCACGGGTTTCAAAGTGATCTAAACTGACTTCGGCAACATCTTTGAGTAAAATATTGGCATTGCCTTGGCGCAGTAAAATAAGGTCTTCTAACTCATTTAGGTGTGTAAACCGACCAACCATCCGCATTAAGTAGCGCTCTTTGCCGCTTTCAATATCTCCAGCAGAGGCATCGGCATTACGGTTTCTAATCGCCGAACGTACTTGGCTTAAACTAATGCCACGTTGGGCGAGTTTGGCCGGATCTACTTTAATTTGTATTTGTTTAGCTGAGCCACCACCGACTCTAACCTCTGACACACCGGCAACGCTTTCCATTCTGGGACGTATATAATCTTCGGCGTAGTCTTTGATTAAATCCATATCCAATTGCAATGGATTACCAACTTGTGGCTTTAAAACAAAATACATAAATGCATTGCTTGAAAAAGAACTGGATAATAACCTAGGTTGGTCAACATTTTCAGGGTAGGTTGGTACTTGGCTTAAGGCATTGTTTACATTAAGCAGTGCGTCACTAATATTGACACCAAAAGGGAACTCAAGCTCGATAGTGGCTTCGCCCATTTCAGCATAAGAAATCATGCGCTGTAGATTAGGTAAACTGCGTAAGTAGCGCTCTTGTTCAATCAGTATTTCTTTTTCAACATCTTGTGGTGTTGCACCAGACCAGCCAGTTTGTACGGTAATAGTGCGCACTTCCAAGTCTGGAATCATTTGTACGGGAATTTTTAAAGCCGCAACTACTCCTAAAATACACGTGATTGCCACAATAACCGTCACTAAAGTACCTTGTTTAATTGTCGCCTTAAACATTAGTTACTTTCCTTAACCGTAATATTCTCAACGGGAGTGCCTTCGGTTAATAATTCATTGCCTGAAACAATAATGGCTGAGCCTTTAGGAATACCAAGTACAGATACTTGCTGGTTTAAATGTTCTAGTACTTTAATGCTATAACGCTTTATTTTGTTCTCTGTTGCAGAAAAAACACTATAACTACCATCGGGGTGACGCTTCAAAGCAGCTTTAGGTACAACCATGTGCATTGTTTGCTGTGGAAGAAGAATTTCAGCGCGTGCAGAAGTCCCAGGAATAAAATGGCTATGCTGAGGTAAGTCAATACGCGCTTGTACTGTTCTGCTTAATTCACTTGAAATAGCAACAATTTTTGATAACGCTAAACGGTGCGTTTGTTGTATATCCAAATCTGAGCTTACTGCGGCCATTGGCGCTTTTTGGCGCTGTAAAGTCGCAACATACTCTTGAGGAATATCAACAATCAGACGTAAATTCTGATCAGATACTAATTGAAATAAGGAAGTTTGTTGCCCAACCCATTCACCAATATCAACAGTGCGCTTGGCAATAATGCCATCAAAAGGCGCAGTGAGTATGTGGCGGTTTACTATTTCTTGCTGTAGGGCTAGCTCTGCGGTGGCTTTGGCAAGTAAAGCCTGACTATTGGCGCGGTTTGCTTTACGCTCAGCTAATAAGGTGTTGGTAACCACTTGCTTTTTTGCTAACTCTATCACTTCTTCATGTAGACGTTGCGCTTCTTGATACTGAACTTTTGCTGACAATTGCACAGCTTGTGCTTGTTCAAGTTGTATTTTTGCTAGGGTATTATCAAGGGTGAGTAGTACTTGCCCTTGGCTTACATGATCGCCAGCTTCGACTAAAATAGTCGCGATTAAACCCGCTTCACGACTGGCTAAGTTAGCATCTTGTTGAGCAACTACAGTACCGGTTAATAAGAGCTTTTTATTAACGGTTTGTTGTTTCGGGTAAATAACGTCGACCGTAATGGCATAACTTGGTAAGGTCAAAGTTAGTGTTAAAAAGCTCAAGAGCATCAAAGACAGTAATTTTAAAAACATAACACACTCAAATGATAATAATTATCATCTATTGTGTGATATTTTTTGGCTAAGATCATCTTTTTTCGACCAACAAGCTGTTTTTAGCTGTAAAGTGCCCTTGACCTGTATCTATACTGTACCTATAACTAAGTGTTTCACTCGTGACTAATATCGCGTTATGGCTAAACTAAGGTTAATTAATAAGGAATAACATGGCTACTATAAACTACCCCCTTAAAGGAGCTTGCCAGTGCGGCGGTGTTACTTATGAGTTGTTAGCTCCACCTTTAGCTATTGCCGCATGCCATTGTCGAGCGTGTCAAAAGCTTTCGACCAGTGCTTTTAGTATTACCGCGATTGTGAAAGCACAAGATATAAAGTTTTATGGTGAAATGAAACATTGGAGTCGCTTGGCTGATAATGGTAATGAAAACGCAGGAAAGTTTTGTCCTACCTGCGGAAATCGCATTTATCATATTAATCCAGCCGAGCCTGAAAAAATTAAGCTCAAGCCGAGTACATTAGAAGATACCAGTATTATTAAACCGACGATGCATATTTGGACGAGTGAAAAACAAGCATGGTTTGATATACCGGCAGGCGTAAGTACCTTTGAAAAACAGCCTTTTTAAACGGTCTAGCCTAGCTAAATAGCTAACTAACCCGAACTCAGGCTAGTTATTCTGTTTATCATTATAAAAACCTATGTAGCGCTTGGCTTGATGTATCAGCTAAGCACTACTTATAGAGTAATTTTATCTTAAATGTTGATGGCGTTAGAGCTGAAATGGCTATTGCACTAACTCAAGTGCACGTACTTGTAAGGTTGCTTCGCCACCTTTTTCATCAGTTAAGCTTGGCGTTAAATAAAGCGCATTAATTTGTTCTAACACAATGCCGTGATCTACGGAGCTTTCTGGTGTCCAATCTGGGCGTGAAAAACCGCTAAAGTCAACTTCTTCGGTATGCCATTGTGTCGCGGCAGGTAGCTTTATTTGGTAATGGGCGTAGCTTTTATCTCCATCTTTTCCATAATGCTTTTGTGATAATTTAATTAGCAGTGGAATATCACACTTATAAGTGAGCTTTATACGCTTAGTAGTGGCTAACATTGCTGCTTCGGGTGAATAAATGACTTCTATCCATGAGTTGCGTTTGGCATCAACACGTGGGATACGTTTGAAATTGACCCAAACACCTTGATCAGTAACTAAGCTTTCATTAATGTTCGCTTCACTGCCGTATGGGTCAGTTGCATAACTCCATTGACTTGCTTCTAACGGGGAATAATTTTCTTTGGCAGATACTGAGGTTGACAGTATTGTTGAGGTGGTTATCAATATAATGAACATATTGATAAATAAGGTTTTAACAGAAACGGACATTGTAGTTTTCCTTAGTAATTCTTATATAAGAGTAAAATATAACAGTAAATGTATAACAGTAAGTAAATAAAAAACAGAGCACTAAACAATACTCTGCTTTGAGCTTGTAATCTAGCTTAAGCTCTTGTTTTATGTAACTTGAACTCAGATTACTTCTTAATAGATTGTGCTTTCCATAAGTAAAATAATACGGGTAACACCAGTAAAGCTAATAGCATTGCGCTGATCATACCGCCAACCATAGGTGTGGCAATCCTACTCATTACTTCTGAGCCTGTGCCTGTACCATACATTATTGGCAGTAAACCAATAATCACGGTACCTGCGGTCATCATTATTGGGCGTATTCTCATTCCAGCACCTTGTATTACTGATTGCAGAATATCACTTTTCGTGAGTGTTTCTTGGGCGGCCTGCTTACTTTCAACAACTTGTTGATAAGCTTGGTTTAAGTAAACTAACATCAACACGCCTATTTCAACGGCAACGCCTGCTAAGGCAATAAAGCCAACGGCAACGGCAACTGAAAAGTTAAAGCCTTGTAAGTACATTAGCCAAATACTACCGACCATAGCTAATGGCAGTGTGCCTAAAATTAGTACTACTTCAATCACATTTTTAAAGTTTAAATACAACAAAACAATAATAATAAGCAAGGTTAGTGGAATAACATAGGTTAGCTTGGCTTTAGCGCGCTCCATATATTCGTATTGACCTGCCCAAGTAATAGAGTAACCTGCGGGTAAGTTTAGTTGCTCGTTAACTACGGCCTGTGCAGCAGTCACATAACCGCCAATATCTCGTGCTTCAATGTCAATAAATACCCAGCCATTAAGGCGGGCATTTTCTGATTTAATACTTGGCGGCCCATCTTTAATCGCAATGGTTGCAACATCACCCAAGGCTATGCGTTGCCCAGACGGTGTTACTATTGGCAGCTTGGCTAATTGCTCCGGTGAATTACGGTAATCTTGCGGGTAACGTAAGCTAACCGGGTAGCGCTCTAAACCTTCAATAGTCTTGGTGACATTCATTCCACCAATAGCAGTAGCAATAACTTGCTGAATATCATTAATATTTAAGCCATAACGAGCCGACTTAGCACGTAAAATATCAACATTAATATAGCGCCCGCCAGCAACGCGTTCAGAATAGACCGAAGCCGTGCCGTTAACTTGTGGCAAAATATTCTCAAGTTGCTGACCAATATCTTGAATTACTTGCAAGTTTGGCCCAGCTATTTTTATACCTACAGGGGTTTTAATACCAGTAGCAAGCATATCTATACGGGTTTTGATTGGCATTACCCAAGCATTAGTTACCCCTGGGAGTTTAACTAATGCATCTAGCTCATTTTTCAAACTAGCCGTAGTAACACCAGCGCGCCATTCACTTTGTGGTTTTAGCTGAATAAATGTTTCTATCATGGTTAAAGGCGCTGCATCGGTTGCCGTTTCAGCGCGACCTACTTTGCCAAACACGGTTGCGACTTCAGGCAAGGTTTTAATCAGCTTGTCTGTTTGTTGTAGTAATTGCCGTGCTTGCCCAATAGAAATACTTGGGTATGTGGTTGGCATATACATTAAATCACCTTCATCCAACGGAGGGATAAATTCACTACCAATTTTATTTACCGGATATAAGCCAGCTCCTAAAATAATAACAGCGGTGAACACCGTAATTTTAGGAAAATTGAGTGCCGTTTTGAGTAGTGGCATATAGGCAGCGGTTAATGCTTTATTAATAGGATTTTTATGTTCAGCTAACACGTTGCCGCGAATGAAATAACCCATCAACACTGGCACTAAGGTAATTGCCAATGCGGCAGAAGCTGCCATCGCATAGGTTTTGGTATAGGCGAGTGGTGAAAACATTTTTCCTTCTTGTGCTTCTAAGGTAAATACCGGCACAAAACTTACGGTAATAATCAATAAACTGAAAAACAGCGCTGGACCAACTTCGCTGGCAGCGTTAATGACTAATTGCCAGCGTTTTTCATTACTGAGTTTTTCTTCTGGAGGTAGTTTTTCAAGGTGCTTATGCATGTTTTCTATCATCACAATAGCACCATCAACCATAGCGCCAATGGCAATGGCAATACCACCTAATGACATAATATTAGCGTTAAGCCCTTGTGCGTGCATAACCGTAAAAGCGGTTAGAATACCGACAGGAATACTGAAAACAACCACAAGGGAAGAGCGTAAATGAAAGAGGAAAATAATGCAGACTATGGCCACCACGACAAACTCTTCAACAAGTTTAGAGGTTAAGTTATCAACCGCTCGCTCAATGAGCGCAGAGCGATCATAAACCGTCACTATTTCAACGCCGTCAGGTAAGCCTTTTTTCAGTTGTTCAAGCTTACTCTTGACGCGATTAATCACTTGCTGCGCATTTTCACCAAAGCGCATAACGACAATACCGCCAACCGTTTCACCCTCACCATTAAGTTCGGCGATACCACGACGCATTTGCGGACCAGTAGTAATGTCAGCAACATCTTTTAGTAGTAGCGGCGTGCCATTTTCATTAACACCTAAAGGAATATTTTCTAAATCATCAATACCTTTGAGGTAACCTGTTGCGCGCACCATATATTCCGCTTCAGCCATTTCCACAACCGACGCACCAACTTCTTGATTACCTTGCTTGATTGCGGTTTGAATTAACGACAGTGGAATACCAAAAGCACGTAATTTATCGGGATTAACCTGTATTTGATACTGTTTAACCATGCCGCCTAAAACACTCACTTCAGAAACACCTGCAACTGTTTGTAGTTCGTATTTTAAAAACCAGTCTTGAATACTGCGTAATTGACTTAAATCATGTTGACCGCTTTTATCAACCAGTGCATATAAATAGACCCAGCCGACACCAGTGGCATCAGGGCCTAATTGTGGTTTTGCTTCCGTGGGTAGATTAGGGGCTACTTGGCTTAAGTACTCTAAAACACGTGAACGTGCCCAATATAGGTCGGTATCTTCTGAGAAAATAACGTAAACGTAAGAGTCACCAAAAAATGAAAAGCCACGCACTGTTTCAGCACCAGGTACCGATAACATCGCGGTAGTTAATGGATAAGTCACCTGATCTTCAACAACTTGTGGTGCTTGACCTGGATAGCTTGTTTTAATGATTACCTGTACATCAGACAAATCAGGGAGTGCATCAACAGGGGTATTTTTAAGTGAATAAATACCCGTACCAATGAGCATCAATGTACTGAGTAATACCAGTAAGCGATTGGTCACAGACCAACGAATAATAGCGCCGATCATTTGGTGTAAACCTTATTTAAACCTGCTTCTACCGTATGGGCAGCGCCGTGATCATGAAAATCACCATGATTATTACCTTTCATTGCCATAGCCTTGATAATAATAAAATCTCCGTCATGAATTTCGAAGGTAAACATTAAGTAAGCACCAGTAGCAAATAAACCGATATCAACCGCGTCATCCACGATAAAATCAACGCTGGCTGCGGGTCTGTTCCATTTTTCAATAGCTTCACGGTCAATGGTAACCATGCGATGATCTGCCATAACCGAAGTGACCGTACCATGAACCATAGCGCTACTGACTTGTGAGGTATTTTGCTCAGTACCGTGTTTGTGTGCATCAGTGCTATGTTCGTCAGTGCTATGCTGATTATTACCATACTCATCAGTCATGTGTGCGTGCTCTGAAAAAGCATCCATGCGTTTAAAGTCAGATGATTTACTTGATTCAGAATCGAGTAAGAACTGCGCTGAGCTGACAATTTTTTCACCAGCGTGCAAGCCAGTTAAAATTTCAACATGATTATTGTCAAAGTGACCAACGGTAACGGCAACAGACTTGAAGTATCCATCACCTAAAGCCAATACCACGCGATCTTGATGGCCGGTGCGAATTAGAGCTTCACGAGGAATTTGTAATACTGGCTCGCTAGCACTGACATTGAGGGTAACTTGTGCAAACATGTTGGGCTTTAAGTAACCGTCACTGTTGTCAAACTTTAGCCTTACAATGCCGGTGCGTGTCGCAGAGGTTAGCATAGGGTGAATATGAGCGACGGTACCCGACCACACTCTGCCAGGAAAATAATCTAAGTGCATAGTGGCGGTGTTACCCGTGGCAACGTTAACAATATCTTTCTCAAAGACTTCTGCTTTTAACCACACTTGGCTTAAATCAACAATAGATAGCATCATAGTTTCAGGCTTAACATAAAAGCCTTCGCGTATGTCTAAACTTTCAACCACACCATTTTGAGGGGCATAAAACGTTACATACTGCTGTACTCGTCGGGTATTCTTTAGGGTAGTAATAGCGCTTTCAGGTAATTGTAAAGCCACAAGACGGTTTTTGGCTGCGTTGATCAAACGTGTGTTTTTTCGATCAAGTGCAAGCAATAACTCTTCTTGTGCATTAACGAGCTCGGGTGAGTATATATCGTACAGGGGTTGACCTTGCTTAATAGTATCGCCAATGGCTTGAATATGGAGTTTTTCAATCCAGCCTGCTACGCGAGGGTGAATATGTATCAACTTATCTTCATTGTAGGTAACATAACCGACGGTTTTAATTTCATTATTTAAAGACTTTAAACTCACCTCGGTAGTACGTACGCCTAAGTTATTAATGACACTTGGCGAGATACTAATAGTACCAGGCCCTTCATCAAAGGCGTTATTTTGCGCGGTATTACCGTAGTATGGAATTAAATCCATGCCCATCGGCGATTTTCCTGGTTTGTCTCGACGATAGTTAGCATCCATTGGTGCTACCCAATAAAGTGGCTCGGCTTTAGCTGGAGTGCTATTTACGCTAATAGCGTTTTCTGTAGTGTCTGGCATACTATGATGCGTAGTATTATCACTCAACAATATAACTAAAATTAAGGTCAATAAAATACCGATAGCTAAACCTACAGCTAAGCCAACAAGTGGACTGGCAATAATACTTAAGCCGTTAGCACCTTTGTGTTGAATATTTTGGGATTGAGAGCTTTGTGGTGCTGGTGGTTTTATATTCATGAATTCTCTCCTAGTGCAGCTAGGCTAGGTTGATTAGTAACACTGGGTTTTTGCGCGATAAATAAGTAGTTAAGCGCCAGTATAAGTTTTTGCTCTTCCACTAACAGGTTGATATGGTCTATTTCTGCGTTGAGTACAGCAATACGTGCGCGTACTACTTCAGCAAAATCGCCATCATCGTTGGTATAAGCAGAAAGCGCTGCTTCGGCTTGATCGTGAATTTGTGGTAATAGCTGAGTTTGATAAAGTGATTTTCGAGTTTGTATCCGTAGAAACCTTCCCTTAGCGCTATTAAATGAGGCGATTAATTGCCGTAATAACAATATTTTTTCAGTTTTAACGGATTCGGTTTGTGAAATAGCCGACTTAACCGCCATGTTTTGTTTATTTTCAGTAAACAAAGGTAAGTCAAAAGTCACTCCAACAGAGAAAAAATCACTTCTGCTTGCGCCGCTAGGAGTATCATCACGATAACCATAGCTTGCGTTAACTCCCCACTCAGGCTTATAAGCTTGCTCAGCGAGACTAATACCTGTTTTGTTTGAGGCTATTTTTTTATTTAACGCAAATACCGCTGGATGATTTGCGAATTGTTGTGCTAATTGCGTTGCTGATAACCACTGTTTACTTTGCACGAGTTCAGGTTTCAATAAACTAATATCGGGTAATGTACTACTTAAAGTGAACATACCTTGCTGCTCAAAAGCTACGTTAGGTTGAGTTGCTAATGACTCAACCTCAAACGGTGTTAACCACGGCGACATCATGCCGTGATACTTACTTTGTTGACCAGCAAAGGTATCAAGGCGCTCTTCTAAACGGGTTAACTCTAACTGCGCACGAATAATGTCTTGCTGGCGTGTTTTGCCAGCGGTTGAAGCATAATTAATTTGGGCAATGTCGGTTAGCTGATCAAACAAAGCACGATTTTTTTCAATTAAGGCAATACTTTGCTGCGCTTTAAATGCGTCTAGCCATAAGCTGCCTACCGTAACGGCAACTTGTGCGCTGCGGTCTTGGCGTAAATAAGGGTAAGCCTCACTGGACAGGTGCAGTTGTTGCTTTTTAATCGCTAAGCTGTCACCTCGCGCAAACATTTGGCTAATGCCTACTTTTACTTGCGTCATACCTTCTTGAGAAAAATCAAAACCATCGGTTGGTAAATTGTTGAGCCCGAGTGACATTTTTGGGTCGGGTAATGTTGCAGCAGCATTACTCAGTGACTCTATGGCTTGCTGTTGGTGTTGATTGCCCTTTAGCCAAGGATCATTTTGCTGCGCATAGTTTATAGCGTGCTGTAGGCTTAGTGTTTTTATGGCTGTGTTTGAATTATTCGCCGTAGCCAATGTTGCAGCACTGGCTGAGCTAATAAAAATAAAAGCGCAAAAGACAATAAAAACAAAGGTTATTACAGTTAAACACGTTGAGTAATACGGCGAACTATAAACCGAATTATTGTGCTTTATAGTTTGTTGCTTAGCCATTGCTTGGCTAGCTGTCTGGTGTTTGGTAAAAAAAATAGCAAACATATTCTCTCCAAAGAGAAATTTAACACTAGGGTTAATATATTCTTAACAGGCACTTACATGCGTAAAATAAAAACACTAACCATTGGTGTTAATAAAATGATGATAAATTAAACGATTATCGTTGAAAAATGAGAATTACCTCAAATTTTAGAGGCAATGAGGCTGTGATCAGCTAACTATCGGTGGACGATATAAAGAAGGTAAGGGTTGTGTTACAGGGGGGTTATTAACAAAGCTGATTTTGTTCGCCGTAGCGTTAATGCCACTATAGGCAATAGACTTTGAAAAAGCAGATGCACTAGAACAGCCACCCGTTAAACATTGGCAGTCTTGTGCGCAACATTGCTCGTTGCTATTGCTTGGTTGTTTTTTAGCGCTAATTTGCTGAGGGCTTTCATGGTGTGCGGTGTTAACCGACATCATAGGTTGCATTACTTCACTTGCAGAAGCACCATGTTGGCAATGAGCCATAGAGTTAGATGCACTGTTAGTGCTGGTATCATCACTCAAGATAACGCCACTCATTGAAGTCATTCCAGCCATACTATAAAACATAGTAACGGATGCCATTGATTGACCGACTAAGATCAAGCAAAGCAGAGTAACTAAAACTGTTTTATTAATAAGAGATGTCACAAGTTATACCAAAATTGATAAAAATGCGTGAATGAAAGTTAATTTTAACACTAACAAAATCAACAGTTCAAGCTGCCACTTGGTTTCGCCGTTATATTACCCAACTAGTTATGTTACTCAACTAATATCCCCTAGATAACAGTACTTAGATAAAATCACCTAAATAACAGCTTAACCAAGATGAAAATGTGTGGCGCTGCCGTTATTTTGCAAGCAATTGCTTTATTTCATCACCTGTTATTTTTTCAACAACCTTACCATTTTCAATGTGGATTATGGTTGGAATATTTCGAATATTAAAGTGAGTGAATAACACACCATTGTTATCTATATTGAACGGAAAACCTAATTGGTAAAGTGCAATAAAGTCGGTAAGTGCTTTGTCTTCTGTCCATAAGTGATTTACAAAGCCATGCCATGATTTATCACCTGATTGTTGGAATTTTTTGGTAATTGCTGACTGAATATCTTTGCAATCATTGGCCATTTTGGGTCTGGAATCTTTAAGGTACCAATCACACCAAGTCGCGGTAAAAAATAAAGTATGATTGCCAGTTTGCCAAGGTGCAATAATCTTTTGCTTCGCTTGTTCGCTGAGCATGTCATCGCTTTTACTCGCAAGCGTCTCACCTTTGGCGAGTTTAGCAATAAAAGTATCTAGTAATTCATCCGACTCGTGTGTTGTGTACACTACATCGTTATTGGTGTTAATAAGAACACTAAAAGGGGTTCCTACGAGCCCAAGCGCTTCACTAAGTTGCCCCTCATTATCAAGTAATACTGGCATAGTTAGACCAAATTTAGTGATAACGTCATCAATATATTTCATCTCTTCATTGATATTAATATTCACCGCGATAATATTGATTTTTTCACCATAGGTTTCATGAAGCTTTTGAAAGTGCGGCATTTGCGCCATACAGGGTTGGCACCACGTTGCCCAAAGTTTCAGGTAAGTAGGCTTTGATTTATCAAATTTAGCTAATGATATTGCTTTATTTGACTTAAAGTCGGTTAATTGAATGTCGTTTAAATCATCGGCGAATGCTATAGGTACTAAGGTAAAAACCAACATAATAAGTGAGAATAAGGCTTTCATGAATTTTGCACTCTTTACAGTAAATGATTAGGTATTGAGTATACCTTTAATCTAAGAAAATACGCTATCTGCAAATACAATCGTATTATGGAAAATATAAAAATGTTAGCTCCAACTGAAGCTTGATATACTGCGAGCGTTTTGGATAAAAAGTATCTATGGAGTTAATTGTTACAGGCTAACGATTTAAGCTTTAAATTGTACTCAAAGGAATGAGGAAGAATATGAACGGAATAATAAACCATGGGTTTTAATTATAATTGGTTT
Source organism: Colwellia sp. D2M02 (assembly GCF_018860755.1). Taxonomy (GTDB): domain Bacteria; phylum Pseudomonadota; class Gammaproteobacteria; order Enterobacterales; family Alteromonadaceae; genus Colwellia; species Colwellia asteriadis. The sequence continues at coordinate 21,432 of NZ_JAHKPW010000054.1, read as the reverse complement.
AAAAGTGGCGCTGTTACTTTATCTAACCAATTGTTTTATAATAGATATTTTAAATCAGTAAAGAGTGATGAATACCAAGGAGAGGGGGCTTTTACAGGTTTAAATATTACTCAAAAACTAGATGATTATGTTAGAGATAGGTTGGTATCGGGAATATATTTCACGCAACGAGAACGCTACTACCCTATTTTTAGTATGACCAATAATGTATTGCTAATTTTTGCATTGTTTCTACCTCCTATATTTGGTGGGGTCGCTTCGCTTGCCTGCGTATTTTTTTTTATAATGGCAGTTCTTTTTTCTGAGGTGGATTTTCCTTGGTGGCTTTTAGCGGCAACCATTGGTTGGAATTTATTTTGGTTGAATTTAAACTTTGTTTTGAATCTGGTTTTCAGTAAGTTTAAAGGTGCTTACATTGACCGAGAAAAGCAAACTATTAGTTTTACTTGGCACGTTAGTGGTAACCCCGAAAAAATGAATTTGGTCATGCTACCTTCCCATTAAGTGATATTGAAGCGTTTGCGTCATTACAGTTACGTAATCAAAACGGCGGCTCTGCCTATGCCTTGTGTTTAGCCCATAAAGACCACGACAGCTATGATGGCGCTTTTTTACAAATTAGCGTGCCTGATAGTGCGCATAACACAAACTTTTGCCAAATGGAATGGGAATTAATTCAGCGCTTTGCCGACAATACTTTGCCACTGCCCGACATGCCTGATTTAGAAAAGTTTCGACAGTTAGACCCTGTTACTGTTGCTTATGATAAAAAACACCAGCGACCTAAATTTCATTGGCGTAATATGCACGTTAAACAACAAAGAGCGATAGAGGCTGAAATAGAAAAGCAGGTGAATAGTTTCTTTTTTAATAGTGCGATAGCAGACCCCGATCGTTATGCACAAAAAGAGTTAGAAAAACCGTGGCGAACGTGGAAAGTTGATAAAAAATATTTTACCGATGAAGAGGCAATACCACTGTGGAAAAGACGAGGTAGAGTAGTTCTTAGACAGCTAATTGTTGGTGTTTAATCCTAACAGCTTAGCACCGCGCTGCTTAGAGCGGCATTAAGTGTAATATTAAAAAATTTTAAGGATGAAAATAAAGCATGATATTTGTCGTGATTGATTTAGCTATTGGTTTAGCTAAGGACTGTAACTATGGGCTTTAATTATCGCTGGTTTAAAGCTGGCGCAACGACCTTACCGAATCAACGGGTCTTTAATCGTTATTTCAAAGCAGGAGAAGGGCTCAAGGCTGATGATGATTTTATTGGTTTAGAGCTAACCAAGAAGATAAATGGATACGTTAGAATGCGTATGAAAGGCTATAAGTTTCTTGATCAAGGAGAGCGTTTTTATAAAATAGATAGTATAACAGGGAACTTGTTGGCTATTTTTGCTGTTTTTGGTCCCATAATATTCGGTGGGGTTGGCTCTCTTGCTTGCGTACTTTTTTTGTTGTCTCAATGTTTTATGCTACCACTGATTTTCCAATGTTCTTTTTATACATCGTTGTGGCGTGGAATCTCTTTTGGTTGAATATGAGGTTTTTCTTGCACTTCATTTTTAATCGATTTAAGGGCGCTTACATTGACCGCGAAAAGCAAACTATCAGTTTTACGTGGCGCGTGAAAGGCAACCCTGAAAAAAACGAATTTGGTCATGCTACCTTTCCACTAACCGACATTGAGGCGTTTTATTCTAAACAAATTAAAAACCAGCAGGGTGGCTCAAGCTATACCTTATGCCTAGCCCACAAAGACCACTACACTTACAGTGGTGCTTTTTTACAAACTAATGTCAGAGATAATCCGCACAACCCTAACCATTGTCAGCATAAGTGGGAATTAATTCAGCGCTTTGCTGATAATACTTTGCCATTACCCGATATGCCTGAGTTGGAAGCATTTCGTCACCTTGACCCGCTCACCGTTGCTTACGATAAAAAACATAACCGCCCTGAATATCATTGGCGTAAAATGCATGTTAAACACCAAAGAGCAATAGAGGAAGCGTTAGAAGAAATGGTCCATAACTTTCCTTTTGAAAGTGCGATACACGATCCAACGTGCGCTAAAAAAGAGCTTGAAACGCCGTGGTTAAGCTGGCCGATAGAGCAAAAGTATTTTGATGATGAATTAGCTGTGCCACTATGGAGAAAGCGTGCAGGGGTTGTATTTAGGCAGCTAACCATAGGTATTTGAACTTAGCTTCCAGCTTTGCCTGGAGCTGTGTTAAGCGTAATATTAAAATTTTTAAGGATGAAAATAAAGCATGATATTTGTCGTGATTGATTTAGCTAAGGACTGTAACTATGGGCTTTAACTATCGCTGGTTTAAGGCTGGTGCAAGACCTTACCGAATCAACGGGTCTTTAATCGTTACTTTAAGGCAGGAGAAGGGTGTAAAGCGGATGATAAGCAAGTTAACCGTGAACATGTATGGTATTTTACCTAGTTATTAGAAAGTCGCACTAATGGTGCCTCGTACTTTAAGGGACAAAGTACAATAGAGCCATGCATTATTTCATTAAAGTATGCATGGTTAATCAAGGACGTTGAATATGATAATTAACACCGACAGTCAAACGATAAAAGCTTACGAAAGTACTGCCTACAAAGGCAAAGCAAATCCTTATTATCGAGAAAATATTGCGGGACCAAAAGCGCGTAAAGGACACTTAGCGAAAGCACAATGTCAGTTGGGAGTGTTCCCTCGAGTAAAAATTACTGGCATCTGCTGGGATATATACCAAGACCTTACACAGTATAGTTATATAGATATATATCAGAAGTTAAGGATTAACGATAACGAGCTGCGCTTGCCGTTAGACTCCTCGTCCTTAAACGTAAAAGAAATTTTAGCTCGAGGTTGGTTTTTTCTCCATTTAACTGGTTATATTCTATTGTCGTCATATTTACTTATTGGCTTCCTATTTGGTGGTTGGGAAAATATTCGTAATGATATAGATTTAATTCTTATTGGTTTTCCACTATTACTTATTTCAAAATATTTACATCGCTTGTGCGATAAGCTAAACCTTGTACCAACAGGACAATATGTCATTTTTAACCGGCGAACCGGTATGGTTGAAATTACTAATGATGACCGTAGTGGTTACCATTACTTGCCCTTTGAGCAGTTTAATGCTCATCACCGCATTCTTCATAATGAACGGGGGCATCCGTCTTATGGCTTTACGTTACTGCACTACCAATTAGATGTAATGTATCAGGTTGCTCATTTTAACTCTGTAGAGGACGCACTGGTTCACTGGGAGCTAATTAAAAACTTTATGAATATTGAGGTGCCACTGTCAGATATTCCGCAATTTGAGCGCTATCGACAGTACGACCTAACAACCATCAATCATGACAATAAACACAAGAGACCTTTTCATTTTTGGTATCGGGTTGATAAAAAGTTTATCAAAAAAGTTAAAAAGATAAGTGGAGAGGTAAAATTCAAGTTTCCTTCAAAAGGCGTTAATACCTTACATGAGGCATTGCAGTGCGGCTATAAAGTACCTGACATTTGTTATTACCCGTGGCGTGAGGCAGATTCTATTTCAGATGAGATTTTAGTCTTTAAAGCGCATTGGTTTCCTCGATATTTTGTATACCCCATGCTTTTTGATAACAAGACTATTCCTAAACCGCAGGTAAAGAAGAAAGCTACGCACTGATTTGTATAATAACAATGTCGTTTACTGTCGTCTGTTATCGCTTTGGGTACTCTTTTTTAAAATTAAGTACTGAGTTATTCAAATATATTCAAGATGGATGTTAACGGCTCAATATAACCAGTAAATATGAGCAACAGAGGGAAGAATATTGGAAATAAAAGGGGGCAGACCCCTTTTATACTTAATCAAGGCAATACTGGTTTTAGATTGTCTTTTCATGAAGAATGTTTGTATCCATACTTTGAGCAATTTAGCTGTGAAAAAATAGACGTTAGAATGCGTTGCCGCACCTACTCTAAAGGTAAAGGCGCAACTATTACGCCTACCTCTAAACAGGAGTTACGTTTACCTATTGGCATACGCGATGAAGAAGATGTACCTGCAAAGTCTGAAGTGTGGGCTGAAGATACTATTACCCTTCATATTCATGATTTTGGTCAAGGAACTGCAGGCTGGTTAAGCCGAACGATGCATAAACATGAAAAAACTGCATATTAAATACTATTAATAAGAAAAAAGAAGATCATTTATGGAAGATACAACCCTTGTTATCATCTTAATGCTATTACTATTAGCCGGTATTATGTATTGGAGTTTAACGTACTTTATTAACGGCAATAATTCTGTTAAACCGATCGTGGATAATACTATTTTAGATAGCAAAAACAGTAAGCCAAGAAGCTTTCGACTTGGTAAAGGTATGAATAAAGTCGAGTCGTTGGCTAAACTGAGTTTTGATCAAAATAACGGTCAACTATTTACTAATACAGAATACTTATCTATGGGCGCGATGAATATGGGATATATAGGTAATACATCATGGTCAGGGGTATTAGCTATATTATTTTTTTTTGGAGTCGCTCTCTTATTTTCATATATAGAAACTCGTGAATCATTTGCTTTGTATTGGGGCTGGGGGTTAACCATATTTACCAGTGTAGGGATCGCTTATCTAATCAAGTTAAAATATACAGAAAGTGTTTATGAATTTATCCGTTTTGAGCGTAAAACCGGCTTGGTTATTTTTCCTATTGGTAATGGTGATAAGCATTTTTCAGTAGGCATAGAAGATGTTGAGTTATACACCAGTAAAGTATCGTCCGGTAAAGGGGTGATGCACCGTGTTGCTTTTCTCGCCCCCAAAAAATTTCCCAAAACAATGTGGTGGCAAAAGGTTTACACGGTTAGTTTTATGCCAAGAACACCTGAGTCAGCACAAATTCTTTGGACCGAAGTAAATCATTATATGGATAAAACTAAGCCTATTCCGAAAGGCTTTTATCTTAACTGGCAACAAGTGATGGAGGATCCAGAATCAGACCAAGAGTTGAAAAAATCAACACTAACACCTGAGTTGTATGCGCAAGCCCCTTTTTACGATCGAAAAAATGGTAAATATTTAGATAAGGAATTTTGGTAACGGTTACTTGTTAATGCTTTACCAGTAACTAAATTCATCTCAAGCTGTTATTTTTACCACTAACCGTGTTGGACTTATTTGTAATAGACCTAATCAATTGCTTGATTAGGTCTATATTTGCTTTGTTGGTGAAGACTAGCTTTGGCAAATTATGAATATGAGCTTATTTTTCTTTCATATTCCACAAAATGTCTTGGCCGCTACCCATTACCGTTGTTGGTAATTTACCATTCCATTGTTGTGCTTTGACGTACTCAACTAAGGTTTTATTGTTTTTAATGGCTTCGGCTTTTTTCACCATAGATTCAGCTTCTGCTAAACCTTTAACACGAATTGCCTCAGCTTGCGCTTTTGCTTCAATTTCTATGGCGTAAGCACTACCGTCAGCACGGGCTTTTTCAGCATCACGTTTTGCTTCAGCGGTATTTACCTCACGCTGTGCTTCAAGTTTTTGTCGTTCTAAACGGTGTTTTTCAGCTTCGGCTAAGTTTTTTTCGGTTTGCTTAGTTTCAATACTTTGTAAGTATTTTTGTGGTAATACCAAGTTTTCTATTTGTACACTATCAAGCTTTACCGGAAATTCAGCCATGGCTTCGAGTAATGTTTCTTCAATTTTTTGAATAACTTGTCCACGGTTTTGGATTATTTTTTCAGCTTTAAAGCGTGCGAGTGCATCTTTAGTGGCAGAGCGTAAGCGTGGGTCTAAAATTCTATTTTCAAATTGATCTAAGCCGCCGTAACCTTTGTAAAGTTCAAAGGCTTCTGCGCGAATGACGGTCCAGTTTACCGATACTTCCGCTTGTACAGGCATTTGCTCAAAAGTAGAGGCTTTTAAATTCTCAGAATTTTTACGAGTACGAATTTCTAACTCTTCAATACTGTCAGCAAAGGGAACTTTAGTATGTAGCCCCGGATTTACTTGGGTGGTTGCTTCACCAAAGCGCTTAACTATGCCAACATGACCTTCGTCAATGGTGTAAGGTACTTGCCATAAAACTGCTAGAGCGATAACGCCACTAACAACTTTACCAATATGTTTAGTTGCTTGCGCGGCATTTACATCAACGGTCTTTTTGCTTAGTCCATTTTTTAACATATTATTTCCTTCTGCTTATTTAACATTTATAACTACTTGTTAATAACAATAAAGCCTTGACATAATATGTCAAGGCTTTTGTTTGTTCGGCCAATTAAGTAACGTTTGTGGTTAATTTAAAAAGGTTTGATATGCCAAGTTGTCGGTTTCTTCTTGCCACTGGTAGCCTAAATCTGCCAAATGTTGAAAAAACTCTTGCTCTTGCTTATTGTCTACATCAAAGCCTGCTAATACTTGACCAAATGCCGCGCCATGGTTTCGGTAATGGAATAAAGTGATGTTCCAATGCTCACCCATTGCTGCTAGAAATTTCTCAAGGGCACCAGGGTGCTCAGGAAATTCAAAACTAAATAAGCGCTCATTTTTTTGATGATGTGCAGGGGTAATGTTTTTTCCGCCAATCATATAGCGTACATGAAGCTTGGCTAGCTCATTATCGGTAAAGTCACGCACTTTATAATTAGCGTTAACTAAACCTTGTAGTAATTGCTGGCGTTCTTGCACGCTGCCCCCTAGGCGAATACCAACAAATATTTCAGCACTGGGTTCTCCTGTGTAACGGTAGTTAAACTCAGTAATTGCGCGATTACCTATTGCTTGGCAAAAACGCTTAAAGCTGCCTTTTTCTTCGGGAATGGTTACTGCTAAAATAGCTTCTTTTTTCTCGCCTAATTCACAACGTTCAGACACATAACGTAAGGTATGAAAGTTCATGTTGGCGCCAGAAAGTATTGCGGCTAAAGACTCTGAGCCTTGGCTACTTTGACAATATTTTTGTAAACCAGCTAACGACAAAGCGCCAGCAGGCTCAGCAATAACACGTGTTTGTTCAAAAATGTCTTTAATTGAAGCACAAATTTCGTCGGTATTTACGGTAATTACTTCATCGCAATAGCGCTGAATTAAACCAAAGGTGTTTTCACCTATGCGCTTAACTGCAACGCCGTCGGCAAAAAGCCCTACTTGAGTAATATCAACAGGTCCGCCTGCGGCGAGTGCCGCTTTTAAGCAAGCAGAATCTTCTGCTTCTACGCCAATAATTTTAGTTTTTGGGCTCAGTTGTTTTAAGTAAACCGCCATGCCAGCCAGTAAACCACCACCGCCAACAGGAATGAATACTACGTCAGCATGGGGCAGTTGTTGTAATAACTCTTTAGCAACGGTACCTTGACCAGCAATAACATCAACATCGTCAAAAGGGTGAATAAGGGTTTTGTTTTCTGCTTGTGCATATTCTTGAGATGCCGCTTGAGCTTCGTTAAAGCTATTACCTACTAAGCGTACTTCGCCACCAAAACGACGGACATTGTCGACTTTAATATCGGGTGTAGTTTTTGGCATAACAATAGTCGCTTTTATACCAAGTTTACTTGCTGCCAGTGCTAAACCTTGCGCATGGTTACCTGCTGAAGCGGCGATAACACCATGAATGCATTGTTCTTCGGTTAAATTGGCGAGCTTGTTGTATGCACCACGTAATTTAAAAGAATGTACAGGTTGCTGGTCTTCGCGTTTTAAATAAATTTGATTATTTAAACGCGTTGATAATTTAGTCAGTGGAGTCAGTTCAGTTTCTACTGCAACATCGTAAATCGGTGCAAGCAGAATACGTCGTAAATAATCGAGTTGTTCAGCTTGTTGTGTATTTTGCGTGAGTAGATCTTGCGTTGCGGTCATGGTATTGCCTAAATTACGGTGGTTGACTTAATTTTTTAGAATTTGATTGTGGCTTTCAATTTTACTCATTAGCTAGCGATGGTAATACGATGCTCGGCCTGTGCTAGCCGAACATCGGTAAGGTTAATTATTATGTCTAAAATTGGCTGTAGACATAATGATATTACTCGGTTAAGCCGTCTAGTAAGGCGCGGTTACGAACAGCACCTTTGTCAGCACTCGTGGCTAACATGGCATAGTTTTTCAGTGCGTAGCTAATTGGGCGAACACGATCTTTAGGTTGCCAAGCATCTTTGCCTTTAGCTTCCATTGCTGCGCGGCGTGTTGCTAATACTTCTTCGCTAATTTGTAGAGTAATTTCACGCGTAGGTATGTCGATATGAATAATATCGCCTTGTTCTACTAAGGCGATGGTTCCGCCACTTGCGGCTTCTGGTGATACGTGGCCAATAGACAGGCCAGAAGTACCGCCAGAGAAACGACCATCGGTAAGTAGAGCACAAGCTTTGCCTAAGCCCATTGATTTTAAATAAGTAGTTGGGTAAAGCATTTCTTGCATACCTGGACCACCTTTAGGGCCTTCGTAACGAATAACCACCACTTCACCAGCAACTACTTTACCGTCTAAAATACCGGCAACGGCATCGTCTTGGCTTTCAAAAATATGTGCAGGACCAGTAAATATTAAGTTGTCGTCACTAACACCCGCGGTTTTTACCACGCAGCCATCAACGGCAATATTACCCGAAAGTACCGCTAAGCCACCTTCCGTTGAAAAGGCATTATCAATGCTACGAATACAACCATTGGCTCTGTCATCGTCTAACGTATCCCAGCGACAATCTTGGCTAAAGGCTTTAGTAGTACGAATACCGGCAGGGCCAGCGCGATAGAACTTTTTAACCTCTTCATCATCGGTAACTTTAATATCATACTGAGCGATAACATCAGCTAAGGTTGTGCCTAATACATTAGGAACATCTGTTTTTAATAGGTTAGCGCGGGCCAACTCACCTAAAATAGCAATAACACCACCGGCGCGATGAACATCTTCCATATGATAATCTGGTGTTGATGGCGCTACTTTACATAACTGTGGCACGATACGAGATAACTTATCCATATCTTCCATGGTGTAATCTATTTCAGCTTCTTGTGCGGTAGCCAGTAAATGCAAAATAGTATTGGTTGAGCCGCCCATCGCAATGTCTAAGCACATTGCGTTTGAAAAAGAGTCTTTGTTGGCGATATTACGTGGTAATGCTGACTCGTCGTTATCTTGATAGTAACGCTTAGTTAGCTCAACAATTTGTTTACCTGCTTTTAAGAATAATTGTTCGCGATCAGCGTGGGTTGCTAACATTGAACCATTGCCTGGTAATGCTAAACCTAAGGCTTCGGCTAAACAGTTCATTGAATTTGCGGTAAACATACCAGAACATGAACCACAAGTAGGGCAGGCTGAACGTTCAACTTGGTCACTTTGCTCGTCAGATACAGTTGGATCAGCACCTTGAATCATAGCGTCTACTAAATCAAGTTTAATAATTTGTTCGCTTAATTTGGTTTTACCTGCCTCCATTGGTCCACCAGAAACAAAAATTACTGGAATGTTTAAACGCATTGCAGCCATTAACATTCCTGGGGTGATTTTGTCGCAGTTTGAAATACATACCATGGCATCAGCACAATGTGCGTTAACCATATATTCAACAGAGTCGGCAATTAAATCGCGAGAAGGTAGGCTGTAAAGCATGCCTGAGTGACCCATAGCAATGCCGTCATCAACGGCAATGGTGTTAAATTCTTTTGCAACACCGCCTGCTTCTTCAATGGCGCCAGCAACAAGTTGCCCCATGTCTTTTAAGTGCACATGACCAGGTACAAATTGCGTAAATGAATTAACCACCGCAATAATTGGTTTGCCAAAATCGCCATCGGTCATACCTGTAGCGCGCCAAAGTGCACGAGCACCGGCCATATTACGGCCTTGAGTAGAGGTAGCAGATCTTAATTTAGGCATATTCAGGACTTCCAATTAGAGGTTAGTATTATGTTTAATAAGTTTTTATTAGTTTTATTTTAAAAGCTTAATAAGAGTAAAATTAGTGATTAAGCTTTTAAAATAAAACTTAGTTTGGGCGCTAGCCTTAGTTTGTACGTTAGTTTTAGTTCGTTTATATCTTTCGCCATAAAAATGAAGTAACTAGTATCTTGAGATTAACTCAAAACAGGAGTGCGAAGCCTATAACAATAGGTAGGCACTCCCGATAAAGCGCTAGCTCTCAAAAAGCCGTTTATTCAACAGACTCTAACCAACCCCATTTATCTTCAGTAGTACCATCAAAAATACCGAAGAAAGCTTCTTGTAATGCTTTCGTGATAGGACCGCGTGAGCCAGTACCTACAGGTAAACCATCAACGGTTTTAACAGGTACTATTTCAGTCGCTGTGCCGGTCATGAAGAATTCATCAGCAAGGTATAATGCGTCACGCGCAATTGCTTCTTCACGTACTTCATAACCTAAATCTGCCGCTAATGTCATTACTACATCACGCGTTAAACCAGTTAGAATTGAGGCTGAACTCGGTGGCGTGTAAATAACACCTTTACGTACTAAAAATAAGTTTTGACCTGCGCCTTCACTCACCATGTTATTAACATCAAGAGCGATACCCTCGGTATAACCGTGGCGCGCTGCTTCAGTTGATATTAATTGTGATGATAAGTAGTTACCACCTGCTTTTGCCGCTGTTGGCATAGTGTTTGGCGCTAAACGGTTCCAGCTTGAAACACCCACGTTAACACCGTCTTCAATAGCTTCAGCGCCTAAATATGCTTCCCAGCTAAAGGCTGCGATCATTGCATCGGCAACCGCATCTGTTGGCGGACGTAAACCCATACCTATATCGCCTAAGAAAAATAACGGACGTAAATAAGCTGATTTCAAACCATTTTTTACCACAGAATCTTTACAAGCTTGAATGATCTCTGCTTGCGTGTAAGGAATATTCATACGGTAAATTTTTGCTGAATTAAAAAGACGCTCAATATGCTCTTCTAAACGGAAAATACAGGTACCTTTGTGTGTGTTATAAGCACGAATACCTTCAAATACAGATGAACCATAATGAAGTGCATGACTCATTACATGAACCGTGGCGTTTTCCCACGGCATAAGTTCCCCGTTGAACCAAATTAAATCTGCGTGTACTTTTGCCATTTTATTTTCCTACTCTTATTAGTGTCGACGGAGTATTCGTGGAACACTCCGTCGGAATTTTATAGATGCTTGTTGTTCCAATATGATTAGGTTGTTGTTTATTAAACACTTAATCAATTTGGCACTATTTATAATTGTTACGCACTACATTGTTGCGTTGCACTATTGTCTACCGTGACACCTTTGATGTCGATCAGTTTATTAATTTGATCAATTAATAAGGTAATAGGTCGAGAGCTGCTAACTAGTAAGGTAATTGTGGCGACTTTATTGCCGGTATTCACCTGTGCATTAATGCCATTAATTAAAAAACCACGGTAGCGTGTTACTTGTAAAATACGCTCAAGTACCACTTGTCTGTCGTCGGCAATAATAATTAGTTGATAGTCATTTAAAGTTGTCGAGTTCATTTTAAACACTCTCCATCATTTTATGGTTAGCTGTATTAGGTGGTACTAGCGGCCAAACATTTTCAGCAGCATCTATTTTTACTTGTAAAAGGTAAGGACCGTCGTGATCAAGCATTTCTTCAACCGCTGCGTTTACTTCACTCTTTTTAGTGATTTGCTTTGATTTGATGTCGAACGCCGTCGATAACATGACGAAATCAGGGTTATCTGATAAATCGGTTTCACTTAAACGACCATCGAAAAATAGGTCTTGCCATTGACGTACCATGCCTAGTTTAGCGTTATCAATTAATACGATTTTTACCGGAATTTGATAACGTTTTATGGTCGCTAATTCTTGAACATTCATCATGATAGAGCCATCACCTGAAACGGCAATAACGGTATCATGCGGACGACTAATTTGTGCACCAATTGCTGCAGGTAAGCCAAAGCCCATAGTACCCATGCCGCCACTGGTTAAAAAGTTACACGGATCGTTAAAGTCCATATGTTGTGCAGCCCACATTTGGTGTTGACCTACATCAGTTGTAACACAAGTATTTTTTGGCATTAAATCGCTGACAGCTTTTAATACCGCAGGCGCAAAAATATTTTCGCCAGGGTGGTCATAACGCCATGCACAATCGGCTTTCATTTCTTGTAGCTTTTCTTGCCATGGGGCAATACTTAGTGGCACAGAAAGTAAAGGTAGATTGGCTTTTAAGTCACCTAAAATTGCCACATTAGCGGCACGGCGCTTGTTGATTTCAGCAGTATCAATATCAAAATGGATAACTTTAGCATTTGGCGCAAATTCATTTAACTTGCCAGTAACACGGTCATCAAAACGCGCACCAACGACAACTAATAAATCACATTGTTGTACGGCGTTATTTGCCGCTTTGGTGCCATGCATGCCTAACATACCCAAATAATTTTCATCTTCTGGGTTCATGGCGCCTAAACCTTTCAAGGTAGATACACTTGGCATGCCAGTTTCTTTAGCAAACTGTCGGGTTTCCTCAACGGCATTAGCCATACCCACACCACCGCCAACATATAAAATAGGCTGCTGCGCATGGGTTAATAAATCTAATGCATTACTAATATCTGCTAATGGCAAATGCACTTTATTTTCTAAATGCGATAATTTATCTAAACGCTCAGTAACTTCAGCTAACTGAACATCTTTTGGAATATCTACCAATACAGGACCTTGGCGACCTTCTAAGGCAATTTCGAATGCTTGATGCAATACTTTTTCTAGGTCATTAATGTCGGTTACTTGGAATGAATGCTTAGTACAGGCAAGTGATAAACCGAAAATATCTATCTCTTGAAAAGCATCACTACCCATAGCCGAAGTGGGTACTTGACCAGTAATAGCAACCACAGGAATTGAGTCAGCAAGGGCATCGGCAAGACCCGTAATTAAGTTAGTAGCACCAGGGCCAGAAGTGGCTAAACATACACCTACTTTACCAGCAGCGCGGGCATAACCAACAGCCGAAAAAGCAGCACCTTGTTCATGACGACAGAGAAAGTGTTGAACATCGCTGTCATACAGGGCGTCGTAAATAGGCATAATTGCGCCACCTGGGTAGCCAAAAACGTGCTCGACACCGTGTTGTTGTAACACTTCAAATAATAATCCGCCGCCTGTTAACGGTTTGCTCTCGGTCATGATAAATCCAAAATTGTTTTGTTAAAAATTACGTTCAAAAGTTATGTTTAAAAAATGTTCTTAAAATCAAGTTATTACTCTAGTTTTACGTTGAATAATAAAAAACCCCCGGTTCATAGAAGCGAGGGTTTGTTTTTCGATAAATTGCTATTTTTTAGCTCAACGAAAACCCTCGCGATGTTTTAATAATCACCACGACGAGGACGTTAATAATAATTGAGTTAAATTTATGCATTTTATCGTTCTTTATTTTTTATTGTTAAAACTGAATTTTTATTTTGTTCTAGTTAATTTTTATTCAGCTTTCGTGCACTTATTAAATTAGTACCATAGCTTTTGGTGTGATAGCAAGTTTTTTTATTAGAGTCTTTTTTTAATTGAATGAACTGAGAGGAATAAGACTAATTGAAAAAAACTGGTCTACACTAGAAAAAAGGGAATTACTAAATGGAATTTTTATGTCACTTGCCTGTGTTTATAGTCGCGCTCGTGTAGGACTTGAGTCACCTTTGGTTACCGTGGAAGTTCACCTTGCTAACGGCTTACCCGCGTTTAATATTGTCGGTTTACCCGAAACATCAGTAAAAGAATCAAAAGACAGAGTACGTAGCGCTATCATCAACTGCGGCTACGAATTTCCAGCGAAGCGTATTACCATAAACCTTGCCCCTGCCGATTTACCCAAAGAGGGTGGCCGCTTTGATTTACCCATTGCTATTGGTATTTTGGCAGCCTCAGAGCAATTACCGCCTGTTGATTTAAGCCAATATGAATTCGCCGGCGAATTAGCGTTATCAGGAGAGTTACGCGCTATTGTTGGTGAAATTCCTGCGGCTTTAGCCAGCCACAACAGTGGGCGCACACTCATTATTCCTGTACAAAATGCTGAGCAGGCTAGTTGGATAAAACAAGCCAAAATATTAGCTATTAATCATTTAACGCAATTGTTCCCGCATTTTTCAGGGCAACAAACGCTCAATTTTGTTGAACAACGTGAAGCGAATATTGTACGAGTCCCGTCGGCGTTAGACATTAGTGACGTTATTGGTCAGCCTTTAGCAAAGCGTGCCTTAGAAATTGCCGCTTCAGGCGGACATAATCTTTTGTTTATTGGTCCGCCAGGTACGGGGAAAACCATGTTAGCAAGCCGATTAGCAGGAATTTTACCTGCGATGACCGAGGCTGAAGCACTTGATGTTGCTGCGATTCAATCTATCAGTCATCAAAAAATTGATAGTCATTCATGGCACACTCGCCCATTTAGAGCGCCGCACCATACCGCATCGTCAGCAGCACTGGTTGGTGGCGGTAGTCAGCCTCAGCCGGGTGAAATATCGTTAGCGCACAATGGTGTTTTGTTTTTAGATGAGTTACCTGAATTTGAGCGCAAGGTGCTTGATGTTTTACGAGAGCCGATGGAGTCAGGCGAAGTTACCATTTCGAGGGCTTTGCATAAGCAGTCGTTTCCAGCACGCTTTCAATTAATTGGTGCTATGAATCCTAGCCCAACTGGGTTTTATAACGACAAACGCAGTACGCCTGAGCAGGTGTTACGTTATTTGAGTCGGGTTTCAGGGCCTTTTCTTGACCGTATTGATATTCAAATTGAAGTGGCTCGTTTACCCCGTGGTACTTGGTCGGCTGATACGCAAGAAAATGAAAATAGTGAAACGGTACAAGCTCGCGTGCAAGTAAGCCGCAATATTCAAATGGCTCGCCAAGGTAAAGCGAATGCTCACTTGAGTACCGCCGAAATAAAAAAATATTGTCAGTTGAATGTTGATGATAATGAATTTTTAGAGCTGGCTGTAGAGCGTCTTGGTTTGTCGACCCGCGCTCATCACAAAATTATTAAAATTGCGCGAACGCTAGCTGATATGGAAGCTAGTCAAATGATTTTAAAAACACACTTGATGGAAGCACTTTCGTACCGAGCGATGGACAGGCTACTTAGGCACTTAACTAGTGCGGTGGCATAAGTTTTTTTGGAGCTATCGATTGATTTTGATCTTAACACCTACAATGTCACTTTGTAATTAAAGTGAAACCAGAATGTAACTAAATGTTATTTTAATGCTTGCTTGTTTTTGCTATGTTTGAATTCCAATTTTTTAACGGAGTAAATTAAGTGAATTTATTAGGAAAAATAATCGTGGCTTGTAGTTTATTATTAACGCAAGTTAGCCAAGCAAGTATTATTTACCAAAACGACTTTGAAGCAAGTGCTGGTGCACCATGGTCAACATCGTTGTTAGATATTACACCTGTGGGCAATCGCAGTTTTCTCGGGCAGTTTGGTAATGAAACGGTGAGTTTATCGCTTGATAACCTTGAAGCACATAATACGATGACAATATCTTTTGACTTGTTTGTTATTCAATCGTGGGATGGAAATCAAGTGAGTGGCGGTGGCTTTGATGTTTTTACTTTTGGTTTAGCTAACGGACTTAGTTTGTTGAGTACTACTTTTAGTAATACACCTGAATTTAATCATAATCAAAGTTATTCAGCGAGCAATGCCAATGGTGACTTTGTTGCCCATACCGACGCCGCAGAGATTAATAGCTTAGGTTACTCATTTTATGGTGATTCTGTGTATAATTTGAGCTTTACGTTTGCGCATGCCGCTAATGATGTTCAGTTCAATTTCAATGCATCAGGTTTGCAAAGTATGGCGGATGAGAGTTGGGGTATTGATAATGTTATGGTTGAAGTGAGCTCGACCAATAATATTCCTGAGCCGAGCACTTTGTTTTTATTTGCTTTACCTTTGTTAGCATTGGCTAGAAAATTTAACTAATTCAATAATATTGCTACTCAGCAATGGCTTGAAAAAATGCTTTCATTAGGGGCTGTGCTTTATTTTGATTTAAACAACACACCCCTAATTCAAATGGTTCAATCTCACCAATATTCTCTAAGTTTCTAACTCGATCTTTTACTGGACTATTGTCAACGACCACTTGTGGCACTATGCCAACGCCACAACCTAAAGCTACCATACTCACTAAAGCTTCATGCCCTGAAACCGTCGCATAAATATTTGGTTTACCTTGTTGTTTTTTGCGATACCAAGGTTCGAAACGTTTTCGAGCAGCGCCATGCTCGGGTAAGATTATTGGGATTTTTGACCAAGGTAATATTTTTTCGTTCAGTTGCTGCTGTACTTTACAGCTCATCGTTGGCGCTATTACGGCAAGGGCAATGGTGTCTAAATGTTGAAAATAAACACTGCGCGGTAAATGTTCAGGGTGTGCGGCTATAGCAACGTCAACCGATTGGTTTTGTACTTGTTCAAGTGCATCGGCGGCATCACCGGTGGTTAACATGATTTCAACTAACGGGTGCTGCGATCTAAAACGCTCTAACAGCGGCGGTAAGTGGCTATAGGCGGCAGTAACCGAACAGTACATGTGTAATTTTCCAGTTAGGGCTTGCTGTGCTTGGTCGATTGATTGCTTAAAGGTTTGCCAGTATTCGAGCTGTTGCTCGGCGTATTGCTTAAACTTTTTACCATTTTCAGTTAGTACCACAGTACGGTTATCACGATGTAGCAAGGCGGTACCTACTTCATCTTCAATACGTTGAATTGCTCTGCTGAGGGTTGACGGACTAATATGATGTGCTTGTGCGGTTTTACCAAAGTGCAAGCTTTGACTTAAATGCGCAAACATCGCAAGTGCTTTTTGATCCATAACCCAGTCCTCTGTGAATTGTCTTGTGTTGCAAAAAATGCAACGCGATGGTGCGAATATATCACTTTTTGCAACGCTTTGACTAGCGTATGCTAATTCCACTGTCAGAAAACCTGACTCAATTTATTTTAGAATATTCAACTTTATCAAGTTAGAGGAATCAGCATGAGCAACTATTTCAATACGTTAAGTTTACGTGAAAAATTAGGCCAATTAGGCAAATGTCGTTTTATGAAGCGTGAAGAGTTTAGCGATGGCTGTAACTTCATTAAAGATTGGAACATTGTTATTGTTGGTTGTGGCGCTCAAGGTTTAAACCAAGGTTTAAACATGCGTGATTCAGGTTTAAATATTTCTTACGCTTTACGTGATGCAGCAATTAGCGAAAAACGTCAATCATGGCAGTGGGCTACTGAGAATGGTTTTACTGTAGGTAACTACGCAGAATTAATTCCTCAAGCAGATTTAGTTTTAAACTTAACACCTGATAAGCAACACACTTCAGCCGTTACTGCGGTAATGCCACTAATGAAGCACGGCGCAACTCTTGCGTACTCTCATGGCTTCAACATTGTTGAAGAAGGCATGCAAATTCGCCCTGACATTACAGTAGTTATGGTTGCTCCTAAGTGTCCTGGTACTGAAGTACGTGAAGAATACAAACGTGGTTTTGGTGTACCAACACTTATCGCTGTTCACCCTGAAAACGACCCACAAGGTAACGGTTTAGCGATTGCTAAAGCGTATGCTTCTGCAACAGGTGGCGACAGAGCGGGTGTTTTAGAGTCTTCTTTCATTGCTGAAGTTAAGTCTGATTTAATGGGCGAGCAAACTATTCTTTGTGGTATGTTACAAACAGCGGCGGTACTAGGTCATAAGCAATTAGTTGCTCAAGGCATTGACGCTGCTTACGCACGTAAATTATTACAATACGGTTTAGAAACAACTACTGAAGGCTTAAAGCACGGTGGTATTACTAACATGATGGATCGTTTATCAAACCCTGCGAAAATCAAAGCGTTTGATATGTCTGAAGAATTAAAAGTTATTTTACGTCCATTATTTGAAAAGCACATGGATGACATCATTGAAGGCCGCTTCTCTGCAACTATGATGGAAGACTGGGCAAATGACGATGCTAACCTACTTAAGTGGCGTGCACAAACGGCTGAAACTTCATTTGAATTAGCCGCAGATTGCGATGTAGAAATTACAGAGCAAGAGTACTACGACAAAGGTATTTTTGTTGTTGCTATGATCAAAGCTGGTGTTGAACTAGCATTTGAAGCTATGGTTGCTGCGGGCATTATTGAAGAGTCAGCGTATTATGAATCACTTCATGAAACACCACTTATTGCTAACTGTATTGCACGTAATAAATTATACGAAATGAACGTAGTAATTTCTGACACAGCTGAGTACGGTAACTACTTATTTGTTCACGCAGCAGTGCCATTACTTGAAGAATACGCAAGTAACTTAACCCTTGAGCAATTAGGTGAAGGTGTTCAAACAAGTTCAAATGGCGTTGATAACGTACGTTTAATTGAAGTTAATGAAGCAATTCGCAGCCATGGCGTAGAAGTGATTGGTAAAGAGCTTCGTGGTTACATGACTGACATGAAAAAAATTGTTGAAGCTAACGTTTAATCAACTTAATTGTTATTAACTAATTAATTTCAATGGTTTGCTGTATTTCAATAAGGTTGGAGTACAGCAAATATAAAAGCATTTATCCTGAGGACGAATGCTTTTTTTATGGAGTTTTTAAGCACAACAACACTGAAATCAATTTATCTTATATAAGCAGAGCTTATTCATTTTACAAAGCAAAGGGGAATATCAATGAGCGAATTTAATAATGTTACTGTAACTAGAGCCGCGAATGTTTATTTTGACGGTAAGGTTACGAGTCGAAAAGTAACGTTCGAAGATGGTAGCTTTAAAACCTTAGGTATTATGATGCCAGGCGACTACACCTTTGGTACTAATGAACATGAACTTATGGAAATTACAGCGGGTGAATGTGAAATTTTATTAGCTGGCGCACAGCAGTGGTTACCAATTAAAGGCGGTGAGTCATTTGAAGTACCAGCAAACAGTAGTTTTGATGTAAAAGCAAAAACAATTATTGATTACTGTTGTAGCTACATTGCTTAGTGCTATAACACCTTAAAAATAATAAAAGGCACTTCAATAATGAGGTGCCTTTTTAGTTTTATCTGTCGCTTATTAGTTAACCTGAATGTTAATTGACATTGCTTATTTTAATGCCAGCAAGTTCCTCACACGATAATAAGCTTTGTATATGCTCAACAATTTCATCTTTATTGGCTAATAGCTGAAAATCATAACCGTTGCCATTACCATCAATAATAATAGAGAGGTAGTTGTCGGCAGCTGTAATCAGCGAAATACGCGCGACGCTAATTTTTGTCAGTGATGATTTTTTACTAAACGGTGATATTTTTAATCGAGAAATCACTAAATCACTTTCACGACGTTCCACTAAACTTTTTAACGAGTTATTCATTTTAAAGCGTAGTGAAAATCGATAAGACATTAAGCCAAATGCTGCAGCAATCGCTAGCATATTCGTTGGTTCGCTAATATTGTAATGCCAGCGATAAATAAATGCTAAAAAGAAGCCTGCGGCGGTAATGTTACATAAAAGCTTTAATTGTAGGTGTGATATTTTCATGGGCTGCCTAGGTATAGTAAAGCACAGTTAAGCACAGCATTTTTTATATTTTTTGCCACTACCACATGAGCATGGATCATTACGCTCAGGTGTTTTTTCAAAGCGTTGGGTACTAGGCTTGTTTAAGGCAACTTCTAATTCAGCAATGTTTTCATCTGCTTTAGCATCAATAGTAATATTAGCGACTAAGTTATGCAGATCAGCCAACGCTTGTACTTCTGCGCTACGTTGCTCATTGGCTACTGTTAACACTAATGGTCTGCCTGCAGTGCCTAATTTAACATTGGGGTTTGGCTTGTAACCATTTTTACCATAATTGGTCATTACGTCAGGTCGGCCACGGTAGAAAAATTTAGACATTGTTATTCTCTAATTTCAAAAAACGCTATTTTAGCGGCTTTATTCAATATTAGCGACGAGTTATTTTACTCGAGCTAGTTAACGCGATGTTATTAGCTATGCCACAGAGGTCTTTATAAATAAGGCTTTAATAAAGTTTAATAACAAAATTAGCAACTTTCATATAATTTAATTGGCAATATTTTAGGGTAAATGTTCTCTTGTGATAGCGCGGCTTTGTTTGTATTTCGAACTAGGGCGAGTAATAAAACGATCACAATAAATGATAACGATAAATATGAGAACGTTAGGGAATATTATGCAACACACACAAAACACATCAATACGGTTACCTTTTTTTATTATAGCACTTGCCTCGCTATTGGTAAGCCCGGTAAATAGCGTTATCGCCAAAAGTAACGACAAAGTAATGTTTGATGATTTTAATTATAAAACATTAAGCGATGCAGAAAAAAATGGTTGGGTTGCGCGCACTCAAGTAGGGCACCCAGGCATAAAAAATGCCACGTGGTGGGATGAAGGTATTAGCTTTCATGTTGACCAAAGCGATGCTAATAACTCTGTTATGCGCTTAACCTCTAAAACGGACGGTAGTGCCGAAAACACGCGACATACGCAAATTTGTCATCAACGTAAATATTTAGAGGGGACTTATGCCGCTCGCTTATACTTTAATGATGAGCCTGATTTTGGTCCAGACGGTGATGGTATTGTTGAAACCTTTTATACGATTAGTCCGCTTGAAGCCCCAATGGATAAAAACTACAGCGAAATGGACTTTGAATATTTAGCTAATGGCGGCTGGGGTGTTAAAGGTAATGTACTCTTTTCAACCTCATGGGAAACATTTCAATTAGAGCCTTGGACACCAGTGAATGCACATGACACCTACAAGAAAAGCTTACAAGGCTGGAATACCGTTGTATTGCAAGTATTTAATGACACTATTAAGTATTATATTAACGGTCATTTATTCTCTGAGCATGGTAGCGATGTTTATCCTGAAGTCGCGATGTCGATGAACTTTAACTTGTGGTTTATTCCTGAAGCCGTGCTAAATAGCACTGAACCTCGCCAATATCATCAAGAAGTTGACTGGGTTTACTTTAATGCTGATAGCGCATTATCACATAAGCAAGTTGAACAAGCCGTTGCTTCATTACGTAAGCAACAGGTTAAGCAACAAGACACTGTGCCACATTGGCAACCTAAGCTTGATAGCTATTGTGGCTTATAGCAGCGAATTAATTTTAAGTTAATACGTTAGTTAACCTGAGCTCGGCTTAACAAATGTTTCTCTAGCAGCTATTTTTCCTAACTTCTTTGTTAAATTTACTTGCAATAGGCAAGCTATTGACGCGAAATTTACCTTGAATTAAGAAAAACTATCAAGCTAGCGATTCAGAAAAATAATTTTTGCTGATATTTCAATTTGTTAAATATCTCTTAAACCGAGTTCAGGTTAATTATTCCCTCTTAACGTTCGTCATTAATAT
>NZ_JAHKPW010000010.1:95943-116887 GCF_018860755.1 Colwellia sp. D2M02 | reverse complement strand
ACATTGCTAAACTTCTATTCGAGCGAAAGCTCACGAGAAGCCCGATTCGAAAGAGTCGGGCTTTTTACTTTGTAACTTTTAAAGAATATGTAAAACGCAGTGACGGAATAGTGAACGACAGTAGCGCCGATGCTAGTGTGACTTATGTTGTAGATAAGCCCATGTGGGAGTAGGACATTGCTAAACTTCTATTAAGAAAAGCCCGATTCGAAAGAGTCGGGCTTTTTGCTTTGTGGTTTTTAAAGATGTGTAAAATACAGTAATTGGATAGTGAAAGACAATAGCGCCGATGGTCGTGTGACTTATGTTGCAGGTAAGCCCATGTGATAGCGCAGCGAGACATTGCTAAAATTCTATTCGAGCGAAAGCTCACGAGAAGCCCGTTACGAAAGTAACGGGCTTTTTGCTTTGTGGTTTTTAAAGATATGTAAAACACAGTAATGGGATAGTGAAAGACAGTAGCGCCGATGCTAGTGTGACTTATGTTGTAGATAAGCCCATGTGATTGTAGAGCATGTCTGTACTTCTATTCATTTTTAAATTAAATTTCTGCAATATTTTTTATTTGTATCCTTGAAATATTCTTCATATGCCCAACATCATTGATAAGTTATTTTTTCCCTTATTTAGATAGGAGATGTTTCAGATGTCTGAAGCCAATCAAGTAGAAACTCACGGTTTTCAAACCGAAGTAAAGCAATTATTACAATTAATGATCCACTCTCTTTATTCTAATAAAGAAATTTTCTTACGTGAATTAGTTTCAAATGCGGCAGATGCGGCAGATAAGTTACGCTTTAAAGCATTATCAGACGATAGCCTTTATGAAAATGATGGTGAGTTACGTGTACGTGTAAGTTGTGACAAAGAAAATAATACGGTTACGATTTCAGATAACGGTATTGGTATGAACCAAGAAGATGTTATTGAACATTTAGGTACTATTGCTAAATCAGGTACTGCGGAGTTTTTCTCAAAACTTTCAGGTGACCAAGCGGCTGACTCTCAATTAATTGGTCAATTTGGTGTTGGCTTTTACTCTGCATTTATTGTTGCTGATAAAGTAACGGTAAGAACACGTAAAGCGGGTGACGATGCGAGTAATGGTGTTGAGTGGGTTAGTGCAGGTGAAGGTGAATTCACTACGGCTAAAATAGATAAGAGCACTCGCGGTACTGATATTATTCTTCATTTAAAAGAAGAAGAAAAAGAGTATGCTGATGACTGGCGTTTAAAGTCTATTGTAACTAAATATTCAGATCATATTTCAGTATCTGTTGAAATGCTAACCCCTGAAGTTCCTGCGGTTGAAGCTGTTGCTGAGGTAACTGATGCAGAAGGTAATGTTACTTCTCCAGCTGTTGAAGCAAAAGATGCTGTTCCTGCTTTATGGGAAGCGGTGAACAAAGCAACTGCTTTATGGACTCGTGAAAAATCAGAAGTATCAGATGACGAGTACAAAGAATTCTACAAGCACGTATCTCATGACTTTGGTGACCCGCTATTATGGGAACATAATAAAGTAGAAGGTAAAACAGAATACACGTCACTTTTATACGTGCCAACTAAAGCTCCATTTGATATGTATAACCGTGAGAAGCAACACGGTTTAAAACTGTTTGTTCAGCGTGTATTTATTATGGATGATGCCGAGCAGTTTATGCCAACCTACTTACGTTTTGTTAAAGGTTTATTGGACTCAAACGACTTACCATTAAACGTTTCTCGTGAAATATTACAAGATAATAAAATCACCCAAGCAATTCGTAAAGGCTGTACTAAACGTGTTTTAAAAATGCTTGAAAAACTTGGTAAAAAAGATGCCGAGAAATACCAAGGATTCTGGGATGAGTTTGGTCAAGTGTTAAAAGAAGGCCCAGCTGAAGATCACGCGAATAAAGAACAAATAGCTGGCTTATTACGTTTTGCTTCAACTAATGAAGATACAGCAACACAAAATGTATCATTAGCTTCTTATATTGAACGAATGAAAGAAGGCCAAGATAAAATTTATTATGTTGTAGCTGACAGCTTTGAAGCTGCTAAAAATAGCCCTCATTTAGAAGTTTTCCGTAAAAAAGGCATTGAAGTATTATTAATGTCAGACCGTATTGATGAATGGTTAGTGAGTCATTTGACTGAATTTGATGGCAAGCAACTACAATCGGTAACACGTGGTGGTTTAGACTTAGGCAATATGGATGATGCTGAAACGAAAGAAGCACAAGAAAAGCTTGAAAAAGAATACGACTCAGTTGTTAAGCGTATTAAAGACTCACTTGCAGGGAAGGCTAAAGACGTTAAATTATCACAACGTTTAACTGACTCTCCAGCATGTATTGTCGCAGATGAAAATGATATGAGTAGTCAAATGGCAAAATTAATGGCATCTGTTGGTCAAGAAGTGCCAGAGTCATTACCAATATTTGAAATTAACGGAGAGCATGAGTTAATTAAACATATTGCTGATGAACAAGATGATGATAAGTTTGGTCAATGGGTAAACGTATTATTTGAACAAGCAACATTAGCTGAGCGTGGTAGCTTAAAAGACCCTGCTAGTTTTGTAACACGTTTAAACAAATTAATGCTGAGTTTAACTAAGTAGTAGTGCTACTTATGCTAATACTTTAGTCTGAAAAAGGAGGTTTTCGTTACCGAAATCCTCCTTTTTTGATCATTGGCTCTTATCACTACTTGTGTGACCATTGGCTAACTTGTATAGTGTCTTCCGCATTGTTCTTTCGATTAAGAATGATTACATTTAGATGATCAAACAATGAAAACGGATGTTCTAAATGTAATCATTGTTTTATTTTAACGCTCAATTTAAGGTTTCATATTATGCGCATTGTTTTATTAGGTGCTCCTGGTGCAGGTAAAGGTACACAGGCACAATTCTTAATGGCTAAATTCGGTATTCCACAAATTTCAACTGGCGATATGTTACGTGCAGCAATTAAAGCAGGTACTGAGTTAGGTAAACAAGCTAAAGCGGTTATGGATGCAGGTCAATTAGTATCTGATGAATTAATTATTGGTTTAGTGAAAGAGCGTGTTGCACAAGATGACTGTGCGGCTGGTTTTTTACTTGACGGTTTCCCTCGCACTATTCCACAAGCTGATGCGATGAAAGAGAGCGGCATTGTAGTTGATCACGTACTTGAGTTTGATGTACCTGATGAAGTTATTGTTGAACGTATGGCTGGCCGTCGTGTTCACTCTGGCTCTGGTCGTGTTTATCACCTTGTTTATAACCCGCCTAAAGAAGAAGGTAAGGATGATGTTACAGGTGAAGAGTTAAGTATTCGTCCTGACGATGAAGAAGCTACAGTACGTAAGCGTTTAGCTATTTATCACGAGCAAACTAAGCCATTAGTAGACTTTTATCAAGCAGAAGCTAAAGCTGGCAACTGTTCTTACTTAACTGTTGATGGTACACAAGCTGTTGAAGCTGTTAATGCATTGTTATCTGAAAAGCTTGCTTAATAAGTAAAAGCGCAAGATATATTATGTTAATAAAAAACTCGCTACGGCGAGTTTTTTATTGGATAAAAGATATTAAGTTAACCTTTACTTAATTACGCTTTTTAACATAGCGATATGCGGAATATCGTCTTCAAGGTACATATCTGACACGGTAACAAAGCCATGTTGCTGGTAGTAATCAGCTAAATGTTGCTGTGCTGATATTTTAATATCTGTATCAGGGAAGTGTTCTAAGCACAGTGTTATTGCTTTACTGATAAGATCATGTCCTAGCCCTAGACCTCTAGCTTTTTGTGCAACAGCAACTCGCCCAATACTGGCGTATTGAACATAACTTTGACCTGGTGCCAGTATGCGAGCATAAGCCACTATTTCATCATTAATAGTACCCATTAGATGAATAGTTTCAGAGTGTCTATCTAAAGAGCCTTTAAGGCTATCTAAGTCAGGATAAAAACAGCTCTGCTCAACCACAAAAACATCAACGCGTAGTTTCAGTAAATCGTATAGTTCATTGAGCGATAGCTGTGAAAAATATTTACTAGACCAATAAACCGTTTGCATGAAAAGCCTCTATTTGCCTCTTAGTATTTCAAGACAGCCATAATACTTTCTTTGCGCTAAATAATCTTTTATTTCTTCTTTATATTGTTGTACTGAAAGTTCAGGGTATTCATTTTTCAAAGTTACTAATAATGCTGTTTTATCTAAGAAAAGCAAGTAAGCTAAGGGTAAGTATGTAGGGTTGAAGTTGCATTGAAAGACGGTAGCGCGTATTTGTCTTGCACTATAAAACTCTTGTTCGCCGTAACGCTCTTTTAACTTAGTTGGTAAGCTATCTCCATACTTTTTTATGGCGTATTTTTTAAACATACTAACTCCCTGATAAAGTCTGTTAAGTCAATAAACATAATTATCATAACGGGCTAATATGAAGCTTAGATGAAAGGCTGAATATTTAAGTACGCTACTTCAGCTTATGGGTTGATGATGGTGAGGTTGTCGTTCTCTATAATGAAGCCAGCATCAATATAGGCTTTTCTTATTGCTCCGCGTTGGCGTAATATTTTTAAGCCTTTATTAATCGCAATAAAGGCCTCTTCACCTTTTGGGTGTTTTTTACTAATGACAAAATTTCGAGAGTCTTTAAGTAATACACCAATATTTTTTACAGGGACTAAGTGAATTTTATCAATAGTAAAACTTTGATCAGGTGTGGAGTTAAAAGGCATTAATAAGAAGTCAATCCATTGTAAGTTCACCATTCGAGCCATAGAAAGCCACGAATCTTCTCGGGTTACCTTTTTAAGAGGGAGGGACTGTATTGTTTGCCAATCGGTGCGCCACAATGGGGTTGAAACAGCGGTTAAGTCTTTTAAATCATTTATACTTTTCACAGCTAAAGCTTTATGGTTATTAATGCTGGTATACATACCTGCAATATATTCGCCATTTCTAATAACCGCATCAGAAATATAAACTTTATCTTCAATCGCTTTAGCGTCAGCAAGCCAATAGGTATCGAAACTTATTAATAGCTCACCATTTTGAAGCATTTTAGTATTTCGAAAATTGACTTTACCTGTGGCGTAATGGAATTGATGGGAAAAGCCACCTAATATAAGCGCCTGTTGAGCGATAATCATATCAACCACATCGCGACGTATGTGTTTACTTGCAAAGCTTTCAATTGACATAACATTTTTATCGACAACAAATTTTTGATAGTCGATATAAACATCATCACGAATATAAATGAGAATGTTATCGCCTTTAGCCAATGCTGATCCAACAAAGAAGAGAGGACTAAATAGCAACAGTATTAGGTAAGAACAAAAAATTCTTTTTATGGAATATGCCATGGTTTGCCATATATTGTAGGGAAATTTTCCTGTACTTCGATTACTGCTTCCTTACTCTATTGAAGATAACAACAAACCTAAAATTAAGCAAAGATGTTGGGAGTTATGTTTCATTTAAATTATGCTGATTAAAAACCACTGAGGCCGTGATTAATGATATTGGCTTGAAACAGGGAGCAGAGCAAACGTCATCGCTAAATGGCTTATAATGAAAGTAAACAGACGGTTACGCGCTATTTACTTTCATTTTAGTTGCGTTATTTTTTTTGATGGCGAGTTTGTAATACTTCCATCACTTCAGATAATTCAATTTTTTGATCTTTAAGTAAAACCAAAGTGTGATAAAACAAGTCCGCACATTCACCTAAAAAGTCGTCTTTAGTTTCAGCCAATGCGGCAATAACAACTTCAACCCCTTCTTCACCAACCTTTTGTGCAACTTTATTGCTACCACGAGACAATAAGCGAGCAGTATAGCTTTCTTCAATGGGGTCGTTAGCACGTTTATCTACAAAACGCTCAAGGTGGCTTAAAAAGTTTTGCTGGCTGAGTTGCTCTTCAGGAAAACATGATGTGGTATTTAAATGACAAGTTGGGCCATTTGGATTTACTGCAATTAATAAACAATCTCTATCACAATCTGCTAATACTTGCATTACGTCGAGTGTATTACCAGAGCTTTCGCCTTTCATCCATAAACGCTGTTTAGAGCGGCTAAAAAAAGTCGCTTTTTCAGTATTAAGCGTTTTTGTTAACGCTTCAATATTCATAAATCCTTGCATCAGTACTGCACCGGTCGCAGAATCTTGAATGATTGCTGGTAAAAGGTTGTCCATTTTTTCCCAGGCAAGTTCAGTTACGTTATCTATTGTTACAATCATGTAGTTCTCTTGTATTCTGTATGTTTAGGTTTAGCTCATTAGATATAACGGGTCAGGTATTTAGGTTACGCTTATGGCCTAATTGCAATGTTATTATCAATTAAGTATTGCTTAAGTTCATCTATAGGGATTATACCTTTATGAAAAACAGAAGCGGCTAAAGCGCCATCAACATCAGCTTGTTGATAGACATCTCTAAAGTGCTCTATTGTACCAGCGCCACCAGAGGCAATTAATGGTACGTTACAAGCAGCACGTGCTTTTTTTAACTGCTCAATATCGTAGCCTTGACGCACACCGTCTTGGTTCATACAGTTTAGAACAATTTCACCAGCACCAAGACTTACTACACGTTCAATCCAGTCAAAGGTCGTCCAACTGGTTTGTTGGGTACGGGTTTCATCTCCCGTGAATTGATAGACTTGATATTCACCTTGGCCATTATTGGCGTCTTTGTTAAAAAAACTATCAATACCGACCACAATACATTGCTGACCAAAAACGTCTGCTAAGCGACTGATTAGCTCAGGATCTCGCAGGGCAGGAGAGTTAATGCTAATTTTATCTGCGCCCATTAATAATATTTCTCGGGCATCGCTTTCGCTTTTAATACCGCCAGCAACACAAAAAGGAATATCAATTACTTGAGCGATACGGCTAACCCAGCTTTTATCAACTACGCGACCATCAGAGCTCGCGGTAATGTCATAAAAAACCAGTTCATCAGCGCCAGCGGCTGCATATTGTTGCGCTAAGGGAACAATGTCACCAATAATTTCGTGGTTTCTAAACTGTACCCCTTTAACAACTTTGCCATCGCGAACATCAAGACAGGGAATTATGCGTTTGGCCAACATGCAATAGCCTCCTCGAGCGTGAATTTACCTTCAAGTAGTGAACGACCTAAAATAACACCGCTAACACCTGTTGGAATAAGCGCTTTAATATCTTCAAGGCTGCCAATACCGCCAGAAGCTTGCCATTGAATACTTGGGTAATTCTGACAAAGCTCTGTGTATAAATTAACGTTTGAACCACTTAATGTGCCGTCTTTAGAAATATCAGTGCATAAAATATGTTTGATGCCTGCATTAATGTAGTCGCTAAGTAAGTCTTCTAAATTAACACCGCTATCTTCAATCCAGCCATGTGTTGGTAGTGTTTTGTTACCTTGTTCATCAATTTTAATATCAAGGGCTAAAACAATTTTATCGCCGCCATAAGCTTTAACCCAAGCTATAACTAACTCAGGCTCTTTAATAGCAAGAGAGCCAATAACAACGCGATCTGCACCTAAAGCGAGTAATTGATCAACATCTTGTTGACAACGAATACCGCCGCCTACTTGAATGATCATCTCGGGATGATCCATAACAGTTTTCAAGGTAGATAATTGACGCTTAGTGCTGTCTTTCGCGCCATCTAAATCAACAAAGTGCATCACTTTAGCGCCAGCTTTAGCGTACGCTTGTTGTCGGTCTTGTACGGTATATTGGTAATTGGTCTTTTGCTCGTAATCACCTTGGTATAAGCGAACTACTTCACCATTAATTAAGTCGATTGCGGGGATCATCATAGTGAGATAAGTTCCTTGGGATCTAAGGTTAAAAAGTTTTCAATAATTTTACTGCCGAGTTTAGCTGAGCGCTCAGGATGAAATTGACAACCAATAAAGTTATCTTTGGCAATTGCCGCTGAAAATTCACTGCCGTACTCACAGCTAGCAATAGTGTATTCACTTAACTTTGCTGCGTAGCTATGAACAAAGTAAAAATAATCACCAACAGAAATACCCTTCATAATAGGGTGATTAGCTACCGATGTTAACGTGTTCCAGCCCATGTGCGGTAAACGGTTACCTTGTGCATTTAATGGCTCGACACTGGTAGGAATTACACCTAAACAAGTGGTTTTTTCACTATCGTTACTGGCAGTATTAATGTGGGCACTCTCGGTTGAAGAGTTGGTCATTAACTGCATGCCTAAACAAAAACCGAGTACCGGTTGAGTTAGGTTTTGTAGTGTCGTAACCAGCCCCTTATCCATAATATTTTTCATTGCGTGCTTAGCGCTACCAACACCGGGAAAAATGACTTTGTCGGCTTGTTGTATCAGTTCAATATTATCGGTTACTGTCACAGTAAAGCCTAAGCGCTCAATGGCAAATTTTACCGAGGCGATATTCGCGCAGCCAGTATCAACAATAACGTAGTTAGCTTGAATATTGTCAGCGCTAGCCATTACAAAGCACCTTTTGAACTAGGTAATACATCACCGTCTACTTTGATAGCTTGTCCTAAAGCACGGCCGAATACTTTAAATAAGCTTTCAACTTGGTGATGACAGTTACCTTTAGACGTTGATAAGTGTAGAGTGATCATCATTGAATCAGCGAGTGATCTAAAAAAGTGTGAGATCATTTGCGTTGACATAGTACCAACATTTTCGCTGGTGAATTCGGCATCAAACTCTAACCATGGACGACCGGATAAATCTATAGCACATTCTGCACGACACTCATCCATAGGAAGTACAAAGCCAAAACGACCAATACCACGTTTATCACCTAAGGCTTGTTTTAAGGCTTGCCCTAAAGCTAAAGCGGTATCTTCTACGCTGTGGTGTTCGTCAATATGATAATCACCAGCAACTTGACATTGCATGCTAAAGCCACCGTGAGTGGCAATTTGATCAAGCATGTGATCAAAAAAACCTAAACCAGTATCAATATGGTTATTACCAACCGCATCTAAATTAACGGTGACTTTAATGTCGGTTTCTTTGGTGGTGCGAGTAACGCTGGCAAGACGAGGTTGTGAAAATTGCAATAAAATTTGCTCGGTAACTTGTGCCCAGTTTAAGGTTTCGCGGTTATATTTTATGCCAACAATACCCATGTTAGACGCTAACCCCATATCGGTTTCTCTATCACCAATAACGTACGAGTTAGTAAAGTCAACGCGACCTTGTTGTAAATACTCACTTACTAGGCCTAGCTTAGGCTTTCTGCAGTGGCAATTATCTTCTTCAAAGTGCGGGCAAAGTAAAACGTCTTGAAATATCACACCTTGTGATGCAAATAACTCCATCATTTTATTGTGAGGAATATCGAAATCACGTTGTGGGTAACTGCTTGTTCCTAAACCGTCTTGATTTGAAACTATCACTAATTTAAAGCCTTTGGCTTGTAGTTTTAGTAACTGCGGAATAACGTTTGGTTCAAATACCAGCTTCTCTAAACTGTCAACTTGCTTATCGCTAACTGGCTCTTCAATTAATGTGCCGTCGCGGTCGATAAATAATATTTTTTCTTGCTTGCTCATAAGGTGCTCTTCTTTAATGCTTCAATTATTTTTAAGTACTGTTTTTTAATACTATTTATAGTACGTTAGCTTGCTGACAATAGCTGTTGTAACTGGTTTATTTCGTGCTCACTACCAATACTTATCCGTAAGCAGTTTTCTAATTGTGCTTGTTTAGATTGATCACGAATAAGTAGATTGTTTGCGACTAATAGCTCAAATAAGCGTGTTTTTTCTGCTTGGCTAGTACAGCGAAACAAAACAAAGTTTGCATCACTGGCAAAAACTTCACTACACCAAGGCTGTGTAATTAACCAAGCTGACAATGACGCTCGTAAGTGGTTAACTTGTTCAACGTGAGCTTTCATTAGGGCTATATCATCAGTTAATGCTTTGCTCGCTAACTCGGCAACAGGCGCTGAAATAGGGTAAGGGGCAATCACTTTACTGAGTAAAGTAATGACAGATTCATTCGCTAATGTAAAACCACACCTTAGTCCTGCTAAGGCAAAAGCTTTTGATAAGGTGCGTAAAATAATAACATTGTCGAAGTCAGCAAGTAATTTTGTTGTGCTTTGCTCAGAGCAAAACTCAATATAGGCTTCATCAATCACAACCATAGCGCTACCTTGAAATAAATCAATCGCTGCAAGTATTTGTTCACGCGGTAATATATTGCCTGTCGGGTTACCCGGAGAGCAAAGAAAAACCACCTTAACCTGACCAACTTGCTCAGCGAGCGCCGCTAAATTTAAGGTATTGTTAACCAATGGCACACTAATAATGCCTGCACCATGGTTTTCTGCACTAATAGCATACATGCCGTAAGTGGGTGGGCAAATTAAAATGCTATCTTGATAAGCACGACAAAAACTACGGATAATTAATTCAATACCTTCATCGGCGCCACGAGTGGCCAGTATTTGCTCTTTCGCTAGGTTGCAGTAATTGCTGTATGCATTGAGTAAGCTGGTTGGCTGAAAGTCAGGATAACGATTAATGTTTTCAGCGCTTAATTGGTATTCACCTCGACCCGAAGCTTCATTTGCGTTTAACCATATTTTTTGTTCAGCAGCATTGTTGCCTGTTTGACTTGTATCACCACTGGCAAATAATCGGCGTGCCGATTGATATGGCACCATGTCAACTAATTCTGGGCGAGCAAGCTTATCAGCAATGCTTAATGGCGTAGCGTTATTGTTGCTCATTTTACGCTCCTTGCTTATTACTTTGACTGGCATTATCGTCATCAAGTCGAATGGTTACCGCACATTGGTGTGCATCTAAACCTTCAGCATCAGTTAACTCAATAATGCACTCTGCTAAACTAGCAAGGCCATCTTTAGTTAACTCTTGTACGGTAAAGCGACGAGAAAAGTCAGCTAGCGATAAACTCGATATTACTTTTGAATAACCGTAAGTGGGTAATACGTGGTTAGTACCGCTGGCGTAATCACCTGCTGACTCAGGCGTGTAAGCGCCAACAAAAATAGAACCCGCATTACGTAGTGTTTTTAATAATGTTGTTGCATTGTCGGTTTGAATAATTAAGTGCTCAGGGCCGTAAAGGTTAGATACTTCAACAGCCTGTGCTAAATCTTTTGTTAAAATTAAACGAGATTGCTCCAGTGCTGCTAGGGCAATATCACGTCTTGATAAAACATCAACTTGCTTACTTAATTCAGCTGACACCGCATTAAGCAATAACTCACTATCGCTAAGTAAAATAACTTGGCTATCGGCGCCATGCTCGGCTTGAGAAAGTAAATCTGCGGCAATAAAAGCAGGATTAGCACTGGCATCACCAATGACTAACACTTCTGATGGACCTGCTGGCATATCAATAGCAAAACCTGCAACTTGCTGTGATAGCTGCTTTTTAGCTTCGGTGACATAACGGTTACCTGGGCCAAATACTTTATTGACGGCAGGAATACTTTGGGTGCCATACGCTAAAGCGGCAATCGCCTGCGCGCCACCTACGGTATAAATTTCATTAATACCACACAAGTCGGCTGCGGCGAGTATTTCATTAGCCAGTTGACCGTTTTTATCGGGTGGGCAGACTAATACTACGCGATCACATTTTGCTATTTGCGCCGGTACGCCAAGCATTAATACTGTAGACGGCAGGGGAGCTGAGCCTGCTGGAATATATAAACCAACACTTTCAATAGCTTCTGTTTTTAAAGTACAAGTAACGCCTGGACGAGTTTCAACAGTTATATCACTAGCCGTTTGTGCGCTGTGAAAAGCTTTAATTTGATCATAAGCAGTTTGTATTGCCGCTAAACGCTTGGGTGAAAGCGCCTTTTTAGCAGCTGCTACTTGCTCAGCACTTACCGCTAGAGTGTCTAAAGCAATACCATCAAATTGTTCTGTTAAGGTTAATATCGCTTGATCGCCTTTAGTTTTAACTTGCGTTAAAATATTGGCCACTTGCGTTGATAGTAAAGCACTGTCAGCAATAGCAGGACGTGCTAATACAGAAATTTTTTGCTGATCGCTTAATGTTTGCCATTCAATCAATTGATTAATCATTTGTTCAAAACTCTCTTCAATAACTTTTAGATACTAAATACACACAAGAATTGCTATTACAGCAAAGCTGCCAAGTTAAAGGTCGCCTGAGCTTAGTTTTTCTAAGTGATGGTGACGCTTAAAGACGGCAATGCCGATGTAATCTCAATTATGCCGTGTATTAGCCCATCATTTTTTCAATTGGCATAACGAGTATTGAATTACAGCCAAGCCCTTTGAGTTTTTCCATGGTTTCCCAAAAGAAAGTCTCAGTAGCTACTACGTGCACAGCAACAATGTCATCACGCCCCGCGAGTGGCAAAATAGTAGGGGTTTCTTTACCCGGCATTAATGCACTTACTTGTGCTATTTTATCTTTTGGTGCGTGCAACATAATGTATTTGCTTTCTTTTGCTTTCATGACACCGTGAATACGAGGTAAGAGGGTATCTAAAATACCTTGTTTATCTGCACATAAAGGATCTGCGCGTTGAATGAGTGACGCCTTTGAGTGGAAAACCTCAGCGACTTCTTTTAAGCCATTAGCCTCAAGCGTTGCGCCAGTAGAAACTAAATCACAAATGCCGTCGGCTAAGCCAACACGCGGTGCCACTTCAACAGAGCCTTTTAACAAACAAAACTCTACGTTAATGCCATTAGCTTTCGCAAAGCGGTTTAATAGTTGCGGATATGTTGTGGCAAAACGTAAACCGTTTAAACAATCTAAGCCTGTGTATTCAAATTCTTCAGGCATAGCAATTGAAAAACGACAGCCACCAAAATCAAGTGCAGTTGTACGAATATAGGCAGACTTATTTCCTTTTAATTGTCGGTCTAATTCTTCTTCTTCTAACGTATTGTCGCCAACAATGCCTAAATCACAAACACCGTCCATTACCAAACCTGGAATGTCACTACTACGCACGCGCATAATATCAATAGGCATATTGCTAACATGCGCTAATAAACGTCTGTCGCTCACATTAAGTTTTAAACCACAGCGCTTTAATAACGCTTGAGTGTCGTCACTTAAACGACCTGATTTTTGCATGGCGATGCGTAAACGTGGCTGAGATGTAGTCATAATATTATTCCTATTTTTTTGTTGTTTTGCTTAATTGTTAACGACTTAAATTTAAGAGATAACCAGCAAAACCATCATGTATATACAATTTCTTAAACGCTAAAATGCGAAAAACCCCCGAGAGAGGCAGACTCTTTCGGGGGTTTAGCAATGTAATATGCTTTAGGTAAATCCACTGAAAGGCCTGTAGCCCATCAGTGTCGGTTTATAAAACCTGAATGGGCTAATCGATGTAATGATGGTGATGTCGGCTATTCAGGTTAAAAAGCATTGTGTTACTCGCGTCTAATTAATTAACAGTAATTGTTGTACTAATTACACTACTGATTAATTGTGATAGCTGCAAGTAATAAATAGCTTATTTTTAGTGCTATTTGTTATATCTAACATAGTTAGGGTTATTACTCTAACTATTGAGAAATACTCAAAGGCTATTTACAGCGATAGCTAACTTACAGCAACGATAACTTATTAGCCTATTTAAACTAGAGCTATAATGTCTGTTTAAAGTACGCATTTGCTGTTTTTAAGTCGGCAATAGGGTTAAACATTTCAGCATTGAACGCTTTGAGCTGTTGCTGCGTTTGAACTACATTAGGCCAATTTGGATTGGCTAAAGCTGCCTTTCCTAGCGAAACTATATCGGCTTGTTTAGCATCTATTAAGCAATTAGCTTCATTCTCATGAGTAATACCACCGTTAGCTATAACGGGAACTTTTCCATACTCTTTGGCAAGCTCTGCCAACGGTAAGCTATCTTTAAAGGCTGGTGCTTTAGCAATATATTCGGTGGTGTGAATATAATCAACGCCACAGCGACTAATAGACTCAAAGGTGTATTTTGCGTCAGCGGTTTGTTTAGGCCATTTGTATTCAGTATCGTTAACTTTTCCTTGAGAAAATCGTACACCAATAATCATGCTGCTTCCAACTGCAGCGCGAACAGCAGTTATGATTTCTTGATAAATTCTTAAGCGGTTAGCTAATTCTCCGCCATATTCATCCGTTCTTTTATTACTATAAACGGTAAGAAATTGGTCGAGTAAATAGCCATTGGCACCATGAATCTCGACCCCATCAAACCCAGCCTCTTTGGCTAATATTGCCGCGTTAACAAACCCTTTTACTACACACTTTATGTCTTCTGTGCTCATTTCTTTAGGGACTTCATAATCACCTTTACCGTAATATAATTTCATTTCTTCGCCTAACGGCTTTATTGCAGAGGGCGCACCACCACGACCTCTATATTTATTGTATTGAGACAGCGCACCAGCATGCATTAATTGAGCAAAAATAAGCCCGCCACTACTATGTACAGCATCGGTAATTGTTTTCCAGCTGCTTACTTGCTTTTCATCGGTAAGCCCCGTTTGAAATTTATAACATTGGCTATAACGTTTATCTGTGTATATGCCCTCAGTAATAATGAGCCCGAAACCGCCTTGGGCAAAAGACTGGTAATAGTCTTTCATTAATGGTCCCGT
The DNA here is from genome assembly GCF_018860755.1 of Colwellia sp. D2M02. Classification (GTDB taxonomy): domain Bacteria; phylum Pseudomonadota; class Gammaproteobacteria; order Enterobacterales; family Alteromonadaceae; genus Colwellia; species Colwellia asteriadis. The sequence continues at coordinate 102,262 of NZ_JAHKPW010000010.1, read as the reverse complement.
TGTGCCGTCTTCGTTGCCACTGACGCGTGTAAGTGGTGCAACAGCTAACCTGTTTTTTAGGGTGATGTTTCTTATGTTATAACTTGAGAAAATTGTCGAAATGTTATCTTTCATTCTGCAACCTATGTATTAATTGATTAAGTGAAAATTTACTAAGTGAATGGTATTTTTACATAGGTAATAAACGCTGATAATATTGCTATAAATTGAATTACTATTAACTTTTTATTGAATATGTCGAAAATAAACCAATTAGAAAGTTTGAAAGTGTTAAAAGCTGTCGTCGAAGGTGGCAGTTTTACCGCGGCGGCAAAGCGTCTTAATTTAACCGTTGCTAGAGTTTCTAAATCAGTTGAGCGCTTAGAAGCTGAGTTAAACGCGAAGCTTTTTATTAGAAGTACTCGGCACATGCAGCTTACCGATAGTGGCGAGCGTACTTATCATCATGCAATTAAGTTACTTGAGCAATGGCGTGGATTAACCGATGAGTTAACCGAAACGCTTTCTGAGCCGAAAGGGAACATAAGAATAAGTATTCCGATGAGTTGGGGCTTGTGTGTATTTTCAAAACTGTTAGCACGGTTTATGCTTGAGTATCCCAAGATCACTATTGATGTAAATATGAGTGATCAATATGTTAATGTTATTGAAGGTGAGTATGACTTAGCACTTAGGTTAGCTCGTCAACTTGAAGACAGTTCTTTATTATGTAAAAAACTCAAAGCTTATCAATTTATAACCTGCGCATCGCCTGACTATTTAGCCAAATACGGTACACCATCAACCCCAGAAGAATTAAAAAATCATGCTGGTTTACTCTACTCCCAACAGGGAAGTAAGCTGAAGTGGCAATTCATTAAAGACAATAAAAGAACGGATGTTTATATTAACCCCGACCTACAATCAAACAATAGCGCATTATTTAAAGAAACATTATTAGCAGGTAGAGGAATTGGACTAATTCCAGAATTCATTATTAAGGAAGAGCTATTATCTGGAAAACTACAGCCTATTTTAAGCCAATATACTAACCCATCGCTAAATTTATATTCTTTAAGAGCACCGAGTAATATGCTTCCTATGCGAGTTAGGCTATTAATTGAGTTTATTGAAAAGCAATTACAATAACTGTTTACAGCGGTAGATGTGTTTGACGCTTGATGTGAAAGCGCTAAATATAATCTAGCAACAATACAGTGACTATCTGGAGATCTCGCGATCAAATAGCTTTAATGACATGAGAGTACTTGTTTTTAGTGGCATTAATTTAATTCAACTTGTATAAGGTATAACTCGACCTTAAGATTAACAGCAGTTAATTGCTAAACTAGCTTACCTTCGTTGTTATCACGGAGTTTTACCTTAATGAATAAAATTGAAATAGAGAAAGCGCGCATTTGTCAAATTAGCTCTATTCTCTATAGTGCTAGCCAGCCTATTCGTATACTGTCTCATTTAGAGTGGAGTTCTGACGTTAAACGTCAATTTTTCGCTAATAAAGCGAAAGAGCTTCCTGCGATAAATTACCCAGTATTTGACCCTAATAAAACCTTGGCGTTACTGGCAGAAGCTCGTGCCCTAATGGGCAACTCTGATATTGATAATTGGTTAGCACGCATTGCGAATAAACTTGAAAATGCTGCTTTTATGATGGCATTTGTTGGCACTAAAAAGTTTTATGAGTTCTCGGTAACCCTTTATGGCAAGCCGACTAATCACTTTGTTGACGGTAAATCGACCCCACTTGAATTAGCTAACATTTTTGACAAAAAAATTAGCAGTTATGCGGGATATGATTTTGGCGCGCCACCACCAATGTGTTATCTCGCTTCAGGTATTGCTGAGCAAATGGAAGTGGCAGTAAAAGAGATGTTTGGCAATGATGCCCCTAAAGTTCAAGTGGTGGATGAACTATCAGCGAATGCCCTAGCAAGCCCTAAGCTTATCCGTATTAGAAAAACCGCATGCTTTACCGACTTAGATGCACAGCAACTGATTAACCATGAAGCACATATTCATGTGGCAACCTCTATCAACGGCTTGAATCAACAACACCTTAAAATATTAGCAGCAGGTCATCCGGGTACTACTAAAACACAAGAAGGCTTAGCAGTCTTTTCTGAGTATATAACTAACTCAATTGATCTTGATCGTTTGCGCCGATTGGCAGATCGAGTTATCGCAATACAAATGGCAATAGAAGGGGCTGATTTTTTAGACGTTTATCAATACTTTTTAAACCGCATTGGCGATGAGTCTCAAGCATATGAAAATAGCCGTAGAGTTTTCAGAGGCGGGGTATTAACCGGTGGCGCCCCTTTTACAAAAGATGGGGTTTATCTTGAAGGGCTTATTCGAGTACATAACTTTTTAAAAGCAGCTGCGGTTAATGGCAGAGCAGATTGTTTAAAGCTTCTTTTCTGTGGCAAGCTCGATATAGAAGACATTCCTGTATTATATAAACTTGAAGCAATGGGACTATGCCAACCTGCCAAATACTTACCACCTTGGATCAAAGATGCCCGTTATTTATTAGCCTACTTAACGTGTTCTGAATTTTTGAATAAAATGGATATTGACAAAATTTATCAGCATTATGACGAACTACTCCATAGTATTCCTAAAAGCTCAATTTAGTATCAGCTATTAAATCGAGTTTAGCGCTGAGTAATTTAGGTTAGGTCTTGTTATGTTAAGCTTTTTTATTTACGGCCGATAGCGTAAATAGTACTTAATAATAACTCGGTTTAAGAGATGTTTAACAAATTGAAATATCAGCAAAAATTATTTTTCTCAATCGCTAACTTGATAGTTTTTCTTAATTTAACGAAGAGGTGAGGAAAATAGCTGCTAGAGAAACATTTGTTAAGCCGAGCTCAGGTTACTTAGTGTTTTTAGGGGAGTAGCTTGGTACTAGTAGTTTAAATTAGACTATTTTAACGATTGGAGATTAAAGGTTATTGCTATGGATATTTTTACGACTCAATTAACACGCGTTGTACCTGTGCCGATTAAACCTACTCAGCTTAAAGTAAAGGCGCTAGTCAAAGATGCCGCCTCACCTAAGCTCAAGGAAGACCCTGATCATCTAGAAAATCATGAGTACTATTTTAAAAAAGATGATAGCGGGGCTGAAAAGCGCGATTCACATCAATCGAAAAGTCAAAAAGATAAAGAGCAAAAGGATAAAAAACCACTACCAGAGCAAGGTTTGCTCGAACAGGACTTACTTAAACAAGAATTACTTAAACAGGAATTACTCAATAAGACAACTCCAGAAGATACAGAGTATTGCCCTAATGGTAAAAAAGATCCTACCCCTGATGACGAAGATGAACATAAAGGAAAAAACTTAGATCTTTATGCTTGAGTAGAGGTTGAGTATACTGCGCAGTATAATCATTTCTAGCTTAAGTGTTTTTTACGTAATGTCGTCTGCAAGCTCTACACCCTCATCGTTAAATATTACGCAAGCATTTTCTCTTGATGGTGCATTAGCTCAAGCTATTTCAGGGTTTTCTCCGCGTCAAGCGCAAACAGATATGGCACTTGAAGTAGGTAAAGCGATAGCGCAAGAGTCATCACTTGTTGTGGAAGCCGGTACAGGTACAGGTAAAACTTTTGCTTATTTAATTCCGGCTTTTTTATCATTAACTTATCAAAAAACTACTGATGAGAATGACACCACTGCCAATAAAAAAATTATTGTTTCTACCGGTACTAAAAACTTACAAGAGCAGCTTTTTCATAAAGACATCCCATTAGTGCGTAAAGCCCTTGCCAGTAATGCGCAAGTTGCTTTGCTTAAAGGTCGTGCTAATTATTTATGTACTTATCGTTTGGCGCAATATCAGCAAACTCGCGGTCAATTAGATGCCCAAATGTTGCAAGACTTAGTAAAGGTAGCTAGTTGGGCAACGGGTACACAAACAGGTGATATAGGCGAGTTGGTTAATGTTGGTGAAGACTCTACTATTTTTCCTTTTGTTACCAGCACCTTAGATAATTGTTTAGCGCGCGATTGTCCCGACTATGAAAGCTGTTATTTAGTAAAAGCTCGCCAAAAGGCAATAGATGCCGACCTTATTGTGGTTAATCATCATTTGTTTTTTGCTGATATGGCATTAAAAGATACTGGCTTTGGTGAGCTTATCCCTAAAGCGCAAGTGATGATTTTTGATGAAGCACATCAAATAGGCGATATTGCCAGTGAATATTTTGGGCAAAGTTTTTCAACTCGACAATTATCTGATTTATGTACAGACGTTTTACAAATTTATCGTAGCACTTTAACCGATGTTAAACAGTTATCGCGCGCCGCCGAAAAACTGCAAAAAACCACGCAAGAATTTAGGTTATTGTTTAATTACGATCCTGAGCGTGGTAATTGGCGAGAAAAATGCCATCAGCCTCAGTTCACTCAAAAATTTCAATTACTAAAAACAGATTTAGATTTTTTATATCAAGTGATTAAGTTATGTGTATCGCGCAATGAAGCGATAGACAGTTGCTTTGATCGTGTTGTGAGTTTGCTGGCGCAATATGAAGTTATGGCCAATGTAGACGCACTAGGTATTAGCTTTTGGTATGAAACTACGCCGCGTCATGTGGTGCTTCACCAAACCCCTTTAACCGTTGCCGACAAGTTTAGCGAGTATGTGAAAAATTCAGGGGCAGGGTGGATTTTTACTTCAGCCACACTTGCGGTTGATAACTCGTTTGAGCATTTTATTAATCATTTAGGATTAACTGGGGCGAGCCAATTGCACTTAGAAAGCCCGTTTGATTATCAGCAACAGTCACAATTAATTGTGCCGCGTTATTTACCGCAGGCAAACGACAAAAATAGAGCACAAAGTTTAGCTGATATTGCTATACCATTAATTGCGGCCAGCAAAGGCGCTTGTTTTATGCTGTTTACCAGTTACCGAGTAATGAACCAAGTCGCTGAAATATTATCGCAAGCTATTGAAAACCCATTGCTGGTTCAAGGGCAAATGGCTAAACGTAAATTATTAGATGAATTTGTTGCTCAAGATAGCGCTGTTTTACTTGCCACGGCGAGTTTTTGGGAGGGGGTTGATGTTAGGGGCGATAAGTTAACTTGTGTGATTATTGATAAGTTACCGTTTGCCTCTCCAGATGATCCTTTATTACAAGCACGTTGTGAAGATGTTCGCCGACAAGGTGGCGACCCTTTTGCGCAAATACAATTACCGCAGGCGGTCATTGCCTTGAAGCAGGGAGTTGGACGCTTAATTAGAGACGTGAGCGACCAAGGTATTTTAGTTATTTGTGATGACAGGTTGGTTAATCGACCTTATGGTGGCACTTTTTTGAAAAGTTTGCCTGATATGAAACGCAGCCGAGATATCACTAAAGCCGCGCAGTTTTTAACAACAATATAAAGTGGCTATTGTTAGTAAAGAATAGGTAAAATATAGCAAAGCTATCTTCAGCTAGTGTAAAATTGCTGTCAAAGGTAATAGATATAAAACAGCGTGTAATACGTCACGTGATAAAATTTAAGGTAATGTATTGTGAATTATTTGGCCATTGATGCCTCAACAGAAGCTTGCTCTGTCGCCCTTCAAGTAAATGATAATGTTTATAGTCGTTATGAGTTATGCCCGCAGTCTCATAGTTTACGATTATTGCCTATGATTGATGAGTTGCTTAAAGAAGCAGACGTAACATTACAGCAATTAGACGGTTTGATTTTTGGGCAAGGCCCTGGCAGCTTTACTGGCGTAAGAATTGGCGTTGGTGTGGCGCAAGGTTTAGCTTTTTCAGCTAATTTACCGGTTGTAGGCGTTTCTGGCTTACAAGCAATGGCGCAAAGCGCGTTTGAGCAATATCAGCAAAAACAAGTGATTGCGGCGATAGATGCGCGTATGAATGAAGTATACAACGGTTATTTTATTGTTGATGATAACAACATTATGCAAGCGCAATGTGATGAGGCGGTAACACCACCAGAAAAGCTAGCGCAACATTTCGCGAACATTGCCCCTAGTGCTGCTTACGGTGTTGGTACTGGTTGGGATGCTTATTCAGCGCAGCTCTCCGTATTGAAAAGTAATGACGGCAGCCCTGAAATTTTATTTCCTAATGCGGTCGCAATGTTAACTATTGGCGCTGCTAAATTTAGCCAAGGGCTTGGTGTTAGTGCTGAAGAAGCGCAGCCGGTTTATGTACGCGATACCGTTTCTTGGCAAAAATTACCGGGGCGTGAATAAAACGACTCCTTTTCGCCAGCTACTTTATAAAATAGCTGTTCTTTTCTTAGGGACTTTTGACCTTTCGAGATTATTTTTGC